>JAABQU010000222.1 GCA_011391285.1 Thiobacillus sp.
AACCGCCTGATCTGCGGCGCCTGCGGCGACTGGCACACCCAGATTATTTCCGGCGACGAACTGCTGCTCGAAAGCGTCGAACTCGAAACCACCCCTTCCCTGACCTCTGAATCCTGATCCATGGCCCCTGAATATGTGTGATACCTGCGGCTGCAACCTCACCCCCGGCAACAAGCACCTGGCGTTCAAGCCCGTCGCCAAGGGCGCGACCGCAGTCTCCGTGCTGAAAGGCCTGCTGGCGAAAAACGACGACCAGGCCGCGCACAACCGCGAGCACTTCGACAGGCGCGGTATCCTCGCGATCAACCTGATGTCGTCGCCCGGCTCCGGCAAGACGGCACTGCTGGAAGCCACGCTCGTCGCGCTGAAGGACGAGTTCACCTGCGCCGTGATCGAGGGCGACCTCGAGACCGAGAACGACGCCGAGCGCATCCGCGCCAAGGGCGTGCAGGCGCACCAGATCGTCACGGGCACCGCCTGCCACCTCGACGCGCATCTGGTGCACGATGCGCTGCATCACATGATGCTCGATGGCGTCGATATCCTGTTCATCGAGAACGTCGGCAACCTGGTCTGCCCGGCGAGCTTCGACCTTGGCCAGCACCTCAACGTCACCCTGCTCTCGGTCACCGAAGGGGACGACAAGCCGGCCAAGTACCCGGTGATGTTCCGCGCCGCCGACGCCATGCTGCTGACCAAGACCGACCTGCTGGCGGTGCTCGATGACTTCGATCCCGACAAGGCAGAAGCCCACCTGCGCAACCTCGCCAACCCGGCGCCGGTAATGCGACTATCGGCGCGCAAGGATCTGGGCATGGACGCCTGGCTGACCTGGCTGCGCGAGCAGCTGGCCGCCCAGCGCGCCCGCGTCGCGGTTGGTCAGTCACGCCGCCCGGCGATCCAGAGCGACGGCATGAAATATCACAGCGTCACCGCCTGATGACTGACGCCCGCGCCTGGTTGGAGAAAATCCACGCCCTTGACTTCGACCGCACGGTCAAGATCATGAACGTGTGCGGTGGCCATGAACGTTCGATCACCCACGCCGGCCTGCGCGGCGCCTTGCCGAAGTGGGTCGAACTGGTGCCCGGCCCGGGCTGCCCGGTATGCATCTGCCCGGAAGAAGATGTCTATCAGGCAATGCAACTGGCGCTGCAGGACAAGGTCATTCTGGTTGCCTACGGCGACATGCTGCGGGTGCCGGTGAACGTGAAAAAGGGCGAGGTGCGCTCGCTGGCCGAGGCGCAGGCCGCCGGCGCCGACGTGCGGCCGATCGCCAGCCCGCTCGATGCGAGAAAGATCGCGCTGGACAATCCGGAGCGCCCGGTGGTGTTCTTCGCCGCCGGCTTCGAGACCACCACCGCGCCGACTGCGGCGATACTGGCCGAAGGCCTGCCCGACAATCTGTCGGTGCTGCTGTCCGGCCGCCTGACTTGGCCCGCAGTGGCGATGCTGCTCAATTCTGGCAGCCCCGGCTTCGACGCGCTGGTCGCGCCCGGTCACGTCTCCACGGTGATGGGGCCGGAAGAGTGGAACTTCGTCGTCGAACGCCACGAGATTCCCGCCGCCGTCGCCGGCTTCGCGCCTGAATCCTTGCTGGCGTCGTTCTATTCGGTGCTGCGCCAACTGAAAAGCGGCGAGCGCTTTCTCGACAACTGCTATCGCGAAGTCGCCCATCCCGGCGGCAATCCCACTGCGCGACGCATGCTCGATCAGACCCTCGACATCGTTGACGCCAACTGGCGCGGCATCGGCATCATTCCCAATTCGGGTTACGCGCTGAAGCCGGCTTACGCCCAGCACGATGCCCGCAAGCTATTCCCCGACCACAGCGATCCCGACCGCCGCCGCGCCGGCGAAATGCCGCCCGGCTGCGACTGCGCACAGGTGGTGCTGGGCAAGATTTACCCCAACCAGTGCCGCATCTACGGCAAGGCGTGCACCCCGCGCAACCCGGTCGGCCCCTGCATGGTGTCGGACGAAGGCGCCTGCCGCATCTGGTGGGCGGGCGGCGT
>JAABQU010000223.1 GCA_011391285.1 Thiobacillus sp.
ACGATGAATTCCTGCGGGATGGTGTGCAGGATCTGCTGGTCGGTCGGGATGTTGACCGCGCGCGCGGTTTCCACCACCCGGTCGACGTCCATCTGGCCGATTTCCTTATCCTTGATGGCAAACATGCCGTGCGAGTTGAAGCTCTTGATATGGCTGCCGGCAATGCCCGTATAGACCTCGCGGATCTTGCAGTCGGCCATCAATTCGGCTTCTTCCAGCGCGCGCTGAATGGCGTTGACGGTGGCCTCGATGTTGACCACCACGCCGCGCCGCAACCCGCGCGAGGGGCTCGTGCCCATGCCGATGATCTCGAGTTCCCCCTCGTCGTTGATTTCCGCAACGATGCAAACGATCTTGGAGGTGCCGATGTCGAGGCCGACAACCAGGTTTTTGGGGTCTCTTGGCTTACTCATGTTTCACTCGGTTTCATAGGGGTGGTGCCGGCAGGCGTGCGCGCGGCAAAGCCTTGAGGCGCAATGCCTCCGGGCAAGCGGACGGCGAAGCCATCCGGATAGCGCAAATCGACGGTAAGCGGGGCGGCTGCGACGGACGCGACAGCCTGAGCGGCGGCTTCCGATGCGGATGGCTGCGCGCCGAACAGGCGCGGATACAGTGCGACGAAGCGGGCCAGACGCGCATCGGTCTGCTCCCGCCCAAGCGCGAGCTGCATGCCGTTTTCGAGCTGCATCCGCCACGCCCGACGCGGCGACAGGCGCAACTCGCGGATCGTCATGTCGAGCGGCGCCAGTGCGGCCTGATGGCGGCGATAGGCTGCCACCACCTCGTCGCTGCTGTCTTCGGGCCCGATGAGGCGCGGCAGGCGCGTATCGGCGGCGGCGACAAAAACGTCGCCGGCCTCGTTCACCAGGGCGTTGTCGTTCCAGCGTGCCAACGGCACATGCTCGACCAGCGACACCACCAGGGTGTCAGGCCAGCGGCGTTCCACCCGCGCCTCGCGCACCCAGGGCAGCTTTTCCAGACTGTTGCGCACGCTGTCCAGATCGACGGTGAAGAAGGTGCCGCGCACCTGGCGCTCGGCAACCAGACGGATTTGCGTTTCGGTGACGTGCGCCACCGGGGTTTTCACCTCGATGTGTCGCAGCGCAAACCACGGCTGCGCCACCACCCAGCTGGCTGCGCCATAGGCCAAGAGGCCGAGCGCGCCCCAGGTCAGCACACGGGCGACCTGGCTCAGCGGATGGTTGGCGAGTTCGGGCGATGCGTTCATGCCAGCGTCTGCTCCAGTATCTTCAGGCACAGGGTGTCGAAATCCATGCCGGCAGCCCGCGCAGCCATGGGCACCAGGCTGTGGTCGGTCATGCCGGGCGAGGTGTTCACTTCCAGCAGATAGGGATTGCCGAGGCTGTCCAACATCAGGTCGACGCGGCCCCAGCCGCGCCCGTCCACCAGGCGGAAGGCGTCCAGCGCGAGTTGCCGCAGCGCCATTTCCTGCGCATCGGGCAGGCCCGCCGGACAGTGGTACTGGGTGTCGTCGCGCAGGTATTTCGCCTCGAAATCGTAGAAGGCCTTCTCCTTGGCCGGCTGCAGGCGGATCAGCGGCAATGCTGTATCGCCGAGGATGCCGACGGTGAACTCGGCGCCGTCGATGAATTTTTCCGCCAGCACCAGGGCGTCGTGCTCGACCGCGGTTTCGTAGGCTGCCTTCAGCGTCCCCGGTTCGGTCACCTTGCTCATGCCGATGCTGGAGCCTTCGCGTGCCGGCTTGACGAAAATCGGCAGGCCCAGCTTCCTTTCCACGGCGGCACAATCGCTGCTCGCGGTGAGGATGTCCCAGTCGGCGGTGGGCAGGCCGGCGGCGCGCCACAACAGCTTGGTGCGCCACTTGTCCATGCCGATGGCCGAGGCCATGACGCCGCTGCCGGTGTAGGGCAGATTCAGCAATTCGAGTGCGCCCTGCATGCAGCCGTCCTCGCCGTAGCGGCCGTGCAGCGCGATGAACACGCGATCGAACTCCCCGGTGATCAGGTCACCGAGGTTGCGGTTGGCCGGATCGAATGCGTGCGCATCGATGCCCTGCCGGGTCAGCGCCGCCAACACCGCCGCGCCGCTGTTGAGCGACACCGGACGCTCGGCTGAGGTGCCACCCAACATCACTGCCACTTTGCCGAACTTGCTCACTGTCGTTCTCCAATAATTCGCACTTCGCGGATCAGCTGCACGTTGGTGCGCGCCTCCACGGTATCTTCCACGTGCTCGATCAGGCGCTCGATATCGGTCGCCGTGGCATGGCCCAGGTTGACGATGAAATTGGCGTGCTTGGTCGAGACCTGCGCGTCGCCGATGCGAAAGCCCTTGAGCCCGCAAGTCTCGATCAGCTTCGCCGCGTAATGGCCGGGCGGATTGCGGAACACCGAGCCGGCGTTGGGCATGCTCAGCGGCTGCGACGCAATGCGCTGCTTCAGCAGCACCTTGATCGTTTCGCGGGAGGCCGCGCCGTCACCGCGCGCCAGGCGGAACCAGCCGCCGATGAACCATTCTTCCTGCGGATGCTTGAGCGCCACGTGGCGGTAGCCGATCACGTATTCGTCCGGCCGCCGCTCGTTCAATTGGCCATCGCGGCCCAGTGTCTGCACCTGCACCAGCTTGTCCCAGGTTTCGCCGCCGTAGCAGCCCGCGTTCATCGCGATCGTGCCGCCAACGGTGCCGGGAATGCCGGCCCAGAACTCGCCACCGGCCAGATCATGGTTGGCGGTGAAGCGCGCCAGCTTGGGTGCGGCGACGCCGGCCTGGGCGTACACCAAGGCGGTATCGACATCCTCCGGCGCGGGCGGCAGGCCATGGGTGCGGCTCTCGATCGCCAGATTCTTCAGCACGCCATGCAGCAGGATCACCACGCCCCTTACGCCGCCGTCGCGCACCAGCAGGTTGCTGCCCAGTCCGACGAAATGGATGTCCTCGTGCGCCGGTACCGAGCGCACCAGCCAGCTCAGGTCTTCCAGATCGGCCGGAACATAGACCCGCTGAGCGGCGCCGCCGGCACGCCAGGACACATGCTTCTTCATCGGCTCGTTGTAGAGAAAGTGGCCGCGCAGCACCGGGCCGGCGCCGCCACCCAGATCCATCTCGCTCATCCGGTAGTCATGCCGCATGGGGCGCTCCCAATGCCGGTGCAACCTGGCCGATGCTGCCGGCACCCATCACCAGCACCACGTCGTCCGCCTGCGCCAGGTCGCCCAGCGCAGCCGGCACGTCGGCGACGCTTTCCACGAACACCGGTTCGACCCTGCCCGCCACGCGCACGGCACGCGCCAGCGCGCGGCCGTCGGCGGCGACGATCGGCGCTTCGCCCGCGGGATAGACCTCGGTCAGCACCAGCACATCGGTTTCCGACAGGACTTTCACGAAGTCCTCGAAGCAGTCGCGGGTGCGGGTATACCGGTGCGGCTGGAACACCAGCACCAGCCGCCGCCCGGGGAAGGCGCCGCGCGCGGCCGCCAGCGTGGCTGCCATTTCAACCGGATGGTGGCCATAGTCGTCGATCAGGGTGTACTGGCCGCCGCCCTTGGCATCGACTTCGCCGTAGCGCTGGAAGCGGCGGCCGACGCCGTGGAATTCGGCCAGCGCCTTGACGATGGCGGCGTCGTGGGCATCGACTTCGGTCGCCACCGCGATGGCGGCCAGCGCGTTCAACACGTTGTGCAGGCCGGGGTGGTTCAGCACCACGTCGAGATCGGCCATGCCCTCGCGCTTGACGGTGAACAGCATGCGGCCGTGTTCGAAGCGCGGGTTGACCCCGCGCACCTGGGCCGATTCGTCGAAGCCATAGGTGGTGATCGGCTTGGTGATGCGCGGCAGGATTTCGCGCACATGCGGATCGTCGATGCACAGCACGGCCATGCCGTAGAAGGGCAGGCGCTGGCAAAAGTCGACGAAGGCCTGCTTCAGCCGCTCGAAGTCATGGCCATAGGTCTCCATGTGGTCGGCGTCGATGTTGGTGACGATCGCGATCACCGGCGTGAGATAGAGGAAGGAGGCGTCCGATTCGTCGGCCTCGGCCACCAGGAAGTCGCCCTGCCCCAGCCGCGCGTTGGTGCCGGCGGCGGTGAGTTTGCCGCCGATGACATAGGTCGGGTCCATGCCCGCCTCGCCGAGGATGCTGGCGACCAGGCTGGTGGTGGTCGTCTTGCCGTGGGTGCCAGCCACCGCGATGCCCTGCTTCAGGCGCATCAGTTCGGCCAGCATCAGCGCGCGCGGCACGATGGGGATCTTCTTCTCGCGTGCCGCGATCACTTCGGGGTTGGATTCCTGCACCGCGGTCGAGGTGACGACTGCATCTGCGTCGGCGATGTTTTCGGCCGCATGGTCGCGATGAATGCGTGCCCCGAGCTTCGCCAGCCGCTGCGTCACCGTGTTGTCGGCAAGGTCGGAGCCCGACACCGCGTAGCCGAGGTTCAACAGGACCTCGGCAATGCCGCTCATGCCGACACCGCCGATGCCGACAAAGTGGATGTGTTTGACGGCGTGCTTCATCGCGGTGCCTTCCGCTTCGGCGAGCTGCAGGCCGGCATCTGGCGCCACTCGCGGCCGGTCGCATCCCGCAAGCGGGAACCCTGCTCCCTGCTCGCAGCGACCATGCCGACAAAGTGAATGTGTTTGACGGCGTGCTTCATCGTTGCCCCTTCCGCTTCGGCGAGCTGCAGGCCGGCATCCGGCGCCACTCGCGGCCGGTCGCATCCCGCAAGCGGGAGCCCTGCTCCCTGCTCGCAGCGACCATGCCGACAAAGTGGATGTGTTTGACGGCGTGCTTCATTGCGCCAGCGCCTCGCAAATATCTGCGACCTGCCGGGTCGCATCGGGTTTCGCCAGGGCACGTGCCTTGTCAGACATTTCTGCCAACGTGGCGCGATCAAGGCCGGCGATCAGGGCTGCCAGCTTTTCCGGCGTCAGGTCCTTTTGCTGCATCAGCCAAGCCGCACCGGCGTCGGACAGGAATTCGGCATTGCCGGTTTGGTGGTCGTCCACCGCGGAGGGGAAGGGCACCAGCACTGCAGGCACGCCGGCGCACGCCAGTTCGGCCACCGTCATCGCGCCGGACCGGCAAATGGCAAAGTCGCAGGCCTGATATTCGGCGGCCATGTCCTCGATGTAGTCGCGCACTTCGGCCTCGACCCCGGCAGCCACATAGCTCGCGCGCAGGATGTCGCCGTGCTGGCGTCCGGACTGGTGCACCACCTGCGGACACTGGCTGGCCGGCAGCAGCGCCAGCGCCTGCGGCACCAAGTTGTTCAAGGCGGTGGCGCCGAGGCTGCCCCCCACCACCAGCAGCCGCAGCGGCCCGGTGCGCGCGGCGCGCTCGCCAGCCGACACGGCGGCGATATCGGCGCGCACCGGGTTGCCCACCCATTCGGTCGCCACGCGACGGCAGGGGATGGGCGTGTCCTTCTCGCCCCGGAAAGCCTCGGGAAAAGCCGTCAGCACGCGATCCGCCAGACAGGCCAGCACGCGGTTGGTGAGGCCTCCAACGGAATTCTGTTCGTGGACGACCAGCGGCCGATTGAGAAGGCTCGCCATCATGCCGCCGGGGAAAGCGGTGTAGCCGCCCATGCCGAGCACCACGTCGGGGCGCCGTTGCAGGATGGCCCGCAGGCTCTGCCAGAAGGCGACCAGCAGCATGGCCGGCAGCAACACTTTCTTCACTAGCCCCTTGCCGCGCACGCCGCCCATGCTCACCCACACCATATCGATGCCGGCTGCCGGCACCACACGCGCTTCAAGGCCGGCGCGGGTGCCGAGCCAGAACACCTCCCAGCCGCGGGCGCGCAGGACGTCCGCCACCGCCAGTGCAGGATAGACATGACCGCCGGTGCCGCCGGCCATCACCATGAGGGTGCGGTTCGCGGCGGCCATCAGAACGTCTTCCCCCGCATGATCTGCCGGTGTTCCCAGTCGATGCGCAGCAGCACGGCGATCGCCAGGCAGTTAGCCACGATGCCGCTGCCACCGAACGACAGGAAGGGCAGGGTGAGGCCCTTGGTCGGCAACAGGCCGACGTTCACGCCCATATTGATGAGCGCCTGGACGCCGAGCCAGATGCCGATGCCCTGCGCCACCAGCGCACAGAAGTTGCGCTCGAGCCGCGCTGCGCGAAGGCCGATCATGAAGGCCTTGACGATGAGCCAGGCAAACAGGCCGACCACTGCCGCAACGCCGATGAAACCGAACTCCTCGGCGATCACGGCCAGCAGAAAATCGGTATGCGCTTCGGGCAGGTAGAACAGCTTTTCGACGCTTCCGCCCAGACCCAGTCCGAGCCATTCGCCGCGGCCGAAGGCGATCAGCGCATGCGACAGCTGGTAGCCCTTGCCGTACGGGTCGGCAAACGGGTCCATGAATCCGAGCACGCGCTGCAGGCGATAGGGCGAGGTCAGGATCAGGATGACGAAGCCCACCAGCAGCACCACCACCAGTCCCGCGAAGACTTTCCAGTTGAGTCCGCCCAAAAACAGGATGCCCATGGCGATCGACACGATGACGACGAAGGCACCGAAATCCGGTTCGCGCAACAGCAAGGCGCCGGTCAGCATCATCACCGCGGCCATCGGCAAAAAGCCTTTCTTGAAGTCGTGCATGAAGGCGGCCTTGCGCGTGGTGTAGTCGGCGGCATACATCACGGCAAGAAACTTCATCAGCTCGGACGGCTGCAGGTTGGCGAAGCCGAGCGGAATCCAGCGACGGCTGCCGTTGACCTCGCGTCCGATGCCCGGGATCAGCACGACCACCAGCAGCAGCAGCCCGGCCAGGAACAGAAACGGCGCAGCCTGTTGCCAGACGCGCATCGGCACCTGGAAGGCGGCGACGCCGACGCCGACACCGATGGCGATGAAGATGCCCTGCCGCAGCAAATAATATTCGCCGTTGTGGCCGGTGTACTTCGCCGCCTCGGCGATCGCGAGCGAGGCCGAATACACCATCACTAGGCCGAGCGCCAGCAGGCCGAGCGCCAGCCACAGCAGGCTGAAGTCGAGCTCGCCGCTGGGTTTGGGGGCGCGTGCGGTGTAGAGCATCAGCCTGCCGCCCTTGCTGCAGCGAGTTTTTTCACCGCTTCGACGAACACCTCGGCACGGTGGATGTAGTTGCGGAACATGTCGAAGCTCGCGCAGGCGGGCGACAAGAGGACGGCGTCGCCAGGCCGGGCCAGGCGCTGCGCCGACTCGACAGCCTCCTGCAAATTGGCCACCGTACGGGTCTCCACCCCGCTGCCGGAGAGGACGGCGTCGATCAGCGGCGCATCGCGCCCGATCAGCAGCACGGCGCGGGCATTGGCTTCGACCGCGGCCTTGAGCGGACTGAAGTCCTGGCCCTTGCCGTCGCCGCCAAGAATCACCACGGCCTTGCGTTTGCCCATGCCGTACAGTGCGGCCTCGGTCGCGCCGACGTTGGTGCCTTTGGAATCGTCGTAGTACGTCACGCCCTCGATCTCGGCGACTTTCTCCACCCGGTGCGGCAGGCCCCTGAAATGGGCCAGGCCGCGCAGCAGGGACTCCATCGGCAGCCCCAGTGCGTGCGTCAGTGCCAATGCGGCCAGCGCGTTGGCCGCATTGTGCAGGCCCGCCACCGGCAGCGCGGACAGGGGCATCAGCATGTCGCCGCCAAAACAGAGCTCGTCTTCACACAGGCCGAAATGTTCATCTTGCGGGCAACGGTCGAGGCCAAAGCTGACGATCGTTCGCCCCGGCAGGGCCATGGCCATCGAGCGCGCATCGTCACGGTTCAGCACCTGCACGCCGTTGCCGCTGAAGATGCGCGCCTTTGCCGTGGCGTAGACGGCCATGTCGGGGTAGCGGTCCATGTGGTCTTCCGACAGGTTGAGCACGGTGGACGCATCGGCATTGAGGCTGGACGTCGTTTCGAGCTGGAAGCTGGACAGCTCCAACACCCACACCTGAGGCGCCGGCGCGAACCCCTGCTCGATATCCAGCAGCGCATCCAGCACCGGCAGGCCGATGTTCCCCGCCACGCAGGTGGTCAGGGCAGCCATGCGGCACATGTCGCCGCACATCGCGGTGACGGTGCTCTTGCCATTGCTGCCGGTGATGGCGATGACGCGCATCGGGTGCTCGCGCTGCGTGTTCAGTGCTGCGATGGCGCGGGCAAACAGTTCAACATCACCCACTGCCTCGACACCGGAGGCGATTGCACGCGCCACCGCCGGGTCGGCGAGCGGCACGCCGGGGCTGACCACCAGCATGTCGGCAGCCTGCAGCCGCGCATCGTCGTACGGGCCGGTATGCAGCGGCAGCTGCGGCAACAGCTCGGCGAGGCGTTGCGCGTGCGGCGGCGCTTCGCGACTGTCGGCCACGCTGACGTCTGCCCCGCGCGCCGCCAGCCAGCGCGCGCACGACAGGCCGGTATCGCCCAGGCCAAGCACGAGAATTTTCTTGCCGGATAGCTTGAGGCTGTCGTAGTTCATCTCAGTTTCAGGCTTGAAAGTCCGATCAGCACCAGCATCATGCTGATGATCCAGAAGCGCACCACGACCTGATTCTCCTTCCAGCCCTTGAGTTCGTAGTGATGGTGGATCGGCGCCATGCGGAACACGCGCTTGCCGGTGAGCTTGAACGAAGCGACCTGCACCATCACCGACAGGGTCTCCACCACGAACACGCCGCACATGATGAAAAGGATGATTTCCTGGCGCACGATGACGGCAACCACGCCGAGCGCGGCACCCAGCGCCAGCGCGCCGACGTCGCCCATGAACACTTCAGCCGGGTAGGCGTTGAACCAGAGGAAGGCGAGGCCCGCCCCTGCCATCGCGGCGCAGAAGATCGCCAGTTCGCCGGCGCCGGGCACGAAGGGCACGCCGAGGTATTTTGAGAACACCGCGTTGCCGGCGACGTAGGCGAAGATCGCCAGCGCGGAGGCCACCATGACTGTCGGCAGAATTGCCAGGCCGTCGAGGCCGTCGGTGAGGTTGACCGCGTTGCTGGAACCGACGATGACGAAGTAGGTGAGCGCGATGAACGCTGCGGCCGACAGTGTCAGCGTGGCGTGCTTGAGGAACGGAATGATGAGCTCGGTATGCGCCGGCAAGCTGGCGGTGTTCCACAGGTAGGCCGCGACCGCGAGGCCGATCACCGACTGCCAGAAATACTTCCAGCGCGAGGGCAGGCCGCGCGAATTCTTCTCGACCACCTTGCGCCAGTCGTCGACCCAGCCGATGACGCCGAAGCCGACCAGCGTGAGCAGGGCCAGCCAGACGTAATCGTTGGACAGGTCCGCCCACAGCAGCGTGGTGACGGTGACCGACACCAGGATCAGCGCGCCGCCCATGGTCGGCGTGCCGGCCTTGATCAGGTGCGTCTGCGGACCGTCGCTGCGCACCGACTGGCCGATTTTCAGCGCGGTGAGCTTGCGGATGACGGCCGGGCCGACGATGAAGGAGATCGTCAGCGCGGTAAGCGTCGCCAGCACGGCGCGCAGCGTCAGATAGCCGAAGACGTTGAATGCCCGGATGTCCTGGCCCAGATATTCGAACAGCCACAAGAGCATGTCAGTGTCCTTCCATAAAGCTTTGCACCACGCGTTCCATCTGCATGAAGCGTGAGCCCTTCACCAGCACGGTGGTGTCGGGCGTGAGTTCGTTTTCGAGTTCGGCGAGCAGTTCCTGGATCCGCTCGAAATGCATGGCGCCGGCACCGAAGGCACCGACGGTTTCGCGGCTCAGCTCGCCCAGCGCCAGCAGCCGGTCGACACCCGCCTCGCGCGCAACAAGACCGATCTGCGCGTGCATGGCGGCGGCGTCCGACCCCAGTTCACCCATGTCGCCCAGCACCAGCACCTTTTTGCCGGGCTGCTGCGCCAGCACCGCCAGCGCGGCCTTGACCGAGTCGGGATTGGCGTTGTAGGTGTCGTCGATGAAGGTGCTGCCATGCAGCGCGGCCTTTTTCTGCAGGCGGCCCTTGACCCCGCTGAAGCCGGACAGCCCGGCGTCGATGCTGCGCAGGCTGACGTCGAGGGCGAATGCAGCCGTGGCGGCGGCCAGTGCGTTCATCACGTTGTGTTCGCCCGGCACCTGCAGCGCAATGTCGAGACAGGCATTGGGCAGGGTCAGGGTCAGCGCCGAACCGAAGGCGCCGGGCCGATATTGCCCACGCACTGACGCCGGCTGCTTGATGCCGAAATCGATGATGCAGCGTCCCGCATTGGCTTCTCGCCACAGCCAGGCGTGTGCATCGTCGGCGTTGAACACCGCAATTCCGGCGTCCGACAGGCCACTGAAGATTTCGCCCTTGGCGCGCGCGATATTCTCGACCGAGCCGAGAAAGCCGATATGCGCGGTCAATGCGTTATTGACCAGCGCAACATCCGGGCGCGCCAGCCGCGTCAGATAATCGATCTCGCCGGTGTGGTTCATACCCATTTCCAGCACGGCGAATTGGTGCGTGTCGCGCAGGCGCAGCAGCATCAGCGGCAGACCGATGTCGTTATTGAGGTTGCCCTCGGTATGCAGCACGGCGGCGTCGCTTCCGGCTTCCACCCGCAGGATGGCCGCCAGCATTTCCTTCACCGTGGTCTTGCCGTTGCTGCCGGTAATGGCGACGACCGGAATTGAAAAACGCTTGCGCCACGCGGCCGCCAGCCTGCCAAGCGCGAGCCGGGTGTCGTCGACGCGAATGGCCGCTGCGATGTCGGGCGCCTGCGCGGCATCCAGCACCACACCTGCCGCACCCTGTTGCAGGGCCTGCGCGGCGAAATTGCCACCGTCAAATTTCTCGCCGCGCAGCGCGATGAAGAGATCACCCGGCTTGATGCTGCGGCTGTCGGTTGAGACACGCAGCACCTCGGCATCAGGACCTGCGTAGGGCACCCCGAGCATGGACGCAGCTTCGGACAAACGCATCATGGTCATGTCCACGCTCCCAGGGCTTTCTGGGCAACGGTTACATCGGAAAAAGGCAGCCGCTCACCCGCGACCTCCTGGTAATCCTCATGGCCCTTGCCGGCGATCAGCACGACGTCGCCATGGTGCGCCCCGCCGATGGCTTCGAAGATGGCACGCGCACGATCCGGCTCGACGCGAACCTGACCATCCAGCTTGGCGCCGCCCGTTCCAGCCAGGATGTCGTCGATGATGTGGCGCGGGTCTTCGTTGCGCGGGTTGTCGCTGGTGACCCAGACTTCATCGGCGCCTGCAGCGGCGGCCTGCCCCATCAGCGGACGCTTGCCCTTGTCGCGGTTGCCGCCGCAGCCGAAGACGCAAATGAGGCGCCCGCCGCCGACGATCTCGCGCAGGGTGGCGAGCACCTTTTCCAGTGCGTCGGGGGTGTGTGCGTAGTCGACCACCACCAGCGGATGCGCGTGACCACCCAGCGTCTGCATGCGGCCCGGCGGCGGTGTGATGTGCGCGAGCGCCCGGCAGGCGTCCTCCAGCTTCACGTCGGAAACCAGCAGGGTGGCGAGCACGGCGAGCAGGTTGGCGGCATTGAAGCGCCCCAGGAGCGGCGCGTCGAGTTCCGCATGGCCCCAGTCGGTGCGGACGCGCAGATGCAGGCCGGCCTGAGACAAACGCAGGCTTTCCCCGACCACCGCGCCCCGCTGGAATCCGTAGCCGGCGACGCGCGCCGGCCGTGCGGCAGCTTCCAGTTGCTGGCCGAAGGCGTCGTCGGTATTCACGATCGCCCATTCCAGCCCGGGCCAGTCGAACAGCCGGGCCTTGGCAGCCCCATAGCTTTCCATGTCGCCGTGGTAGTCGAGATGATCGCGCGACAGGTTGGTGAGGACCGCGACATTGAAACAGGTCCCGTTGACGCGGCCCTGGGCGAGGCCGTGCGAGGACACTTCCATCACGCACGCGGCCGCGCCCTGCTGCCGGTATTGTGCGAGACGCTGCTGCAGTTCGATGGCGTCGGGCGTGGTATTGAGTGCGGGCGTCAGCGCATCGGGGAAGCCGTTGCCGACGGTGCCGACCACGGCAGTCTTGCGCCCCAGCGCAGTGAGGGCCTGTGCAAGCCAGTGGGCAACCGAGGTTTTGCCATTGGTGCCGGTGACGCCCACCATGTGCAGCGCGCGCGATGGCTCGCCGTACACCTGCGCGGCGATTTCACCGATGCGCGTCTTGAGGCCTGCCACGCCGGCGTTCGGTACGCCCAGCGCAGGATCCCACTGATAATGGTCGGCCTCCCACAGCACGCCGTCGACCCGCTGCGCCACGGCCTGCGTGATGAAGTCGCGGCCGTCGCGCGACTCGCCGGGATAGGCGGCGAACACGGTACCCGGCCCGGCCCGGCGGCTGTCGCTGACCAGCGCATCCACCCGGACGCCGAGCCGCTCCAGGATGTGCGGCACGGATTCCAGCCCGCCCTGCAGCGCGGGGGGCAAGGAGTCCGAGCGAACGCGGGAGTGCGCCATCACACGCCCCCCCCCGCACGCGCCACTGCCGGCTGCATGTTCTGCGTCATCCGTGTCGCGGTTTCCGGGGCATCGGGCGGCAGGGCGAGCTGGCGCAGGCTGGCCGCCATCACCTGGGCGAACACCGGGCCTGCCACACTGCCGCCGAAATACACGCCGCCGGACGGCTCGTCGATCACCACGCCGATGATGAGGCGCGGGTTGGATGCCGGCGCCATGCCGACGAAGGAAGACAGGTAGCGGTCGGGCGCGTAACGGCCGTCGACCAGCTTGTGTGCAGTGCCGGTCTTGCCGGCCACGCGATAACCCGGTATCCGTGTGCGCTGGCCGGTGCCGCCTTCCTGCGTCACCGATTCCATCATGGCGCGCACCTCGCGCGCCACGGCGGGCGAGAATACCCTGACGCCCGCAATTTCCTGCGGCTCGCGCTTGAGAAACGACAGCGGCATGACTTCGCCGTCGTTGGCGAAAGCCATGTAGGCGCGGCTCAGCTGCAAAAGACTGACCGACAGGCCGTAGCCATACGCCATGGTGGCATGTTCGACCGGTTTCCAGGTGGCGGCATCGCGCAGCCGCCCGGCACTCTCACCGGGAAAGCCCGAGCCTGGCAGCTGGCCGAAGCCGGAACGGTGCAGTACGTCCCAGTATTGCTCCGGCGTCAGCGACATGGCCAGCTTCACGGCACCGACGTTGCTGGATTTCTGGATGATTTCGCTCACCGTCATCTGCGGGTGAGGATGAACGTCTCGCACCAGTTTGGCGCCGACACGCCAGGTTTCCGGCGTGTCGATCACACTGTCGGGGTGAAGCAGACCGCGCTCCAGCACCGCTGCCGCGACAAACGGCTTGATGGTGGAACCGGGCTCGAAGGTATCGATGACCGCGCGGTTGCGCATCGGCCCCGGCTGGTAGTTGCGGCGGTTGTTGGGGTTGAAGATCGGCTGGTTGGCCAGCGCGAGGATCTCGCCGGTCTTGGCGTCGAGCACCACCACGCTGCCGCCCTTGGCCTTGTTCTTGGCGATCGCTGCCGCCAGTTCTCGGTGCGCCAGGTACTGGATATTGAGATCGAGGGCGAGCGCCAGATTGCCGCCGAGTTGCGCGGTCTTGATCGGCGCCAGATCGCGAATGGTGTTGCCGCGCCGGTCGCGCTGGATATGGCGCTGGCCTTCCCGCCCGGCCAGCCAGTCCTGGTAGGCACGCTCGACGCCTTCCTGTCCGAGGTCGTCCACATTGGTGAAACCCACCACATGCGCGGCGACCTCGCCTGCCGGGTAATAGCGACGAAATTCGCGCCGCAGATGCAGCCCCGGCACCCCCATGGCAGCGATCCGGACGGCCTGCTCTGGCGTAACCGGCCGCTGCACGCTGAATTCGCCGCGTGTCTTGCGCTTCATTCTTTTCGATAGATCGGATGCCGACACGCCCAGAACCTTGACCAGCTGCGCTTGCTGCGCAGCGGTCAATTTGAGTTCAGCCGGACGTGCCCACAGGGATTCGACTGGCGTACTGATCGCCAGCAACTGGCCGTGACGGTCAGTCACCTGGCCACGCTGCGCCGGCAGGGTCAGGTTGCGATTCGCCACGGCATCGCCCTTGCCCTGAAGATAGTCGGTGTTGAGCCCCTGCAGATAGAACGCCCGCCCGGCCACCACTGCCAGCCCTGCAAGCAGCAGGCCGCCCACTGTCGCCATGCGCCAGGGGGCAAGATTGAGCTTGAGCAGTTTCTTCGAGTGGTAGTTCATGGTGCGGCTGTCAGCGTTTCGATTCGCACACGATCATTCGGCGGTGCAATCAGGCCGAGCCGGGTACGCGCGAGCGTATCGACCCGAGCCGGATTGGCCCAGGTACTCTGCTCCAGCTGCAATTGTCCCCATTGCTCGTCCAGCATATGCGCCTGCTTTTTCAGACGTTCCAGTTCAACGAAATAGGTACGCGAACGATGCTGCGACTGAATCAGGGCCAGCGCACACGCTATCAGCAGCAGCACCAGTACGACGTTCAAGCGGCTCACGCCCCACCCACGCGTTCAGCCACCCGCAACACGGCGCTGCGCGCACGTGGGTTGGCGGCCACTTCGTCATCGGTCGCACGCTGGGCGCGACCGACCAGTTTTAACCGGCCCGGTTTCAGCATGGCGGCCGGAATGGGCAGGCGGCGGGGCGCCTGCTCACCCAGGGCCTCGTCGCGCATGAAGCGTTTGACGATACGGTCTTCAAGGGAATGAAAACTGATGACTGCGAGTCGCCCGCCGGGTTTCAGTTTGTCCACGCATTGCGGCAGCACGGCGCTCAGTTCTTCCAGTTCGCGGTTGAGATAAATCCGTATAGCCTGGAAGCTGCGGGTCGCCGGGTGTTGCCCCGGCTCGCGCTTTTTGACTGTTGCCGCGATGAGGTTCGCCAGCTGCCCGGTGCTGCGTATGGCCTCTTCCTGCCGTGCTGCAACAATCGCGCGCGCAATCGATTTAGCAAACCGCTCTTCCCCGTAGGTGCGGATGACTTCACTGATCTCCCCCTCTTCCGCCGTCGCCAGCCAGTCCGCCGCCGACAGCCCGCTTCCCGGATCCATGCGCATGTCGAGCGGCGCATCGAAGCGGAAGCTGAATCCGCGCGTGGCGTCATCGAGTTGCGGCGATGACACCCCGATATCCAGCAAAATTCCATCGACCTGCATCACACCCATGCCGTCGAGCACCGCACCCAGCCTCGAAAACGGGCTTTGCACCAGCGCCAGCCGGGCATCTTTCACAGCGCCGCCGGCGCGAATGGCGTCGGGATCGCGATCCAGCGCGATCAATCGCCCCGCCGGCCCCAGTTGCGCGAGAATCAGCCGGCTGTGGCCGCCGCGCCCGAAGGTGGCGTCGACATACATGCCGTCGGACCTGATCGCCAGCGCCGCCACCGCCTCCTGTGCCAGCACCGGCACATGGGCGGTCTCCATCACAACGTAAAGCCTTCCAGTTCGGGTGGCAGCGCATCGTGACTGAACGTCAGCGCCTGCGACACCTGCGCCTCCCAGCGCGCCTCGTTCCACAACTCCACCTTGCCACCTTGCCCCACCAGCACCACATTCTTGTCGAGCTCGGCGAACTTGCGCAGCATCGGCGGCAGCAGCACGCGACCGGCGCTGTCCATGTCCATGTCATGGGCATAGCCGACGAGCAATTGCTTGAGACTGCGGGTACGGGGATTGAAGTCGGACAGGCCGTTGAGTTTTTTCTCGATCGGCTCCCACTCGGGCAAGGGGTAAAGCAGCAGGCACTGGCCGGGGTCGGCGGTGATCACCACGCGACCGCCGCCGTTCACCAGGAGGGCGTCACGATAGCGCGCCGGCACCACGAGCCGGTTCTTGCTATCCAGACTGACCGTTGCAACCCCCCGAAACATGCTCTCCCCCAATTATTGAATTCAAATCCAGCCGGATTTGGCCGTGATTGACTGGGCGTATTCTCCCACAAGCTCCCACCAATCACCACTTGCACCCACTATAGGGGATAGTTTTGTGGGGGTCAAGGCGCCGGACGCAAAAAAACCCCTATGCCTCAAGGACTTAGGGGTGGTTTTGGGTTGTGGATAAGTTTCTGGAAAAACCGGGGCTTAGCGGGTAATTCTGCCCATGTTTTTAGATAAAAACGCTAAGTATTTGAATTACATGAAAAGTGGGAAAGTCGGTCGATAAGCCGGGTTCTGTCGTGGACAACCATTCCTCTAGACGGGCCATTACTGGCCCGCTCCAGCCACCTACCCGCAGACTCGGCGAGCCGCGTCATCGTCTGCCTATTTGGTGTTGCTCCGGATGGAGGTTACCGCGTTTCACCGTAACTTAATACGCTCGTCTCTGTGGCCCTGTTCCTCGCCTCGCGGCGTCCGGCCGTTAGCCGGCATCCTGCTCTGTGGAGCCCGGACTTTCCTCTTCCACTTGCGTGGCAGCGGTTGTCTGACCGGCTTTCCCGTTTGTGATTATAAGTCCTTGCTTGACTGCTGCGCCGAATTTGCTACACCAAGGTTCCCAGGCCGATGACGACCTTGCCAGGAGATCCATCATGAGAAGACGCTTGTATTTCATGGTGCCGGACGTCCGCAACGCCCGACAAATCCGCGACGAGCTTCTGCTCACCCGCATCGAGGACAGCCATATTCACGTGATGGCACGGGACGGCATGTCGCTTGAAGGGCTGAACGAAGCGTCGGTCCTGCAAACATCCGACTTCGTCCACGGCGCCGAAACCGGCCTGGCGGTGGGCGGGGGCATCGGCGTCATGGCCGGACTGGTGGCGGTATTTTTCCCGCCCGCCGGCGTGGACCTGCAACTCGTCACCATTCTGCTGACGGCGCTGATCGGTGCCGCGTTTGGTGCCTGGGTTGCCAGCATGGTCGCCAGCTCGATTCCCAACTCGCGGCTCAAGGCGTTTGAATCGGCGATCACAGCCGGTCATATCCTGATGATGGTTGACGCCCCCTCCGGGCGGGTCGAAGAAATCAGGAAGCTGATTGCAGCGCGCCACCCCGAAGCCATGAATTCCGGGACCGAACCCACCATCCCAGCGTTCCCGTAAGCGACTCCTCCCGCGCAGCGCAATGCTGCGCGACTCTCGGAAGCGCCCGGAAGGCATCAACACGGGCTTGCTTCCATCGCGGCAGACCCACCCGGTCTGCCGCTTTTATGTCAGACCACGCGCCAGCGGATGGCTTCGCCCGCGCGCAAGGGCACCAGGGTTTCGCTGCCCATCGGGAGGCTCGCTGGCGCGGTCCAGCTTTCACGGCGCAGGGTGAGCGTGTCGGTGTGACGCGGCAAGCCATAAAAATCCGCGCCGTAGAAACTGGCGAAAGCCTCCAGCTTGTCGAGTGCGCCCGCGTCCTCGAAGGCTTCGGCATACAACTCGATCGCGGCGTGCGCGGAATAAATGCCGGCGCACCCGCAGGCGGTTTCCTTGGCGCCCAGCGCATGCGGCGCGGAATCGGTGCCGAGGAAGAACTTGGGATTGCCGGAGATCGCAGCGGTAACCAGCGCCTGGCGATGCTGTTCGCGCTTCAGCACCGGCAGGCAGTACATGTGCGGACGGATGCCGCCTTTGAACATGGCATTGCGGTTGTACAGCAGGTGATGCACGGTGACCGTCGCGGCAACGTTGGCCGGCGCGGCCGCAACGAACTCGGCAGCCTGGCGCGTCGTGATGTGCTCCAGCACGATTTTCAGTTTCGGGAAATCGCGCAGGAGCCGGGTCAGGTGACGCTCGATGAACACCGCTTCGCGATCGAACACGTCGACCTCGGAATCGACCACTTCGCCGTGCAGCAAGAGCGGCAGGCCGACTTCCTCCATCGCAGCAATGGCCTTGTAGGCCTTGAGGAGTTCGGTGACACCCGAGTCGGAATTCGTGGTCGCACCCGCCGGGTAATACTTCACCGCATGCACGAAGCCGCTTTCCCGCGCGCGGCGGATTTCCGCAGGCGTCGTGTTGTCGGTGAGGTAGAGCGTCATCAGCGGTTCGAACGACGTTCCGGCCGCGGCAGCCAGCAGGCGCGCGCGGTAGGCCGCCGCGTCGGCCACGTTGACCACCGGCGGCTTCAGATTGGGCATGGCGATGGCGCGGCCGAACACGCGTGCGGTGTCGGGCAGCACGCTCTGCATGGCGGCGCCGTCGCGAAAGTGGATGTGCCAGTCGTCGGGGCGGGTGATCGTAAGGGTGTCGGTCATGCTTCGTCTTGAGATTGCGGCCTGAGTGCGAGGGTCATTTTATAGAGTTCGGCCTTGCTGCGCCCGGTGATCTTCGCCGCCAGCTTGGCCGCGAGCGTCGGCGGCAAATCCCCCAGCAGCGCGTCGAGCACCCGCATCGCGTCCACATCGACCATCGCGGCCGCTGCCGCGGGCGGATGCACGATGACGACGAATTCGCCGCGCACGTGGTTGGGATCGGCCGCGAGCCAGGCCGGTGCCTCCGCGAGCGGCAGTGTAACGATGCTCTCGAAGCGCTTGGTCAGTTCGCGTGCCAGCGTCACCGGGCGCGAAGTGTCCAGCACCCCCGCCATGTCGGCGAGCGTCTCCTCGATGCGGTGCGGGGCCTCATAGAACACCAGCGCCACCGGCAGCGCCGCGAGCGTCTGCAGTTGCGCGCGGCGCGCGCCCGATTTGGGCGGCAGAAAACCATGGAACAGCCATTGCCCGGATTCGATGCCAGCGGCCGACAGCGCCGTGGTCACCGCCGAGACGCCGGGAATCGGCACCACCGTCAGTCCCGCAGCGCGCACCGCCGCCACCAGCCGCGCGCCGGGATCCGACACCGCCGGCGTGCCGGCATCCGACACGTAGGCCACCGCCTCGCCGGCCACAATCCACGCGATCACCTTGTCGGCGGCTGCGCGCTCGTTGTGCTCGCGGATCGACACCAGTGGCTTGGAAATACTGAAATGCGCCAGCAGCTGCCCCGAGACACGGGTGTCTTCCGCCGCCACCCGATCCACCGACTTCAGCGTGTCGAGCGCGCGCAGCGTGATGTCGCCGAGGTTGCCGATCGGCGTGGCGACCACATAAAGCGCAGGAGGCAGGCGGGTATGATGCGGACTTTCACTCATCCCGGCATTGTCGCAGATGTTCAACCTCGGGCAATCCGCCGAAGCACGCGCCGAAGCCTTTCTGAATGCGCATGGCCTGAAGCTGGTGGCGCGCAACTGGCGCTGCCGTTTCGGCGAGATCGACCTCGTCATGCAGGACGGTCCGACTCTGGTATTCATCGAAGTCCGGCTACGCAGCCGCACCGATTTCGGCGGCGCCGCCGCCAGCGTCACCCCAGGCAAGCAGAAGAAGCTGCTGGCCGCCGCTCGCCAGTATCTGGGCGGGTTGGCAACGCTGCCGCCCTGCCGCTTCGACGTGGTCGCATTCACCGGCGAGGCGGCGCCCGAATGGATCAAGAACGCATTCGACGATATGGGATAATTCAAGCTCGAATGTTTCATAAATTGACGCGCGCCCTCGCTGGTCAGCGGAATTGTTGCGCTTTAGCGCTTACGAGTCCGGCGTACCCCTTGCGGGTGCTTTTGTCTCGCATGGCTATTTGCTCAGTCGGACGTATGAATAACTACGCCGCTCCCTCACAAAATTTCCCTGCAAAACAAAATCCTGCGCGATCATCACGCGAATTCATGAAACACCCGAGCTAACCATGCCCCTACTTGACAGAATATCCGGCCACTTCAAGGACTCGGCGCAGATCCACCTGAATGCAGCCGATGCCCTTGCCCCGGCGATTGAACAGGCCGCGCGCCACATCGTCCATTGCCTGGCTCAGGGCGGAAAAATCCTCGCCTGCGGCAATGGCGGCTCAGCGGCAGATGCACAGCATTTCGTCTCCAAGATGATCAACCGCTTCGAACAGGAACGGCCCGGCCTGGCGGCGATCGCGCTTACCGCCGACACCTCGACCCTGACCTCGATTGCCAACGACCATGCGTACGAACAGGTATTTGCGCGTCAGGTGAAGGCGCTGGGCCAGCCGGGCGACATCCTGCTGGCGATTTCCACCAGCGGCAATTCGCACAATGTGCTGCAGGCGGTGGCGGCTGCGCACGCGCGTGGCATGCCTGTGATCGCCCTCACCGGACGCAGCGGTGGCGGCTTCACGGAACAAATGCAGGAAGAGGACGTCTTCCTTTGCGTGCCCGCCGAATCCACGGCGCGCATTCAGGAAGTCCATCTGCTGACCATCCATTGCCTGTGCGATGCGGTGGACAGCGTCTTATTAGGAGTCGAGGAATGAACAAGCTGATCCAAATCGCGCTGCTGGGTGTGGCGCTGTCGCAACTGCACGGATGTGCCGCGGTAGTCGTAGGCGGCGCAGCCACTGGCACGTCGGTTGCACTGGACCGCCGCACCGCCGGCGCGTATGTCGGAGACCAGGAAATCGAATTGCGGGCAATGAACCGTCTGAGCGAAACCTTTAAGGAAAAGCCCGTGAGAATTTCCGTCACCAGCTACAACCGCCAGTCACTGTTGACCGGCCAGGTGCCGGATGAAGCCACCCGTGCGCGCGCCGCCGAAGTCGTCAAGGGCGTTCCCGAGGTGCGTGCAGTATTGAACGAACTCGCCATCACGGATGTCGTCTCGCTGACGACCCAGACCAACGATGCCACGACCACCGCCAACATCAAGACGCGCCTGCTCAGGGACGAACGCGTATCCGCAAACAATATCAAGGTGGTGACCGAAGCCGGTGTCGCCTACCTGATGGGCCTGGTCACCGCAGCCGAAGCCGGCGCCGCCACCGAGATCACGCGCAACACGGCGGGCGTGACCAAGGTCGTCACCCTGTTTGAATTCATCAACTGATGCCGCGACCCGGCATCGACCCTGACCGCGCATGATCGCTCCCCCATGATCTATCACGACCTGCGCGACTTCATCGCGCAACTCGAAAAAATGGGCGAGCTGAAACGCATCGCCGTCGAAGTCGACCCCAGGCTGGAAATGACCGAAATCGCCGACCGCGTGCTGCGCGCCGGCGGTCCGGCCTTGCTGTTCGAAAACCCGAAGGGCAGCAGCATCCCGGTGTTGGCCAATCTGTTCGGCACGGTCAAGCGCGTCGCACTGGGGATGGGCGAAGACGACCCGGCACGGCTGCGCGAAGTCGGCAAGCTGCTGGCCTACCTGAAGGAACCCGAACCGCCGAAGGGGCTGCGCGACGCCTGGGACAAGTGGCCAGTGCTGAAGCAGGTGCTCAACATGGCGCCGAAGGAAGTTCGCAGCGCGCCGTGTCAGGAAATCGTGTGGGAAGGCGCCGACGTGGATCTGGCGCGCCTGCCGATCCAGCACTGCTGGCCGGGCGATGTGGCGCCGCTGATCACCTGGGGGCTGACTGTCACGCGCGGCCCACACAAGAAGCGGCAGAACCTCGGCATCTACCGCCAGCAGGTGATCGCACCCAACAAGCTCATCATGCGCTGGCTGGCGCATCGCGGCGGCGCGCTGGATTTTCGCGAGCACACGCTCGCACATCCGGGCGAGCCGTTCCCCGTAGCCGTTGCGCTCGGCGCCGATCCTGCGACCATACTCGGCGCGGTCACGCCGGTGCCGGATTCGCTTTCCGAATACCAGTTTGCCGGACTGTTGCGCGGCGCCAAGACCGAGGTGGTGAAGTGCATCGGCAATGAACTGCAGGTGCCGGCGTCGGCCGAGATCGTGCTCGAAGGCGTGATCCATCCCGATGAAACCGCGCTGGAAGGTCCGTACGGCGACCATACCGGCTACTACAACGAGCAGGAAACCTTCCCTGTGTTCACGGTCGAGCGCATCACGATGCGGCGCGACCCTATCTACCACAGCACCTACACCGGCAAGCCGCCGGACGAGCCGGCGATCCTCGGCGTGGCGCTGAACGAGGTGTTCGTGCCGCTCTTGCAGAAGCAGTTTCCCGAGATCACTGACTTCTATCTTCCGCCTGAAGGTTGCTCCTACCGCATGGCGGTGGTGAGCATGAAGAAGGCCTACCCCGGCCACGCCAAGCGCGTGATGTTCGGCGTGTGGTCGTTCCTGCGCCAGTTCATGTACACCAAGTTCATCCTGGTCACCGACGACGACGTGAACGTGCGCGACTGGAAGGAAGTGATCTGGGCGCTCACCACGCGCGTCGATCCCGCGCGCGACACGCTGCTGGTGGAAAACACGCCGATCGATTATCTCGATTTCGCCAGCCCGGTCTCCGGACTCGGCAGCAAGATGGGCATCGATGCCACCAACAAATGGCCGGGCGAGACCAGCCGCGAATGGGGCACACCCATCGAGATGGATGCGGCAGTGAAGGCACGGGTCGACGCCCTGTGGGATGAACTGGGCCTGCAGGAATCCAGGCCATGACGGACAAGCCGCAGGGCAGGCGGACCTGTCTCTACACCCCCGAGCAACTGGACTCCATCGTCAGCGACATGGCTCGCCAGGCAGCGGGCCTGCTGACGGGACGCACGCGGATCGCGATTGTCGGCATCCTGCGGCGCGGCGCGCCGCTAGCCGATCGCCTGCATGCGCGGCTGCGGGGAACCTGGGGCCTGACGGACTGCGTGCGCCTGGACCTTCAGATCAAGCGCTATGCCGACGATCTCACGCTGCTCTACCCCGAGACCCAACTGACGGAAAACCCGACCCACGCCACCCTGGACCTCGCGGGTTGTACGGTGCTGGTGGTGGACGATGTGATGTATCGCGGTCATTCCATGCTTCGCGCCGTGGAATATCTGGCGTGCAGACAGCCGGAGGAAATCCGCACCGTGGTGCTGGTGGATCGCGGCGCGTCTAAATTGCCGGTGCGCACCGACATCGTCGGCGTGCGACTCGACGTCGCGCCTTCGGACGTCATCGAATGCAATGTGCCGCCTTACGAGGACAGCTTCAGGATCGACCTGTTGCAGCCTGAATAGCGTCGACCAGCCCGCTGGACAACGCTGCTTCCCTGCGCGCCAGCGTGGCTTCCCAGTCGGCCGGCGGGGCGCTTGACCCCAGACGCTGGATGCGTCCGACTTCGTTTTCGTACCAGCCATGATCCTGCTTGTTGGGCTCGGCCTCATAAGCCCACCAGGTGCCGTCGGCATCCTGCGCGAGCCAGGCGGCCCAGTCGGGAAGCTTATCGGGGCTCATCGCCGTCCTTCCCGCACTGTCGGCAACCGAGGATGCTGAAGTAGCGCACATACAGCCACAGCGCGCCGGGCAGCAGCGCCAGCCGGATCCACTCCGACACCGTGTCCGGCCATTGCTGCGCCTGCCAGGCTTCCACCGCCACCGGCACCCCCTGGAACAGGGCCAGCAGTACGAGGAACAGGCCCATCACGCGGCAGCCCGGATTCATCTCGGCGCGCCCCCGGACCGCCCTGAAGGATTGCTTTGGACACCCCCCTGCTGCACCCACTCCAGCAGGGCGCGCTGCGCCGCCTCGCTGTGCCGCGCATTGGGATGATTGACCAGCATGACGAAGCTGACGCGCCGGCCATTCACGGTGTACACATACCCGGCCAGTGCGCTGACGTCACGCAGGGTTCCGGTCTTCAGATGGGCGTTGCCGCTCACCGCGCTGCCGTTGAAGCGGCGCTTCAAGGTGCCGTCGATGGCGACGATCGGCAGCGAAGACTGGAATTCGGCGAACAGCGGGCTGTTGTAGGCTGCACGCAGCAACTGGTTCAATGCCTCCGCGCTGACGCGCTCGATGCGCGACAGGCCTGCGCCGTTTTCCAGCACCAGCTTGCGCGTCGAGATTCCTCGCTGCGTCAGCGCATCGCGCACCGAACGCGCACCTTTTTCCAGCGTTGCCGGTGTGCCCTCGCTTTCCGCACCCAGCGTCAGGAAAAGATTGCGCGTCATCAGGTTGTTGGAATGCTTGTTGAGTCGGGTGAGCGCCTCGGTCAGCGTTTCCGAGGTAAATTTCAGCAGCGGCTCGGATTGCGGCGCCGTGCCCGCCACGGTTGCGCCGGTCAGGGTGCCGCCCGACTCCGCCCACAGCCCGCGAAAAATGAAATCGAAAGTCGCTGCGGGCTCGAACAGGCTGAGCGACCACGCCTGCTCGCCGCAACTGCGCGCATAGTTCCCGGTCACCACCAGCTCATAGCGCGCAGGATCGGGGAAGGCAGGCGTCATCGCACCGCGCCAGCCATTGCAGTCTGCCTGGTCGGTCAGCGCCAGACGCGAGGTCAGCGTGACCCCGGGCAACGCGATATCCGGCACGATCAGCACCTGGTCGGCGTTCGGCTTCAGGCGCAAGGTCGTTGCGTTGAAATTGGCCACCAGCGCACCCGGCGCGGCATTGTAGAGGGCAAACGGTTCGCCGTCGAATGCGCCGGGGTCGATCGGCGGCAGGTCGAAATGGCTGAGGTCGAGTACCAGGTTGCCGCGAATGTGACGCACGCCGCGCGCGCGCAATTCGCGCTGCAGCAGCCACATGCGCTCCAGTGTCAGGGTGGGATCGCCATGCCCCTTGATGACGAGGTCGCCGTTCAACACGCCGTCTGCGATCTCGCCGACGGCCCATACATCGGTCGTCCACACATAGCCGGGGCCAAGCTGATGGATTGCCGCAAAGCTGGTGACCAGCTTCATCACCGAGGCCGGATTCAGCGCCGCCTCGGCATTGTGTGCCATCACGGGCGCCTTTGCATCCAGCGGCTGCACCACCACGGCCACGCGGCCGAGCGGGATGCCGGCCTGATTCAACGCATCGGTGAAGGCGGCGGGAAGCCCGTCTGCACGGGCTGAAACGAAAAGGCCTGCGAGGAGCAGGCCAGCGAGGAAGTGAAGAAGAACCCGGACTGACGACATCACACCATTATGCCGAATTCGGGGCGAGGTCTGTCAGTGGCCGGGCACGGGCGGGGGCGCCCGATGGATTCCTTGAACTTATTCCTTGACCTTCATCATGCTGAGTTCTTCCTTGGAAAGATCCTTGAACCGCTTCAGCACCCAGCCACCCTCGCCAACCCAGGCCTTGAATATCGCCAGGTTTTTCTGCCGATCCGCCTCGTTTTCGCCGAGGTATTCGTACATGTTGCCCGGCTTGCCATTTGCGTTCTTGCCGTCATCAAGCCGCCGCATAATGGCGCCCGAGTCCGGCCAGCCGACGTAGGTCACCAACTCGCCATAGGAGGCCATGCGTGGGCCTTGCGATTTCTCCATGTACATTTTCTTGTTGTGCTTGAATTCGGCCAAGGGAGGCGAGGACTCACCGTGGCAGGCCATGCAATGCCCCTCCCACAACGGGCGAATGTCCTTGCGATAGGTCACATCATCATCCGCCTGGGCGGTGGCGCCGAACACCAGCGTGGAAAGAATTAGTAATTGCATTATTTTCATAATCATCTCCCATGGTCGAAATTAACCGTTTTGATCATAGCCAACAAAATCGAGTGCCGACCGAAAAATCGGGCCAAGACTCACAAACTTTTCATGGCCAACCCCGTTGGCTGAAACATGCAAGCTTGGACTATGGCGATTGCCTGGTGCGAGCACGCCCGGCGCGCAGCGACCGGAGCAAACAAAGCGCCTTTAGATGGTGCAAATCGCTGCTCGGGATCCAGCTTAGCCCAGGTCCCGCACGTACCACTCCATGGCCTCGGCCAGGCCTTCACCGATGCGATGCGTCGGCTCGTAGCCCAAGCGGGTGCGGGCCTTGGTGATGTCGGCGAGCGAGTGCCGCACGTCGCCGGCACGGAAGTCGCGGTAAGCCGGCTTGAAGTCCGCCAGATGGGGATACTTCGGCGCCAGCAGGGAACGGATGGCCT
>JAABQU010000224.1 GCA_011391285.1 Thiobacillus sp.
ACTAAAGGGTCGTTCGAGACCAGGACGTTGATAGGCGGGGTGTGGAAGCGCAGTAATGCGTTAAGCTAACCCGTACTAATTGCCCGTGAGGCTTGATCCTATAATTTTGAGAAGCAGCACAGTGTGTGTTTGCGTACAGTCTCAACCCAAAACCTTCTTCCAATTCAGTCGGCTGAAAGTCGCAAGACAATCAGCACCCCAGACAATTCGAATGCTGGGTCAAGACGCAGCCCAACCCGGTTGGCCTTGATCCTCACCCCTTTGTCTGACGACCATAGCAGAGTGGAACCACCCCTTCCCATCCCGAACAGGACGGTGAAACGCTCCCGCGCCAATGATAGTAGGCACTGCGCCTGTGAAAGTAGGTCATCGTCAGACTCCTTATCAGCACCCCCGGTGCACAAAACCCCCTCCCTAAAAAGAGGGGGTTTTTTATTGGGAAATCGCAGCGCCAAGCCATGTAAAATTCGGCGGGTGCACACCCGACCTCACAAAGCGCTGTTCCCACTCTTGCGCCGTCTGTCCGACGGCCGTTTTCATTCGGGCCAGGTGCTGGCGGAGGCATTCGGTCTGTCCCGCTCCAGCATCTTCAACGTAGTCGCCGAGGCCGAAGCCATGGGGCTCACAATCCACGCCGTGCGCGGTCGCGGCTACCGCTTGCCCGAGCCCGTCGAGTGGCTGGATGGCCGTGCAGTCTCGCAGCGCCTGGGCTCGACAGCGAGTGCCTACACCCTCCACATCCTGGACAGCGTGGACTCGACCAACACTGCCTTGATGGCCGCCGCCTTGAATGGTGCTGCGGACGGAACCTTGATCTGCAGTGAATATCAGCAATCCGGAAAGGGCCGGCGCGGCCGTCACTGGCACGCGGTGCCGGGCGGCAGCCTGACGTTTTCCACCTTATGGCGCTTTGACAACGGTCTGCAGTCCATGGCGGGTCTGAGCCTGGCGGCCGGGCTGGCCATCGCGCGTGCAGTCAATCGCCACAGCCGCCACCCAGCCCGTTTGAAATGGCCCAACGACGTGCTGGTGGACTATCGCAAATTGGCGGGAATCCTGGTGGAGGTGCAGGGCGACATGAACGGAGCGGCGTTCGCCGTGGTCGGCATCGGGCTGAACGTGCGGCTGAACGAGGCGCAGCGCGATGCGGTCGATCAGGCTGTGGTCGACCTGGCTGAAATGGGCGTGACGGTGGGACGAAACCAATTACTGGCCGATTGCCTGCTGGAATTGCACACGGTGATGGCCCTGTTTCGGCAGCGCGGATTTGCGGCCTTGCATGCGGAGTGGCAGGCGCTTGATGCCTATGCGGGCAAGCCGGTGGCGTTGACGATGCCGGATTCACGCAGGATTAAGGGGGTGGCCTCCGGGGTCGACGAAACCGGAGCATTCCTGCTGCGCGACGCAAATTCAAGCCTGATCCCCTTTAGCGGCGGGGAAATCAGCCTGCGTCTGGATGCGGTGCGATGAACAGCCGACGCTTGCTGATCGATGCCGGCAATACGAACCTGAAATGGGTCGTGGTTGAAGCGGGGCAGTGGCGCGCTCACGGCCGATGTGACTATATGGACTGGTCAAGCCTCGGGGCTGAACTGTCCGCTGGGACCGAGTGCTTCATCGGCAGCGTGACGAAACCCGAGCGCGAGCAGCAGCTGGCCGCGCTGCTGGCAGAGGCGGGCATCACCCCGATCTGGTTGAAGTCCGAAGCGGCCTTTGAGGATCTGAGCAATGCTTACCTGAACCCCGGGCAACTGGGGGTAGACCGCTGGATGGGACTGATTGCTGCGCGCCAGCGCACGCGTGACCCGGTACTGGTGGTGTCGGTCGGCACGGCGATGACGGTGGATGCACTGGCGGCCGATGGGGTGTTTCTGGGCGGCGTGATCGTGCCCGGCGTTACCCTGATGCGTCAGGCTCTGTTACAGGGGGCGGCGCAGGTTGCCGACGCAGCGGGCGAGTGGAAGGCATTTCCGCGCAACACCGCAGATGCGGTGCAGAGCGGAATTGTGGCGGCGCTATGCGGGGCCATTCAGCAGCAACACGCGCGCTTGGCTGAATCGGCTGGCGGGATGCCGATCTGCCTGCTGACGGGGGGAGATGCCGAAATGGTCTTGCCGTATTTGTCGGTACCTGCCGAGCACGTGGCGTCGCTGGTGCTTGAAGGCATAGACTGCATCGCCAAGGGGGCGTTGTCGCAATGAAAAAGCTGGTTCTGATTTTGCTGTTGGCCAACGTGCTGGTGGCCGCGTATTTCCTGGGGAGCGGTTATTGGTCGAAGGCTGCGTCTGAAAAGGTGGCGCCGATGAACGTGGACCGGCTGAGCCTGCGCAGCCAGTCGGCGGCACCGGCCCCCGCAACGCAGGAGCCCCCTCCGCTCTCCGTGCCGACCACAACCGCTATCCAGGCGGCGGAAGCCCTGTGCCTGGAATGGCGCGGCCTGAACCTGGAAGAATTCGCGCAGGTGCGCGAACAACTCAAGGCACTGGTGGGTGAGCAGGTGATGTCGTTCACCGAGGTGCCTTTGAATACTCGGCACTGGGTAATTTTCCCGCCCTTGCCGAGTACGCAGTCGGCAGAGGCGAAGTTGAGCGAACTTGCCGCGGCCGGGGTACGGGATGCCTTCGTGGTGAAGGATGGACCCTGGAAAAACGCTATTTCACTCGGCCTGTATGCCAACGAGGAGGCGGCAGGCCGGCGTGTTCGCGAAGTCGAGGCGAAGGGCGTACTCGGCACCCGGGTGGAAGTGTTGCCGCGCCAGGGAACCGATTATTACTTCGTGATTCGCAGCGAAGATCCGGATGCATTGAAAAGCCTGAGCGAAATCAGGCAGGCCTATCCGAACAGCCAGCAGTCGCGGGTGGCCTGTCCGTCATAAATCATTTCGACTAAAGCAGGCCTTTGCTGCGAAGCAGGAAATGCAAGGCAATACCGATGAACACTGCTGCACCGAACCAGGTGTTGTGCAGGAAGGCGCGAAAGCATTGCTTGGGGTCGCGCCGCCGGATCAGCACCATGTGATAGAGCGCGATCGCCGCCGCCACCGCAAGGCCACCGTAGAACGCCCAGCCCATTTCACGCTGCATGCCCACCCAGCCGAGCAGTCCCAGCGTCGCCGCATAACAGAGGGCGATGGCGGTGAGATCAAAACGGCCGAAGGTAATCGCCGAGGTCTTGATGCCGATCCGGAGATCGTCTTCGCGGTCGACCATCGCGTATTGCGTATCGTAGGCAATCGCCCAGAAGACGTTCGCGAGCAGCAATAACCAGGCTTCCATCGGCACCGAGTTCCACAGGGCGGCATAACTCATCGGGATGCCGAAGCCGAACGCGATGCCGAGATAGGCCTGCGGAATCGCGAAGAAGCGTTTGGTGAAAGGGTAGCTTGCAGCAAGGAACAGCGCGACGACCGACAGCTTCAGCACCAGCGTATTGAGCGGCAGGATCAGCAGGAAGGCCAGCAGGGACAGGCCTGCAGCCAGCAGCAGCGCTTCCTTCGGCGACACTTTGCCGGCTGCCAGCGGACGCTCGCGGGTGCGCGCCACGTGCGGGTCGAAGTCGCGGTCGGCGTAGTCGTTGACGACGCAGCCGGCCGAGCGCATCAGCACCACGCCCGCGATGAAAATCCACAGGACCAGCCAGACCGGCTGGCCGTTGCTGGCCAGCCATTGTGCCCATAGCGTCGGCCACAGCAGCAGCAGGATGCCGATCGGCTTGTCGAGCCGCATCAGCTTTTCGTAATGGGTCAGGCGTTCGGTGAAGGTCATAGCGCGTCGATGGCAGGCAGAAAGACTTCGGTTACCAGGAGCGGGTGGCGATTGAGACAGAACAGCGAGCGGCGCGCCCACAGGTTGCGGGTCGACAACGGCTGCTGTGCGACAGTGGCGCGAAAAAGGGGGTGGCTGTCTCGCAGGTTTCGGTAGGCCAGCGGCTGGCGCTCAATGCGGTGATCACTGAACAGGGCTTCGCCGAGCGAACGGCTGCCGAGCCGGGTAATGCCGTTCCACCCGCCGCGCAGACCGTCCTGCGGCAGCACACTGTGGGCAAACACCACCGGCACTTCGTCGCACAGCAGCATGACTTCACGCACATAGGCGCGGGTGCCCGGCACCAGCCCCAGCAGGGCATATTCGTCCGGGTTGGGGCGCGCGAGCCCGGTCACCAGCGGCACAACGCGAAATGACGCACAGCGCGACTTCAGGCGCTGGGTAAGCGAGCCGCGGTCGCTGAGCCAGGCGCGCAGCAAGCGTGGAAGCGAATGGGGGTGGGCGAGCCAGCCCTGCCGGGAATCAAGCACGGCGCGTGGTTCCGTTTGCGGAAAGGCAGCATTATGCCGCAGCGGCGCCATCTAGATCGACGTCAGTGCCTGCCGCTGGCCGATCCAGCGTTCCATATGGCGCGCGGCGATGTCGGGGTGCTTGGCGAGGCAGCGCTGCGCCAGATCGCGTGCGGCTTCCAGCAGCGCGACATCTCGCTCCAAATCGGCGAAGCGCAGCATCGGCAGGCCGCTCTGGCGGTGGCCCAGCAGTTCGCCGGGGCCGCGCAGCAACAGGTCCTGGCGTGCGATCTCGAAGCCGTCGGTAAGCTCGAAAATCACCTTGAGCCGTGCGCGCGCAAGTTCGGACGGCGGCGTCTCATACAGCAGCACGCACACCGACTCGCGGCTGCCGCGGCCGACGCGTCCCCGCAATTGATGCAGTTGGGCGAGCCCCATGCGTTCGGCGTGCTCGATCACCATCAGCGCGGCATTGGGCACGTCGACGCCGACCTCGATCACCGTGGTGGCGACCAGCAGGTCGATTTCGTGCGCTTGGAATGCCGCCATCACGGCCTGCTTCTCGTCCGGCTTCAGCCGTCCATGCACCAGACCGACGCGCAGATCAGGCAACTGTTCCGTCAGCGTTAAATAGGTGTCCTGCGCGGTCTGCAACTGCAGCTTCTCGGATTCCTCGATCAAGGGGCACACCCAGTAGGCCTGACCGCCAGCCAGACAGGCTTCACGCACGCGTGCCAGCACGTCGTCGCGGCGCGCGGCACTCACCAGTTTCGTCACGATCGGGGTGCGCCCGGGCGGCAATGCGTCGATCACCGAAACGTCGAGATCGGCAAAAAAACTCATCGCCAGCGTGCGCGGAATCGGCGTCGCGCTCATCATCAGCTGGTGCGGCTCGGTGCCCTTCTGCATCAGTGCCAGCCGCTGGCCAACGCCGAAGCGGTGCTGCTCGTCGACCACCGCCACGCCCAGCCGGGCGAAACTTCCGCCTTCCTGAAACAGCGCATGGGTGCCGAATGCGAGGTCGGCTTCCCCCGCAGCAATCGCCTGCCAGGCCGCGGTGCGCTCGGCCTTGCGCTGGCTTCCCGACACCCAGGCGCAGCGCACCGCGAGTTCGGACAAGACCGGCGCCAGCTTGCGGTAATGCTGCTCGGCAAGAATTTCGGTGGGCGCCATGAAGGCAGCCTGAGAGCCGTTTTCAATCGCCTGCAAACAGGCCAGCACCGCCACCACGGTCTTGCCGCTGCCGACGTCGCCCTGCAACAGGCGGCGCATGGGATGCGGCTGCGCCAGGTCGGCACTGATTTCCTGCCAGGCGCGCGCCTGCGCGGCGGTGAGCGCGAACGGCAGCGCGCGGATAAACGCGGCGGTCAGCTTTTCGCGCGGTGGCAGCGGCAGGGTCGGACGCGACTTGCGGTGCCGCCGCGCGGTGGCCAGCGACAACTGCTGCGCCAGCAGTTCGTCGAAGGCCAGCCGCTGCCACGCAGGGTGCTGGCGCGATTCGAGTTCGGCAAGTGCGCATTCCAGCGGTGGCTGGTGCAGCAGGCGGATGCTGGCCTCCAGTTCGGGCAACCCCAGTTCGGCCAGCCATTCCGTGGGCAGGGTGTCGGGAATCGGTGCCACCAGCGCGCGTTCGACCGCGCGGCGCAATGTGGCCTGGCCGAGTCCGGCGGTAGTGGGATAAACGGGGGTCAGTTGCGTCGGCAGGGGCGTCGTGTCGTCCGCCCGTGCGAAACGGGGATGCACCATCTCCAGCCCCAGAAAGCCGCCGCGCACCTCGCCGTTGAAGCGGAAGGATTCGCCCGGCCGGAACAGTTTGAGGTGGCTCGGATAGAAATTCAGGAAGCGGATACCGAGCACGCCGCCGGTGTCCTCCACCGTCACCGTCAGCATGCGGCGTGGCCGGTAGGCGACGCTGGCCTCGCGCACCACCGCCTGCACCTGCGCGGTCGCGCCTGGCAGCAGGTCGCGGATCGGCGTCAGGCGGGTTTCGTCTTCCCAGCGCAGCGGCAGATGCAGCACCAGATCGGCGTCGCGGGTGAGGCCCAGCTTGGCGAGTTTGGCGGCGAGCGCCGGACTGACGGGAAAGGAAAACGGCGAGGCCGCTTTCAATTGGTCGATTTACCCCAGCACCATCACGGCGTCGGCCTCGACCAGCGCGCCGCGCGGCAGCGCGGACACGCCGACTGCAGCGCGCGCCGGATAGGGCTGGCTGAAGTAGCCGGCCATGATTTCGTTGACCCTGGGGAAGTGGCCGAGATCAGTGAGGAAGACGTTGAGCTTGACCACGTCGGCCAGCGAGCCGCCTGCCGCAGAGGCCACCGCGGACAGGTTCTTGAATACCTGGTGGATCTGCGCGTCGATGCCGTCGACCAGTTGCATCGAGGCGGGATCGAGACCGATCTGTCCGGACAGATACACGGTGTGGTCGACCCGTACGGCCTGGGAGTAGGTGCCGATCGCGGCAGGCGCGTCGGCGGTCTGGATGATGGTTTTCATGCGGTTTCTCAATCGATATCAAAAAAACGGATTGCCTGTGTAAGGAACACGAGCGTGTCGCGACTACTGTCTGGGCGCGCGCCGTTCGCAGCATGATAACGCGGCAAAGCCCAGGTTTCCGCACCCTTCGGGGGCGGATTGATCCGCCGTCCACTATTTCAAGGAGCATTACATGTCCAAGCTTTCCCAAGGCGCGGCACTCGCGTCGACTGCAGCCCTGATGGCATTTTCGATGGCCGCGACGGCCGCCCCCAATCCCGCAGGCAGCAGCGGCGTTGCCATCGCGGCAAGCGACAAGGTGCATTGCTACAACGTGCATTCGTGCAAAGGCAACAGCGATTGCAAAACCGCGGAGCATAGCTGCAAGGGCCAGAACGCCTGCAAAGGCCACGGTTTCAAGGCGATGCCTGCGGGTGCCTGTATCGAAAAAGGCGGCGTCATTGCCGATCTGAAAGCCCAGTAATTCGCCGTGCAACCCCCTGTTTTCACGGGGTTGCCGTGCGCATCCGGCGACGGGTGCGCACGGCAACCGATCATTCTCGAACGAGGCTGTCATGAAAAAAACGTCGCCCGGATTCGGGCTGGGGCTGCGCCCCGATCACTATGCCGATTTTCTGGCGGGTCCGCATCCGGTGGATTGGCTGGAGCTCATCTCGGAAAATTACATGGTGCCGGGCGGCAAACCTTTGGCGATGCTCGACGCGATTCGCGCCGATTATCCGGTGGCGCTGCACGGCGTGTCATTGTCGATCGGTTCGATCGACCCGCTCGACCGGGAGTATCTGGCGCAGCTGAAACAGCTGGCGCGGCGGGTCGAGCCGCTGTGGGTGTCGGATCATCTGTGCTGGACCGGCGTGGCGGGCAGGAACAGCCACGATCTGCTGCCGCTGCCCTACAGCGAGGAGGCGCTGCGTCTGGTGGTGGCGCACGTGCGGCAAGTGCAGGACCTGCTGGGCGAGCGCATCCTGCTCGAAAACGTATCGAGCTATCTCGAATTCACCGATTCGGTGATGCCCGAGTGGACTTTCCTGCGGGCGGTGGCGGAAGAGGCAGACTGCCTGCTGCTGCTCGATGTGAACAATGTGTACGTCAGCAGCGTGAACCACGGCTTCGATGCGCGCGATTACCTGCGTCATCTGCCGGCCGAACGCATCCAGCAGATTCACCTGGCCGGGCACAGCGACCACGGCGACTACATCGTCGACACCCACGACCACCCGGTGTGCGACGCGGTGTGGGACCTGTACCACGAGGCATGCACCCGCTTCGGCGAGGTGGCGGCCATGATCGAGCGCGACGACCATATCCCGCCGCTGGCAGGCCTGATCGCCGAACTCGATCAGGCGCGCGGGATTGCCGGCGAGGCTGCGCGCCGCACAAGGGCGGTGGCATGACCGCGCGCGACGGTATGCGACTGGCCGGCACGCAGCACGGTTTCCAGCAGTATCTCTTCGATAGTGCCGGCCCCATCGCCCTGCAGGTCAGGCCGGGTGGGCGCATCCCGGTTGAAAAGCGGCTCGGCGTCTACCACAACGCCTATCGCGTCCGGCTGGCCGACATCTTGCGGGACACCTACGAGAAAACCTGGACCTATCTGGGCGACACCCTATTCGATCAGTGCGCGCTCGGCTACGTCGAAACGCACCCCCCGGCCCACCGCAGCCTGCGCGACTATGGCGCGGCGCTGCCGGATTGGCTTGAAGCGCAATTTCCAGACGATCCGGATGTCGCCGAACTGGCCCGGATGGACTGGCTGCTGCGACAGGCCTTCGACGGTGCGGACGCCGAAGCGATTTCCCTCGGAGCGCTGGCGGGCCTGACTGCGGACGACTGGGAGACGCTGGGTTTTGATTTCGTCCCGACGCTGGCATTGAGTTCGCTGCGGTTCAATACGCCCGCGATTTGGAGCGCCCTCGATCAGGGCGAGCCGCCGCCGACGGCGCTGTGTTTGCCGGCGCCTGCCGGGCTGTGCGTCTGGCGACGCGGCTGGCAGCCGCATTTCCGCACCCTCGATGAAACCGAATTTACCGCCCTGAGCCGCCTGTGCGAAGGGGCGCGGTTTGCCGAGGTATGCCAGACGCTGAGCGAGACCCGCAGCGACGCATCGACCCTGATCGCACATTACCTGCGTAGCTGGCTGACGGATGGCCTGGTGCGGGGCTGTCGGGCGTGAGGGCATAAAAGCAGAGCCGATATCGGCGCCGAATGCCCTCGGCCAGGACTTACTGGGGTGGCGCGGCGCGGCCGTCCTTCTTGCCCTTGATGCGGAAAATCCGCACGACGTCCGGCAGCATGCGCAGACCGCGCATCACGCGGGCAAGGTGCATGCGGTTTTCCACCTGCACGGTGAAGAACAGCACGGTGTAGGGGCTGCCGTCTTCTTCCTCCATCGCGACGTTGCCGATGTTGGAGCCGTGTTCGGAGATCGCGGCCGCGACCTTGGCCAGTACGCCGCGCTGGTTGCCGACGACGACCTTGATCGAGACGTCGAACATGTGGCCGGGCTCGGCTTCCCATTCCACATCCAGCCATTTGTCTGGATCGGTGCGGAAGGCGCGGATCGAAGGGCAGTCGTGGGTGTGGATGATGAGGCCGCGATCCTTGTGGATGAAGCCGAGAATGGGGTCGCCAGGAATCGGGTGGCAGCATTGCGCCAGCTCGACCGCGATGCCTTCGGTGCCGCGGATGCTGATGGCGTGAGGGTGCGCCGGCTCGCCGGTTTTTGCGCCCTGCACCTGCAGCAGTTGGTGCGCCACCACCAGCGGCAGTTTGCGCCCCAGGCCGATTCCGGCGAACAGTTCTTCGCGCGTCTGCAGGCCGTAATCCTTGACCACCCGATCCCACACCCCGGGGTCGGGCTCGATGGCTTCGGGATGGAGTGCAGCGATGGCGTTGTTGAGCAAGCGCTGGCCGAGTGCTGCGGCTTCCTCCACCCGCGTATTGCGCAGGTAGTTGCGGATGTGCGAGCGCGCCTTGCCGGTGACGACGAAATTCAGCCAGGCCGCGTTGGGGCTGGCGTTGGCCGCGGTGAGAATCTCGACGTGGTCGCCGTTTCTGAGCTGGGTGCGCAGCGGCATCAACTCGTAATTGATCTTGACGGCAATGCAGTGAAATCCGACGTCGGTGTGCACCGCGAACGCAAAATCCACTGCCGTTGCGCCGCGTGGCAGCGCCATGATCTTGCCTTTGGGGGTGAACACATAGACCTCGTCGGGGAACAGGTCGACCTTGATGTGCTCGAGGAATTCCGGCGAATCGCCGTGGTCCGCCTGGATGTCGAGCAGCGACTGCAGCCAGCGGTGAGTGCGGGTCTGCACGTCGTTCAGCGCCGCATCGGCGGACTTGTACATCCAGTGCGAGGCCACGCCCGACTCGGCCAGCCGGTTCATGTCGGTGGTGCGGATCTGGATCTCGATCGGCGTGCCGTTGGGGCCGAACAGGATGGAATGCAGCGACTGGTAGCCGTTGGCCTTGGGGATAGCGATGTAGTCCTTGAACTTGCCGGGGATGGGCTTGTACAGCGCATGCAGTGCGCCCAGCGCCATGTAGCAGGTCGGCTGGTCGCGCACCACCACGCGAAAGCCGTAGATGTCGAACACTTCGGAAAACGCCAGGTTCTTTTCCTGCATCTTGCGGTAGATGCTGTAGAGGTGTTTCTCGCGGCCGGTGATGGTGGCCTCGATCTTGCACTGCTCGAGCTTGTCCTGCATCGCGATCTTGATCTTCTCGACCAGTTCGCGGCGATTGCCGCGCGCTGCTTTCACCGCTCTGGCCAGCACCTGGTAGCGGTTGGGGTGGCTGTAGCGGAAGCCGAGGTCTTCCAGTTCCTGGTACACCGAGTGGAGCCCCAGCCGGTTGGCGATCGGTGCGTAGATCTCCAGCGTCTCGGTGGCGATGCGACGGCGCTTTTCGGCCGGCATCGAACCCATGGTGTGCATGTTGTGCAGACGGTCGGCCAGCTTGACCAGGATGACCCGCACGTCCTGCGCCATCGCCAGCAGCATCTTGCGGAAGTTCTCCGCCTGCGCGTGCTGTTCGGAGGCAAACGCCAGCTTGTCGAGCTTGGAGACCCCTTCGACCAGCAGGGCGACCGCCTTGCCGAAGCGCGCCTCGATCTCACTCGCGGTGGCCGGCGTGTCCTCCACCACGTCGTGCAGCAGCGCGGCGCACAGGGTCTGGGCGTCCAGATGCCAGCCGGCGAGGATGCCGGCGACGGCAAGCGGGTGGGAGATGTAGGGTTCGCCGCTCTTGCGGAACTGGCCTTCGTGGGCGCTGCGGCTGAATTCGTAGGCTTCTTCGATGCTGCTGATTTCGTCCGCTGACAGGTAGGCCAGGGCTGGCCGCAGCGAGTCGAATTCGTGCGTCATCGCCGGCGCGCCGCGAGTGTGCGCCGGATTGTGCGTATCAGGAACTTCAGGCACGGCCCCGGTTGAGGATTTCACGGCCGACCTTGCCTGCGGCGATCTCGCGCAGTGCCGTGACGACGGGTTTGTCTTTCGATTCGACCATGGGCTGCGAGCCCTGGGCCAACTGGCGCGCGCGGTAGGTCACGGCGAGGGTCAGTTCGAAGCGGTTGGGGAACATTTCAAGGCAATCATCAACGGTAATGCGGGCCATACGGATACTCCTGCTTCAGGGGGCGCGAGTGCGCTTAGATACGACGGAATTCCTCGACCAGCGCGGCGTGCCGCTTGAACTGGCGCGCTGCTTCGAGGCGAATGCTGCGGGTGATCGCGATCAGGTCCTGAAGGGCGTGGTCGAAATCATCATTGACGATTATATAGTCGAACGCCTCGGCGTGAGCGACGTCGTGGGCAGCGGCGGCCAGACGGCGCTCGATCACCTCGTCGCTGTCCTGGCCTCGCCCGGCCAGCCGGGTGCGCAACGCGCTGAAAGACGGTGGCAGGATGAAGATTGAGGCGGATTGCGGAAAGTGCTGCCTGACTTGCTCCGCGCCCTGCCAGTCGATCTCCAGCAGGACGTCGCGGCCGGCGTTGAGGTCGCGGCCGATGCTGCCCTTCGAGGTGCCGTAGAAGTTGCCGTACACCTGGGCGTGCTCGAGAAACTCGCCTTCCGCGAGCATTTTTTCGAACTGCGGATGGTCAACAAAATGGTAGTCACGGCCGTCGGTCTCGCCGGGGCGCGGCGCACGCGTGGTGTAGGACACCGACAGGCGGATCGCGGGATCGGATTTCAGCAGCGCCTTGACCAGGCTGGTCTTGCCGGCGCCGGAGGGTGCGCTGACGATGTAAAGCACGCCTTCGCTGGGGGTGGGGGTCATGATGGGTCCGTTCTTGAGATCATTCGATATTTTGCACCTGTTCGCGCATTTGCTCGATCAGCACCTTGAGTTCGAGCGAGACGCGCGAGGTTTCCACCGCCACCGATTTCGAGCCCAGGGTATTGGCCTCGCGATGCAGTTCCTGCATCAGGAAATCGAGCCGCTTGCCGACGGCACCGCGCTGGTCCAGCACGCGGCGCACCTCGGCAAAATGGGTGGTGAGGCGGGAGCATTCCTCATCGATGTCGGCTTTTTGCGCTGCGAGCGCGACTTCCTGCGCCAGCCGTTCGTATCCGGCCTCGCCCAGCGCGTCGCGCAGACGTTCCGCCAGCTTCTCGCGCTGGACGGCAGCCAGCGCCGGCAGCAGCGGCTGCAGCCCGGCCACCTGCGCTTCGGCGGCGGCAAGGCGTTCGAGAATGTGCTGTTTCAGCTTGGCACCCTCGCGCTGGCGGCTTTCGATCAGTTCGTCCAGGGTCTCGCGCACGGCGGCCAGCGCCGACTCGTTCAGCGCCTCTTGAGACAGGGCTGCGGTCTGCACCGCACCGGGCCAGCGCAGGATCTCGTTGACGGAAAGCGGGGAACTGTCCGGCAGGCGCTGCTGCACGTCGGCTTGCCAGTTCGCGAGACGCTCAAGAATGCCCGGATTCAAGCCGTTATCGAGCAGGGCAGCAGGCAACACGGTCAGATTGATGCGACATTCCACCTTGCCGCGTGCAAGGCGTTGGTTGATCAGCTCACGCAGTTGCGGCTCCAGAGAACGGAACTCGTCGGCCAGTCGGAAGTGCAGTTCGAGAAAGCGCTGATTGACGCTGCGCAGGTCGATATTGACGCTGGCATGTTCGAGATTGAGGCTGCGGGCGGCAAACCCGGTCATGCTCGCGGTCATAAAGGGTACGAAAATATGGGTGATGGAACGAATGATCGGCGAGGAGCCGGCTTGAACCTTTTCAACATGGCCGATTGACAGACAAAGATAATAGACGTTCGACTATGGCGACTCAACCCAACCAGTCACTTCCCAATGGCTACCGGCTAAAGGAATACACCATCGTCCGCAAAATCGGCGGCGGTGGCTTCAGCATTGTGTATCTGGCGCGTGACGACGACAACCAGTCGGTGGCGATCAAGGAATACCTGCCGGGCCAGTTGGTGCTGCGCACCGAAGGCTCGGTCATTGTGCAGGCCAGTTCGACCGAAAACAACAACATCTTCCGCCACGGCATGAAGTGCTTTTTCGAGGAAGGCCGGGCGCTGGCTTGCATCGACCATCCCAACGTCGTGCGCGTGACCAACTTTTTTCGCGCCAACGACACGGTCTATATGGTGATGCGTTTCGAGCGTGGCAAGACCTTGCAGCAGCACATCCAGGCCAATCGGGGCACCATCCGAGAAAGTTTCATCCGGCGTGTGTTTGCCCAACTGCTGAACGGCCTGCGCGAGGTGCATACGCACAAGCTGCTGCATCTCGACATCAAGCCGTCCAACCTGTACATCCGTCTCGACGGTTCGCCTGTGCTGATCGACTTTGGCGCGGCGCGGCAGACGCTGACCCAGGAAGAGTCCAAGTTGCAGCCCATGTACACCCCCGGCTTCGCCGCGCCCGAGCAATACCATAACCGTGAGCGTCTGGGGCCGTGGACGGATGTCTACAGCGTGGGCGCCAGCCTGTATGCCTGCCTGGCGGGTTACCCGCCGCAGGCGGCCGATGCGCGCCTCCTCAACGACAAGCTGGTGCCGGCGACCCAGAACTGGCGCGGCGCCTACTCCGACCAGTTGCTGGAAACCATCGACCAGTGCCTCAGGCTCAACTACATGGAACGCCCGCAAAGCATCTTCAGTCTACAGAAGGTGTTGATGGACCGGACTGCCATGTCGCCGCCGCGTCCCTCGCTTTTAACCTCGATCAAACGCTCACTCAGCAAAGAATTGTTTTAAAGTACTGGGATGAAATTCACCATCTACCAGGCATCGCGTCAGGGCGGTCGAAAAAACAACCAGGATCGGGTCGCCTACTCCTATAGCCGCGAAGCCTTGCTGATGGTGGTGGCAGATGGCATGGGCGGCCACATGCACGGAGAGATCGCCGCGCAGATCGCGGTGCAGACGCTGACCGACCAGTTCCAGAAGATGGCCAAGCCGCGCCTGGATGACGCCATGGGCTTTCTTTCCGACGCGATCACGCACGCACACTTCGCCATCAACGATTACGCGGTCGACCAGGACTTGCTGGAAATCCCTCACACCACCATTGTCGCTTGCGTGGTTCAGGACAACACCGCCTTCTGGGCGCATGTGGGCGACTCCAGGCTGTACCTGTTCAGCGACGGCAGCCTGATCGCGCGCACCGAAGACCACACCGCGGTGGCCAAACTGGTGCGTGAGGGCCTGATCAGCGAGGAAGAGGCCGGCCATCATCCGGAACGCAACCGGGTGTCCAATTGCCTGGGCGGCTACGTTCCGCCGCAGGTGGAGTGCAACGCGCCGATTCCGATGCATGACGCCGACACCATGCTGCTGTGCACCGATGGCATCTGGGGCATGATCAGCATTCCAGAGGTGTCGGCGCTGCTGCATGCCTACACGCTCGAGGATGCGGTGCGCCACTTGATGGACCATGCCGAATTCCGTGGCGGCGAGCATGGCGACAACCTCAGCCTCATTGCCATGACATGGGGCGAGGCACGCATGCCGAGCAAGGATTCCATCTCGACGCTGGCTCTCCCGGATGGGGGTGTCACCACCCAGATCAACGCGCTGACCCCGATGCCCGGTGCCATGGCGGTATCGGACGACGAAATCGAGCGCGCCATCGCCGAAATCCAGCAGGCCATCCAGAAAATTTCCACCAAATAGCCCGGAGACGGGCTTTGTGGGTGACGGTGCGCGTGACGCGGTAAAATCGCGTTTTTCCGTTTCCCCCTGATCCCATGTCCAACCCTCTTGTCCGCCCCAGCGGCCGCGCGCCCGACGCGCTGCGCACATTGACCTTCAATCGCCAGTTCACCAAGCACGCCGAAGGCTCGGTGCTGGTTTCCATGGGCGACACCCGCGTGCTGTGTACCGCCAGCGTGCTCGACAAGATCCCGCCGCACAAGAAAGGCAGCGGCGAGGGCTGGGTCACCGCCGAATACGGCATGCTGCCGCGTTCCACCCATACCCGCAGCGACCGTGAGGCCGCGCGCGGCAAGCAGTCCGGGCGCACTCAGGAAATCCAGCGCCTGATCGGACGCAGCCTGCGCGCCGTGGTCGACCTGCAAAAGCTCGGCGAGCGCACCCTGCACATCGACTGCGACGTCCTGCAGGCCGACGGCGGCACGCGCTGCGCCAGCATCTGCGGCGCCTATGTCGCGGTGGCCGACGCCATCGCCGGTTTGCTGAAAGACGGCAAGCTTGCAGAAACCCCGATCACCGATAGCATCGCTGCCGTCTCGGTCGGCGTCTATCAGGGCCAACCGGTGCTCGATCTCGATTACATCGAGGATTCCGACTGCGACACCGACATGAACGTGGTGATGACCGGCAGCGGCGGCATCGTCGAAGTGCAGGGCACCGCCGAAGGCACGCCGTTTTCCCGCGCAACCCTCGAGGCCCTGCTCGACCTGGCCACCGCCGGCATCGCGCAGATCAGCGCAGCCCAAAACAAGGCGCTGGCAGCATGAAGAAACTGGTCATCGCCTCCGGCAACGCCGGCAAGCTGCGCGAAATCGCCCGCATCCTCGAACCGCTGGAAATTTCTGCCGCGCCGCAGTCCGATTTCGGCGTTCCAGACTGCCCCGAGCCGCACGTCACCTTCGTCGAGAACTGCCTCGCCAAGGCGCGCCACGCCAGCGCGCACACCGGCCTGCCGGCGCTGGCCGACGATTCCGGCATCTGTGTCGAGGCCTTGAACGGCGCCCCCGGCGTGTATTCCGCACGCTATGCCGGCGAGCCGAAATCCGATGCGCGCAACAATGAAAAGCTCATCGCCGCCCTGCAGGGCCAGCCCAATCGCCGCGCGCATTACTATTGCGTGATGGTGCTGGTGCGCTACGCTGACGACCCCGAGCCGCTGATCGCCGAGGGCCGCTGGCAGGGCGAAATCATCGACACGCCGCGCGGCGAGGGCGGCTTCGGCTACGACCCGTATTTCCTGCTGCCCGAATTCGGCAAGACCGGCGCAGAACTCGGCGAGGACGAGAAGAATGCCATTTCGCACCGCGGCCAGGCCTTGCGCGAACTGGCCGACAAGCTGAAGCGACTTGGCTGAGTTCGTTGTTCGCATGGCCAACGGCGGGCTGCAGGTGCCGCCGCCGCTGTCGCTCTACATCCATTTGCCGTGGTGCGTGAAGAAATGCCCGTACTGCGACTTCAATTCGCACGCCGCGCAAGGCATACCCGAAGCCGCCTACATCGATTCGCTGCTGCTCGATCTGGAGCGCGCGCTGCCCGACATCTGGGGGCGCAGGATCCATAGCGTATTTTTCGGCGGCGGCACGCCCAGCCTGTTTTCGGCGGAGGGAATCGATCGCATCCTGACCGGCGTTCGCACGTTGACTCAGTTGTTGCCGAGCGCGGAAATCACGCTCGAAGCCAATCCCGGTACGGTCGAAGCGGCCAAATTCGCGGGTTTTCGCGAAGCGGGCGTGACCCGCGTGTCGCTTGGCATCCAGAGCTTCAACCCGCGCCACCTGCAGGTGCTCGGGCGCATCCACGACGCCAGCGAAGCGCGCCGCGCAGCCGAACTCGCTGCCACCCATTTCGATACCTTCAACCTCGACCTGATGTATGCCTTGCCGGGGCAGACGCTGGCTGAGGCGCTGTCCGATATCGAAATCGCGCTGAGCTTCCAGCCGCCGCACCTGTCGGCCTATCACCTCACGCTCGAACCCAACACGCCATTCGGCCACACTGCACCGCCCAACCTGCCTGACGACGATCTTGCGGCCGACATGCAGCAGGCGATCGAGGCACGGCTGACCGAGGGCGGCATGCAGCACTACGAAACTTCAGCCTACGCGCGACCGAATCATGCCAGCCGCCACAACCTCAACTACTGGCAGTTCGGCGACTACCTCGGCATCGGTGCCGGCGCGCATTCCAAGCTCAGCTTCCACGACCGCATCCTGCGCCAGATGCGCACCAAGCACCCGCAGCAATACATGGACGCAGTGAAAGCGGGTACGCACATCGCCGATGTCCGCACCCTCACGCGCGCCGACCTGCCGTTCGAGTTCATGATGAACGCCCTGCGTCTCAACCAGGGCGTGCCAGCCGCGCTGTTCGAGGAACGCACGGGTCTGCCACTGATGGTTTGCAAGTCCGCTCTGGAGTTGGCGCGGTCGCGTGGCCTGCTTGAGCTTGACGCCGCCCGGCTTGAACCGACGCTGCGGGGGCAGCACTTCTTGAACGATCTGCTGGGATTGTTTTTGGCGGGTTAGCTGGGATTTGACGGGTGGCGTCTGAGCGGGGATGAGAGCCAGCCTGCGACGATCACTATCGCAGAGGTCCGCTTGCTCGTTCAGCGCGCAAGGACGGTAATCAATCGATTAATCCGGACAAGGCGTGAGGCTGCCCTTCTAACCGCTTGCTCGTTTTGGCAGGCAATGTCTGGCACCGCTGAATCGCGCCGATGGCGCCGTCATGCCGCTGCCGCAAATTGTTCCCGGCTCAGCACCTCCACCCCCACCCTTACCCAACGCTCATGGCTTTCGTGCACCTCGCCCAGGCGCAGACGATAGATGTCATCGCCATCACGCAACATCATCTGTGCCCCTGTCCGGTAATGGGTCTGAGGCATGAGCAGATTGCTCTCGCCCAGTTCCGCATCGCCTATCGGCAGGAGCACTGCATGGGTCGGTGTCCTGGCTGCATCCGCTTCAGGGGCGAAGCTGATTTCGACCCGTCTGGGGTGGCGCGACAGGCGTTGCGCGCCGACCAGAAGCTGGTTACCCGCATTCTGGTTCCATCGTATCGCCAGCAGTTGCCAGCCGCTTACTGACGGATTGCTGCTGACGGCAACCAGCCTGCCGTGCGGCATGACGGTGGATTCCTCGAGACTGAAACCCATGCCTTCGTTGCTCTCGTCACGCAGGGTCCAGTGCTCCAATCCCTGGTGTGGCCTGCCAAGCTCAGAGCCGAGCAGGGAGGCCAGAATATTGCCGATGCCGGATGCAACCCATACCCGTCCAAAGCGCGGCATGCGCTGACGGCTACGGCGCAGGACGCCACGCGACATCAGGTCGGCAATCTGGCGAGGAAGGCCGTCCTCATCCTCCGCGTTCGACTGCGGGTCGATCGATTGCAGGTGTTCGACCAGTGGGGTCAGATCAAAGTAGCGCAGCTGCTCGCCAGTCGGCTGTTTGTCATCCAGAGCAAACCCTCCTTCATGGACCGACAGGTCGATGGCATGGGTAGGGTGACCGGACTCGAAGCTCGACTGCGGCAGCGGCAGGTCGGCAAAGCTTTCGAACATCTGGGCGATCGCCTCGATTTCCTGGATTGTGTAGCCGTTCGGATTCGTCAAGCCGAGCAGGACCGCAAGGGAAAACTCGCGCGCGCAGCTGGTCGGGCGGGCGTTCAGCATGACGGTGTCTCTGGCGTAGCCGTGCCGCTCGGCCAGATGGTAGATCTTGTGCACGCGATGCCAGACGACAGGGCTTGGACGCTTCGAGTGATGGCACTCCCAGCGCATTGCCAGGCCGGCATAGCGCAGGGCACGGGTGGCGATTTCTGCGCGCATCGGCTTCAGTTCGGAACGGGCTGGCCCCTTGTAGGCGTGCTTCAGCATGTTGGCCCACGACGCGGCGAGAAGCGACCAGAACGCCAGGGACTCGCGCCACAAGGCCTGGCTTGCCAGGTGGAACGATGCCTGGCTGCTCACACGCATGTAGTGTTCGACGATACGGAACTGTAGCGGCAGTCCGGCTTCCTCGATCGCCATAAGCATCTTGAGACGCTCGGAATTGGTCTCGACATTGCCGGCGTTGAATCGCTCCAGTCCCTCGACCAGAGCATGATGGGTTTCGTAGTCGAATTCCACAGGCAGTGCTTCCAGCCACTTTTGGACGGCCACGACGGACTCGAATGGCGATCCGTCCCCGCCTTTTCGGCGGCGGACGAGGGTGCCCAACTTTTCAAACAGAGAGGTCATTCCAGGCTTCGGGTTGGTACGGTTGACCTATCACAAGCACCATTCATGCCATCGTGGGTATTCCGTCCCCCCCTTGCGAATGTCGGTCAGACCGGAGGGTGTCCGCTACGGAAGGCAATCCGCAAAGCAATCTTGATGAAATTTCGTCGAGGCGCGACGAAGCGCTGCCAAGCGGGGTCCTGTCCCATCCATGCTTGAAGAAAATTTGAAGCGCGCTCATCTCCCCATGTTCGTCAAAAACCGACTGATAGCGGGGGCGATTCATCGCAGTCGAAACCGGCCACGCCAAACGGTGTTTGCCGACGTGCCGGCCACGCCATCTGCGACGGGCATCACCCTTCGCTCAAAATCGCTCATCCTCGAGCAAATAGCGCCACTGCCCGGGTGGCAGTTTTCCCAGCGGCACGCGGCCGAGGCGGATGCGTTTGATCGACAGGACCTGCAGGCCGACGGCCTCGCACAGGTGGGCGATCTGCCCGGGCTGGGCCCCTTTCAGCGCCACCCGCAGGCGGGTTTCGTTTTGCCAGCTGACCTTGATGGCGGGCGGGGTTTTGCCCCGGTAGGGAATGCCCCGGTTCAGGCGCTTGAGCCCATTCGGGGCCAGTTCCCCTGCGACCTCGACGACGACTTCGTGCTCCAGGGTGGCGGCGTCTTCCGTCAGCTTGCGCGCGATGCGCCAGTCCTGGGTGAACACGACGAGGCCGCTGGCGCCGGTCTCCAGCGGCACGCAGTCGGTAAGCTGGGCGAAATGCTTTTTCAGCGGGCGCAGGCCGGAAATGTCCCCGGTCCAGAGGTTGGAGGCTTCGAGAAGTTGCGCGGTGGGCGGGCCGCTCTGGTTGTCACCCTGAAGCGTGTGATAGCCGGGCGGCTTGTGCAGCAGCAGGGTGACGGGTTCGGTCTGGCCGAGGTCGGCCCCGGGGTCGATTTCGATGCGTTGATCGGTGACGCGGAACTGCGGTTCCTCGACCACGACGCCATCCACCCTGACCCAGCCGCCGGTGATGAACTGCTCGGCCTCGCGCCGGGAGCAGCCTTGCAACTCGGCGACGCGTTTGGCAAGGCGGACGGGTTCGGTCATGGCAGGCGGGTCGGGTTGGGGGTCGAGCCGCGAGTTTACGCCGGACTGGCCGGGCATAGAGCAGGGGCACATGGCCGTGATGGGAATGCGGTTGTTAATGCGCGTGCCGGCGCGGTATGCTTTTGGATCCAATCAATCGGATCGCCTCGCGATCGCTTCCTCCCGGAGATGCCCATGAAAACTGCACTTGCGTTGTCATTGTTGTTTTTCACCTCGTCCGCCCTCGCCGCCGTGATCGGCAAGGACGTCAGCTACAAGGCCGGCGACACCGAGATGAAGGGCTATCTTGCGTATGACGATGCCGTGAAAGGCAAGCGCGCCGGGGTGCTGGTGGTGCCGGAGTGGTGGGGTGCCAATGACTACGCGAAAAAGCGCGCGCGCATGCTGGCCAGCGAAGGCTATGTGGTGCTGGTGGTCGACATGTACGGCAACGGCCAGGTCGCCGACAACCCGAAGGATGCCGGCGCGCTGGCGGGCAGCGTGAACAAGAATCCGCCGCTGGCCTACGCCCGCTTCGACGCCGCGCGCAGCTTCCTCGACAAGCAGCCCAACGTGAAGAAGGGCGAGATCGCCGCATTGGGCTACTGCTTCGGCGGCGGCGTGGTGCTCAACATGGCGCGTTCCGGCATGCCGATCAAGGCGGGCGTCAGCTACCACGGCGTGCTGGCAACCGACATGTCGGTCAAGCCGGGCGACATCAAGGTGAAGCTGCGCGTCTTCCACGGCGAGGCCGATCCCATCGTGCCGCCGGAGCAGGTCGAAGCGTTCAAGACTGAAATGGACAACGCAAAGGCCGACTACATGTTCGTGTCCTACCCCGGCGTGAAGCACACCTTCACCAACCGCGAGGCCGACAGCTACGCCGCGCAGTTCGGCCTGCCGCTCAAATACGACAACGCCGCCGACAACGATTCGTGGACGCGCACGCTGGAGTTCCTCAAGGCGACGCTCCAGTAATGGCCGACGCCTGCGACCATGACGGTTGTCACGCGCCGCACGGCAGTGGCAGCCTCGGCATTCCACAGGTCGGCGCATTCGATCCGGCCGCCTTCGAACAGGCGGTGAACGCCATGTTGGTGGCCTGCGGCATTGCGCCGGACTCGGTGCACACCGGGCGCACCGCCGAACGGGTACGCGAGTTGTGGCAAAAGCGCCTGCTCGGTGGCTATGCGATCGAACCCGCCGCGGCCCTAGGCGAAGGGTTTGACGACGATCGCGACGACATGGTGGTGGTGCGCGGCATCGCGGTGCACGGCGTCTGTCCACACCATCTGGTGCCGTTTCGCGGGGTGGCGCACGTGGCCTACATTCCAGGCGGGCGGCTGCACGGCTTCGGCCGCATTGCGCGCATGGTCGACGCCATCGGGCATCGCTTCACCTATCAGGAATGGATGACGCGCGACATCGCCGAGGCGCTGGTGACGCACGGCCAGGCCCAAGGCGCGGCGTGCATCATCGAGGCCGAGCAGCTGTGCCTGCTCCTGGGCGAAGACCGCCGCGGCGACGAGCGTGTGGTCACCCAGGCCTTCACCGGATGCTTCCGCGACAGCGACCAGTTGCGCAACGAGTTCCTGCGCGCGGTTTCGCACAGCGCGCTCGGCTAGGCGCGTTTCCCGTGAGCGAGGACCGGCCCATGAACCTCACCCTGCACGGGAAATCGGTCGACATCCGTCTGACCCACGCAGCCGAGGCTGCGCTGGCGCGGCGCGACAGCCCGCTGGTGGCCGAAATGGAGCTGCTGTTTTCCTGCCTGCTGAGGAAGCGCGTGCTGTTCGGCGAGGCGCTGGCGGGGGCAAACCCGGTCAACGACCGCCTGGCCGTCCGCTTCCGACCTATCATGACGCGCCACTGCAATGTGTCGGACAACGACGGCCCGCCGCCGTCCGACGACTTCCCCATCGCCAATCCGCGCCCCTATGTGCCCAACTGGCTGCGCATCGATTTCCGGCGCGGCGAATGGGTGGGCGAGTTCGGTTATGCGGACTGAAGTGGCAGTCGACTGAACCCCGGGCCGGTGCGGCTGTCCGATTCGTGACCGCGTCCATTGATAACCCATGAGCCCCTCCCATCACCTCCGCCCGCGCACGCTGATCCTGCCGCCCGCGCCGTACGCCGCCGCGCTGCTGGGCGGCTGGTGGCTCGACCGCAATGTGTCGGCGCTGCCGCTCGACTGGGGCGCGGCGACGCGGCCGCTGGGCTGGCTGCTGGTGGGAATCGGACTGATGCTGATGGTGTGGACGCTGGTGACCTTTCAGCGCCACCGCACCACGGTCAACCCCTACAGGGCAGCGTCGACCCTTTGCACAGGCGGGCCGTTCCGCTTCAGCCGCAACCCGATCTATGTCGGTGACTGGTTCATCCTGGGCGGCGGCTCGCTGCTGCTGGCAACGCTGTGGCCGTTGCTGTTCGCGCCGCTGATCTGGGCGATGCTGCGCTATGGGGTGATCCGTCACGAGGAAGCCCATCTGGAAGCGCGCTTCGGCGACGAGTACAGTGCCTACAGAACCCGGGTGCGGCGCTGGCTATGAGGACGCATGCGGCCTGGCTGGCGGTCGGCGTGCTGGGACTGCTGGCAGGCTGCGCCGGGCTGCAGCAGAATCCCTATTACGACCCGGCCAAGCCGCACCATACGCCTGCCGGCTTCCGCAACCCGGATCCCGGCGCACAAAAGGCTGGAGGGTTCTGGCGCTGGCAGTATGAGCGTCGCCTGGCAGGGCTGCCGAAGCCCCCTGACCCCGCGCACCGGGACTGGCGCGTCACCCCCAATCTGGCGCTGCTGACCGCGCCCGCCGGCAATCCGGGCGTGACCTGGATCGGTCACGCCACGTTGCTGGTGCGGCTGGGCGGGCTCAACGTACTGACAGATCCGCATTTTTCCGAGCGCGCCTCACCGGTGGGCTTCGCCGGGCCGAAGCGCTACCAGCCGCCCGGGGTGGCGCTGGACGAACTGCCGGAGATCCATGCCGTGGTGATCTCGCACAGTCACTACGACCACCTCGATGTCGACAGCGTGCGCCAGTTGCATGCACGCAGCGGCGGCGCGCTGCGATTCTTCGTCCCGCTGGGTTTGAAGCCCTGGTTTGCCGAGCTTGGCATCGACAATGTGACCGAGCTCGACTGGTGGGAACACGTCGAGTTGGGCGGCGTGCGCTTCACCCTCACTCCGGCGCAGCACTGGAGCGCGCGCGGCCTGTTTGACCGCAACCAGACGCTGTGGGGCGGCTGGGCGATCCAGGCATCGGACTTCAATTTCTTCTTTGCCGGCGATACCGGTTATTCGGCGGATTTCGTGCAGATCCGCCGCCGTCTCGGGCCGTTCGACCTCGCGGCGATTCCCATCGGCGCCTATGAGCCGCGCTGGTTCATGCGGGTACAGCACGTCGATCCGGCGGAGGCGCTGCGCATCCATCAGGACCTGGGCGCCCGCCAGTCGCTGGGCGTGCACTGGGGCACCTTCGAAATGTCCGACGAGGCGCTCGACGTGCCGCCGCGCGAACTGGCTGCGGCGCGCCGCGAGGCGGGCATGAGCGAGAACGAGTTCTTCGTGCTGCGGGCGGGCGAGACCCGGCTGATCAACAACTAGCCGGCGCGGGCAGGTCGAACAGTTCGCGCGCGTTGCGCGTGGTGGCCTGCGCCACCGCGTCGACATCCAGCCCACGCAATGCAGCCAGGGTCTGTGCGATGCGCGGCAGCTCGCCCGGCGCGTTGCGGCCGCGCCCGATCCACACCGGCGGAATGTCCGGACTGTCGGTTTCCAGCACGATCGCGTCGAGCGGCAGGTCGACCGCCAGCCGACGCAGATTGTTGGCGCGCGGCCAGGTGAAGGCGCCGCCGAAGCCGAGCTTGAATCCCAGATTGATGAATGCGTCCGCCTGCTGCGGGCTGCCGTTGAAGGCGTGGGCGATGCCGCCGCGCACGCCGATCTTGCGCAACTGCTTCAGCAATTCGTCGTTGGCTTTGCGGCAGTGCAGCAGCACCGGCAGGTCGTAGTCCTTCGCGATCTTCAGTTGCTCGACATAGAAGAATTCCTGCGTCGCGTAGTCGAGGTTCTTGACGAACAGATCGAGGCCGATTTCGCCCACCGCTACCGGGCGCAGCGCCTCGATCTGCGCGCGCAGATCGGCCAGGTGTTCCGGGCGGTGTACGTCCAGCAGCATGGGATGCAGCCCCCAGGCCGGCAGGCAGCCCGGATAGCGTGCGCAGGTGGCAGCCACCGCAGCGAAATTGTCGCGGCTGACAGCGGGAACGATCTGGATGCCGACGCCGCCGGCGACGGCGCGCGCGTACTCGGCGTCGCGGTCGGCGTCGAATTCCGCCGCGTCCAGATGGCAGTGGGTATCGATGAAAAACGGTGTCGCTGGATTCATCTTGTGTAGCGCGTAAAAAACGGCGCCACGTGGGACGCCGTTTTTGTTATGCCGGTCACGACCTTAATCGTTGCTGGCAAAACCCAGCAGATGCAGCAGGCTGGTGAACAGGTTGAAGATCGACACGAACAGCGTGACGGTTGCCATGATGTAGTTGGTTTCGCCGCCGTGGATGATGTTGCTGGTCTCATACAGGATGAGGCCGGACATCAAGAGCACGAACATGGCGGAGACGGCCAGCGACAGGCCGGGCATCTCGAAGAAGATGGCGCCGAGGCCGGCGAGGAAGGCAACCAGGATGCCGACCATCAGGAAGCCA
>JAABQU010000225.1 GCA_011391285.1 Thiobacillus sp.
GTCTGCGTTCCTTGCGTTCCATGACATACCCCTTCCAGAGCAAGTATGCCCTCTCCAGACTGTCCACCAAACGTGGGTAGGATCACTCTGGCCGAACAACAGCCATATCGATTTAATCTCTGACCGTCTCTTCCGAGTTGCTCTGGCCAACCAGGGTTGAATGAAGCAGTCAATTTGGATCAATTCAAAAGGCAGCGTGCGCAGCCACGCTTCAGATCGCGGCTTCGCCCGACTCGCCGGTGCGGATCCGCACCACCTGTTCCACCGCTGTCACGAAAATCTTGCCGTCGCCGATCTTGCCGGTGCGTGCGGCGGTGATGATCGACTCCATCGCGCGTTCCAGCAGGCTGTCGGCGATGACCACTTCCACCTTCACCTTGGGCAGGAAGTCCACCACGTATTCGGCGCCGCGATAGAGCTCGGTGTGACCCTTCTGGCGACCGAAGCCCTTGACCTCGGTGACGGTCAGGCCGGTGACGCCGATTTCGGACAGCGCTTCGCGGACTTCGTCCAGCTTGAACGGCTTGATGATGGCTTCGATTTTCTTCACGGCAAGTCTCCTTCGGGTCGGTATTTCGAGGTGATAGGGTAACGGCGGTCCTTGCCGAAATTGCGCGGGGTGATGCGCGGACCAGGCGGCGCCTGGCGGCGTTTGTATTCGGCAAGATCGACCAGGCGGATGACTTTCTTGACCGTGGCGGCGTCGAATCCCTGCGCGACGATATCGCGCGCCGACAGGTCGCGCTCGACATAGGCTTCCAGAATCGCGTCGAGCACTTCGTAGGGTGGCAGGCTGTCCTGGTCGGTCTGGTCGGGACGCAGCTCGGCCGACGGCGGACGGTCGATGATGCGCTGGGGGATGGCCTGTGACAATCGATTGCGGTAGTTCGCCAGCCGGTAGACGCGGGTCTTGGCCACGTCCTTCAGCACCGCGAATCCACCCGCCATGTCGCCGTATAGCGTGGCGTAGCCCGTTCCCATTTCGCTCTTGTTGCCGGTGGTCAGGACCAGCGTGCCGAACTTGTTGGACAGCGCCATCAGCAAGGTGCCGCGCGTGCGCGCCTGCAGGTTTTCTTCGGTGGTGTCGATGGCCAGGCCAGCGAATTCCCCCGCCAGCTGCCCGACGAATGCACCGTAGATCGGCCGGATGGCGATTTCCGAATAGCGCACACCCAGCCGCTCCACCATGTCCCTTGAATCTTCGACGCTGATGCTGGCCGTGTAATCCGACGGCATCATCACCGCATGCACCTTGTCGGGGCCGATCGCATCGGATGCGATCGCCAGGGTGAGCGCCGAGTCGATGCCGCCCGACAGCCCAAGGTGGACGCCCTTGAAGCCGTTTTTGCCGACGTAATCGCGCACCGCCAGCACCAGTGCATCGTAGACCGCAGCATCCTCGTCTGGCAGCGCTTGCTGGGGTCCCGTGCAGGTGTGGCCTTCGAGTTCGAGATAGAACAAGCCTTCCTGCCAGGCCGGGCACTGCGCCGCTACTCTGCTGTCTGCATCCAGCGCAAACGACGCGCCGTCGAACACCAGTTCGTCCTGTCCGCCCACCATGTTCGCGTACACGATCGGCAGGCCGGATTCGACCAGACGCGAGCGCGCCACGGCCACGCGCTCGCGCTCCTTGTTGAGATGATAGGGCGAAGCGTTCGGCACCAGCAGCCAGTCGGCGCCCGCTTCCATCGCGCGCGTGGCTGGCCCCGGCTCCCAGATGTCGCCGCAGATGTTGAGGCCGAACTTGAGTCCGCCGCAGTCGAACACGCAGGGCATGTTGCTGCTGTCGAACACGCGCTGCTCGTCGAACACCGAATGGTTGGGCAGGTGATGCTTGCGATACACCGTTTCGACCTTGCCGCCGCGCAGCAGCGCCGCGGCGTTGAACAGGCCATCGGCGCTGCGCTCGGGAAAGCCGACGATCAGCGCGAGATTGGGCGGCGCGTCGGCGGCTAGTTGCCGAAGCGCCGAATCACAGGCCTGGGTGAAATCCGCCCGCAGCACCAGGTCTTCTGCCGGATAGCCGCAGATCGACATCTCGGGCGTGAGCAGCAGCGCCGCACCCGCGGCATACGCTTCATTCGCCGCGGCCAGAAGTTTCGCCGCATTGCCGGCGATGTCGCCGACGATGAGGTTGAGCTGCGCGATGGCGAGTTTCATCGCGCGCGCCTATCGGGCACCGAGCGCCCGTTGCACGGCCTCGCCCAGCCCCGCCGGGCTTTGCGCAACGACGACGCCGGCCACTTCGAGCGCGCGAATCTTCGCAACCGCGGTCCCCGCACCGCCGGCGATGATCGCGCCGGCATGACCCATCCGCTTGCCCTTGGGCGCGGTGCGCCCGGCGATGTAGGCGGCGACCGGTTTCTTCATGTTGGAGTGGATGTACTCGGCCGCTTCTTCCTCGCGGCTGCCGCCGATTTCGCCGACCAGGATCACCGCCTCGGTCTGCGGATCGGCCTCGAACATTTCCAGGCAATCGATGAAATCCAGCCCCTTGATCGGATCGCCGCCGATGCCGACGCAGGTCGATTGTCCCAATCCCAATTGCGTGGTCTGGTGCACCGCTTCGTAGGTGAGCGTGCCGGAACGCGAGACGATGCCGATCCTGCCTTTTTGATGGATGACGCCGGGCATGATGCCGATCTTGCATTCGCCCGAGGTGATGATGCCGGGGCAGTTGGGGCCGATCAGCTTGGCGCCGTTGGCACGCAGTGCGGCCTTGACGTTCAACATGTCCAGCACCGGAATGCCTTCGGTGATGCAGACGATGACCTCGATGCCGGCGTCCGCCGCTTCGAGGATGGAGTCGGCGGCAAACGCGGCCGGCACGTAGATCATCGTCGCGTTGGCGCCGGTCTGCCGCACTGCGTCGCGCACGGTGTTGAATACGGGCAGATCCAGATGCGTCTGGCCACCCTTGCCCGGCGTCACGCCGCCGACCATCTGCGTGCCGTAGGCGATCGCCTGTTCAGAATGGAAGCTGCCCTGCTTGCCGGTGAAACCCTGGCAGATGACTTTGGTATTTTTGTCGACAAGGATGCTCATGCTGCTTTCTCCACGGCCAGTTTCGCCGCCTGGGTAAGGCTCTCGGCCGCGAGAATCGCCAGCCCGGATTCGGCCAGCAGGGTGCGGCCCAGTTCGGCATTGGTGCCTTCCAGCCGCACGATCACCGGCACTTTCACGCCGACTTCCTTCACCGCCTGGATGATGCCTTCGGCGATGACGTCGCAGCGTACGATGCCACCGAAGATATTGATCAATACTGCGCGCACGTTGGGGTCGAGCAGGATGATCTTGAAGCCCTGCGCGACGGTCTCCGGGGTAGCGCCGCCTCCGACGTCGAGGAAGTTGGCGGGTGTACCGCCTTCAAGCTGGATCAGATCCATCGTCGCCATCGCCAGGCCGGCGCCGTTGACCATGCAGCCGATGTTGCCGGAAAGCGCGACATAGTTGACGTTGGCCGCATTGGCCGCGGCTTCCTTGGCGTCGATCTGGCTGTCATCGCGCAGTTCCGCCAGGGCACGGCGGCGGTACAGCGCGTTGTCGTCGACGCTCATCTTGCAGTCGAGCGGCAGCACGCGGTTATCTGCGGTGACCACCAGCGGATTGATTTCGAGCAGGCTCAAATCATTGGCGACGAACACGCGATAGAGCTGCGGCAGCAGGCGGCAGAAATCCTTGTAAGCCTCGCCGCTCAGCTCCAGCGCAAAGGCGAGTGCACGGCACTGGAAATCCTGCACGCCGAGCAAGGGATCGCAGGTTTCGGTGAGCACTTTCTCCGGCGTGGCATGGGCCACTTCCTCGATATCCATGCCGCCGGCGGCGGACGCAACGATGGCGACGCGTTCCGTTTCGCGGTCGACCAGCAGCGACAGATACAGTTCGCGGGCGATCGGCAGGGTCTCCTCGACCAGCACCTGGTTCACCGGTTGGCCGTCAGGCGCATTCTGGTTGGTCACCAGCGACTTGCCCAGCAGCGAAGTGGCCATCGCGCGCACGTCGTCCAGGCTCTTCACCACCTTGACGCCACCGGCCTTGCCGCGCCCACCGGCGTGGATCTGCGCCTTTACGACCCAGGCGTCGCCGCCCAGTTCGGTGGCCGCCTGGACGGCGGCCTCGGCACTCGCCGCAGCAATCCCGCGCGGCGTGATAATGTTGCCCGTGCGCAGGATATGTTTGGCCTGGTATTCATGCAGATTCATTTGTTTTTCGATGGAAGCTCGCCAAAACGTGCATTTTGAAGCAAACCCCCCCGATGCGGAAGCCGAAGCCGCCGAAACAGTCGTTCGCGCCGTGACAAGACTTTCGGAGTTGCCGGCCGCCGAATGGAACGCGCTGGCCGGCGATTCGCCCTTCGTGCAGCACGCCTTTCTGCATGCGCTGGAGGCCACCGATTGCGTCGGCACCCACATCGGCTGGGAGCCGGTGCATCTGGCCCTGTTCCGGAACGGCCGACTCGAGGCCGCGATGCCGCTGTATGTGAAGCATCATTCCTGGGGCGAATTCGTGTTCGACTGGGCCTGGGCCGACGCCTATCGTCGGCATGGACTCAAGTATTACCCCAAGCTGGTGTGCTGCGTGCCCTTCTCGCCGGTGCCCGGTCCGCGCCTCTTGGCACGAAACGACGTCGACCGCGCCACACTGATCCAGGCTGCATTGAAGCTCACCCGTGATCTGGGGTTCTCATCCTTCCACATCCTGTTTCCCACCGAGCCCGACCATGCCGCGCTCAATGCGGCCCCACTGATGCACCGGAGCGGCTTCCAGTTCCACTGGTTCAACGCGGGCTACGGCAGCTTCGACGACTTTCTCGCCGCGATGACGCACGACAAGCGCAAGAAAATCCGCCAGGAAAGAAAGAAGCTGACGAATCTGGGGGTGACGTTCCGCTGGGTCGAAGGGCGCGCCAGCACCGACGCCGACTGGGATTTTTTCTACCGCTGCTACGCCGACACCTACGATCGCCACCGCAGCGAACCGCATCTGAACCGTGCGTTTTTCGCGGCCCTGCGCGAGACGATGCCGGACAATCTGCTGCTGATCATTGCAGACAAAGACGGCGAACCCACCGCCTGCTCGTTCTGCATCCAGGACAGCCAGCGCCTGTACGGCCGCCACTGGGGCACGCTGGAATACGTGCCCGGCCTGCACTTCGAAACCTGTTACCAGCAGGGCATCGAATACGCCATCGGGCGCGGGCTACAGGTCTTCGAAGGCGGCGCACAGGGCGAGCACAAGCTGTCGCGCGGCTTGGTGCCGACCGCCACGCATTCCTGGCACTGGCTGGAAAATGCCGAATTCCGCGAGGCAGTCGACCGTTTCCTGGAGCGCGAAACCGACGCCATCAGCCACTACATGGATGAACTCGAAGGGCCGTTCCGCCGCGTCTGAGGCATGCACTGCGAATCCGCACTTCGCCCTTACACCCTCGCGCTTTGGGCGCTCACCCTGTTGTTTGGCCTGCGCATCCTTGCCCAGCCGCTCGCACAACTCGTGCCCGCCTTGCCCGGCTTCAATGCCTGGCACGGCGGTGTGCTGCCGTATCCCGTCCTGTTGCTTTCCCAGTTGGCGATTGCAGCCATGATGATCAACGCGAACCTGCGGCTTGGCCGCGGCGTGATCCTGCCGCAGCCACGGTTGGGGCGCTGGCTGGCCATGCTGGGCACACTGTATTTTGCAGCCATGCTGCTGCGGCTGGTGCTCGGACAGACCGTGTTTTCCGGCTCATCGTGGTTTGATCGCCCCTTGCCGACCCTGTTCCATCTGGTGCTGGCCACATGGCTGCTTTCACTCGCACGCTATCATCTCTGCCATGCTCGCTAAGCTTGCCCCCTGGCTGATCTACCCGGCAACCATGGCCTTCTGCCTCGGGCTCTACCACGCCTTGCACACGCAGGGCGTTGCCCTGCCTTGGGCAATGTATGTCCCGGCCTTTGTCGGCGCGGCACTGGTGACCGCACTGGAGTGGCGCTTTCCGCACCGTCGCACCTGGCAGCCCGACCGCATCACGGTGACGAACGATCTGGCCTACATGACGCTGGTGCAGATGCTGCTGCCGCCCGGCGTCGCCCTGCTGTTCGTGCTGCTGCTGATCGAGCCCCTGCGCGCGGCCGGCATGACCACCAGCGTCCTGTGGCCGCATGCCTGGCCGGTCTGGGCACAGGCGGCGCTGATGCTGCTCGCCGCCGATTTTCTGCGCTACTGGCTGCATCGCGCGGCGCACCGTTACCCGCCGCTGTGGCGGCTGCATGCGGTCCACCACTCGCCCGATCGGCTGTACTGGCTCAACGTCGGTCGTTTCCACCCGCTGGAAAAGGCGCTGCAGATGGCCTTCGACACCCTCCCCTTCATGCTGCTGGGCGTGGGTGCCGAGGTCATCGCGCTCTATTTCGTTTTCTATGCCGTCAACGGCTTTTTCCAGCACAGCAACATCCGGATGCGCTTCGGCTGGCTCAACTGGCTGGTCAGCAGCGCAGAACTGCACCGCTGGCACCACGCCCGCCAGCCCGAGGTATCTGATCACAATTTCGGCAACAACCTGATCGTCTGGGACGTGCTGTTCGGCACACGCTACCTGCCGCCCGATCGCGACAGCGAGGACCTCGGCCTGCCGAACCCTGACTATCCGGCAAGTTTCCTGGCACAACTGCGCACGCCCTTCGTCGCCAAAATCGACAAGCACTCGATGCCGTTGCCGCCGTTTGGAATCGGTTTGCGCCGGCTCACCCTGCGGGGACTGATGGCCTTTTACGGCTGGCGCGACTGGCGTCCGTTGGTCCGGCAGGCAAGCGACCCGGCAGAGGCACAGCGCAAGGCGCTCGAAGCCATTCTCAGGCGCAACCGTGACAGCCGGTTCGGCCGCGAACACGGTTTCGCCACCCTCACCGACGTCGCTGCTTACCGCGCCCGGGTGCCGGTGCAGCAATACGACGACCTGCAGCCCTGGGTCGAGGCGCAGATGACGGGGGAGGCTGCGCTCACCGCGGACCCGCCGGTGCTCTATGCGCTCACCAGCGGCACCACCGGCACGCCCAAGTTCATCCCGGTGCTGCGCGATACCCTGCTGCAGCACCAGCGCGGCCAGCGGCTCTATACCTGGCTGCAGTACCGTGCCTGCCCGCAGGCCTTCGACGGCCCCGCGCTCGGGCTGGTCGGCAGCGCGATCGAAGACCGCACCGCACAGGGCGTACCGATCGGCTCGGTGTCGGGCACGCTCTACGCCAGCATGCCGTCGTTCATGCGCGCGCGTTACGTGGCGCCGTCCGAAGTCTTCGCGATTGCCGACTACAACCTCAAGTACCGCACCCTCGCCCAGCTTGCCCTGCGTCACCCCGATCTCGCTTACCTCGCCGGTGCCAACCCTTCATCCTTCCTGCGCATGCAGACCATCCTCAACGAACATCGCGATGCGCTGATCGATGGCGTCGAACAGGGCCATTTCGCGTCCTGGGATTATTTTTCACCGGAGCTGCAACGTGCGCTGGCGCCGTCGACCCTGCCCCTGCCGCAGCGCGCGGCCGAACTGCGCGCATTGCCCGCGCCGCTGAGCTTCGCCAGCGTCTGGCCGAATTTGAAGCTGCTGGCGACCTGGACCGGCGGCAGTTGCGGCATCGCGCTGGCGCGCCTGTCCTCCGATCTGCCCCCCGCCTGCACCGTGTTCGACATCGGCTACCTGTCGACCGAGTTTCGCGGCACGTTCACGCTCGAACCCGGGCACGCGGCCGGCCTGCCGTTGCTCGACCAGCACTATTACGAATTCGTCGAGCAGGCTGCGTGGGATGCGGGGCGGCCTGTCTTCCTCGACCTGCACGAACTGGCCGACGGCGTCCTCTACTACGTCGTGGTCACCACCGCGTCCGGGCTTTATCGCTATTTCATGAACGACCTGATCACCGTCGACGGCCGCCTTGCCGCCACACCGCTGCTCCGCTTCGTGCAGAAAGGCCGCGGCGTCACCAGCATCACCGGCGAGAAGCTCTACGAAGGCCAGGTGATCGATGCCATGCGCGAACTCGAAACGGCGCACCACGCCGCCTTCTACCTGCTGCTGGCCGACGAGTCCGCCAGTCGCTACCGCCTGTACCTGGAACCCGAAGGGACGTTCGACGCAGACCAGCTCGCCGACGCGCTCGACCGCGCGCTCGCCAGCCGCAACATCGAATACCGCGACAAGCGCGCGAGTGGCCGGCTGTATCCTCCGGACATCACGATCTTGCGGGCCGGCGCGGGCGACGCCTACAAGCAGCACGCCCTGGCGCGCGGCCAGCGCGAAGGCCAGTTCAAATACCTGGCGTTGCAATACCGGCGCGAATGCGCGTTCGATTTCGGCGTCTGGGAGTCGGCATGAACACGCTCGCGGCACTGCGCTTCCACGCCTTGCACATCCCCTTCCGCCAGCGCTTCCGTCATGCCTCGGCGGAACGCAACGCAACCAGCAGCGTGTGGATCGAGGCCATTGGCGACGACGGCCAGGTCGGCGTCGGGGAGTCCTGCCCGCGCCCTTATGTCACCGGAGAAACCCTGGACACGGCCCGCACCTTCTTCGCCGACTGCCATGCCGAAGTCATCGCCGAGATTCGCGACGCTGCGACCCTGAGGTCCTGGGTCGCGCTGAATGCCGGCCGCATCGACCGCCATCCGGCAGCCTGGTGCGCGATCGAGCTCGCCCTGATCGACCTGTTCGCGCGCCAGGCCGGGCAAACCGCAGAGGCCTGGCTCGGCCTGCCCGATACAGCCGGGATCTTTCACTATTCGGCCGTGCTCGGCGATTCAGACCCGAACGCCTTTGCCGCCACTTTCGCGCGCTACCGCGACATCGGCATGACCGATTTCAAGCTCAAGCTCGCCGGCGACCTGGGGCGCGATCGCGAGAAACTTGCCGTGCTGAAAGCTGCAGGAGATGCGGTTGCCAGACTGCGTCTCGATGCCAACAACCTGTGGCAGGATGCCGGCACGGCGCGTGACTATCTGATCGCCCTCGATGCCCCTGCGTTTGCCATCGAAGAGCCGCTGGCGACCAACCGGCGCTCGGAACTGCCTGCGCTGGCACAGGCGCTGAATATGGCCATCATTCTTGACGAAAGTCTGTGCCGGATCGACGAACTCGCCGACTACGCGCCGGGCACCCGCTGGATCCCCAACCTGCGCGTCTCCAAGCTCGGGGGACTGTTGCGCACGCTGGCCCTGGTCGATGCCGCCACTGCGCGCGGGCTGCAACTGATCATCGGCGCGCAGGTCGGCGAAACCAGCCTGCTGACACGCATCGCGCTCACCGCGGCGCACATGGCAGGTGACGCCTTGCTGGCACAGGAAGGGGCCTACGGTACGCTGCTGCTGGAAAGCGATGTCTGTACACCGCCGCTGATGTTCGGCCACGGCGGCACACTAAGATTCGAAACCGCCGGACCCGGCTGGGGGCTCGCCTGCAAGCCCGCCGCCGAGATGTTGCGCGCCTGAACGGATCCGCGCGCATCCACGACTGGACGAACGAGATTAAATGAGTACGACCGTCAGATAGGTCACATACAAAGCCCCGTTGACCAACAGGTGCCACACGCGCAGGCCACCGTTCAGGGCTGCCCAGCGCAGCCAGAACGCCGCGACCAGGGTGACCAGCACGCCCAGCAGTACTTCCTTCTGCGGCGCCCACGGCGTCAGCGAAATGCCGATGGCGGGCAGCAGCGTGCCCTGGAACACCATGGCGCCGGTGATGTTGCCGAAGGCCAGCGTGTCCTTGTGCTTGCGAATCCACAGGATCGAGTTCACCTTTTCCGGCAGCTCGGTGGCGACCGGAATGATCATCAGCGACAGCAGCAGTGCAGAGATGCCGATGATGGGCGCGGCCTGTTCGACACCGTGGATGAAACCCTTGGCTCCGGCGACCAGCAGCGCCAGGCCCAGCGCCAGTTGCACCACGATGAAGAGCAGGTTCTGCGGCAGGCCCAGGCGGGTCAGCAGCATCGGCGATCCGGCCTCGGTGGCGTGCCCTTCTTCCACCAGTTTGGCCGACGCCCGCAGGGTCATCATCACGTAGACGAAGTAGATCAGCACCATGACGAAGGCGAGCGCGCCGCGCACCCAGCCTTCGCCGTGCGGCACGAACATGGCGACAAAGGCCAGCAGGAAAGCCACCAGGAAAAAATCGAGGTCGCGCTTGAGGCCGGTCCGCTCCGGGGTGAGATGGCCCAGCAGGCCGCGACGCTTCAGCACCGCCACGCTCATCAGGCACAACGACAGCGTCGACAACATCAGCGGCGCGCCGAGAATCGCGCCGACGCCGATTTCTTCGTTGGTGGTGGCGTTGCCGGTGGTGGCGAAAATAGCCAGCAGCGGCACCAGGGTTTCCGGCATGGCCGTACCGACCGCGGCGAACAGCGAGCCGGTCACGCCTTCCGAGATTTTCAGCTTCTCGCCCAGGTGTTCGAGCGCGTTGACAAAGATTTCCGCCGCCACCAGGATGAGCAGCAGATAACCGAAGAGTTCGAGAAACAGCATGAGCGCCAGTCAGGAGGAAAGCCGCGATTCTAGCAGCCCGGATGCCGCCGCCCTACCCGCTTTTTCGCGCCTGGCCGAAGGCGCGTTTCATGCCCGTCTCGCGTCCGCGCCCGGCATCACCGTGGTGCTGTTCAGCGCGCCGCACTGCGGGGCGTGCCGGGCCTGGAAACGTTTGCTGCCGGAAGCGCTATCCGATCTGGCCGAAAGCTTTTTTGAGGTCGACGTCAGCGAAGCCACCGGGGTGGCACGCTACTTCGACATTTTTCATCTGCCGACGATCTACCTCTATCGCGACGGCAGGTTTCACGCCGAACTGCAGTGCGAGGCGCGGCGAGACACCATCCGCGAGGCCGTGTCCCGCCTGCTGGCAGCAGCGGCGCAGGACGAGCCCTAGCCGTCTGTCAGGCCAAAGCGCGCCCGAGGAACACCACCGCGATGGTGATCAGCCCGATGCTGAGGTTGATGCCGATCAGCATGCGGATCTGGCCCAACGCGGCGCCGCCGGCTTTCCAGTCCTCCGCGGCGACAGCCTGTTTGAGCCTTTTGTAGGGCGTGAAGAAGACGTGGCCGAAGATCAGCATCATGACGACGCCCAGCACCAGCATGGCCAGGGCGTAATGCGGCGCGGCCATGCCGCCGAACACCATCAGCATGTGCAGGCCGGTTGCCAGGATCAGTGCCACCGACACCCACACCCAGGGGAAGAACTTGCCAAACACGCCGGCCCACAGCGTCAGCCGCTGCGGCGGTTGGAGCACGCTGGCGGCGACCGGGCGCAGCGCCATATAGGCGAAGAACATGCCGCCGACCCAGACGACGACGCTCAGGACATGCAGGAACAGGGACAGGGACAGCGACATGCGGTTTCCTTTCAGAACAGAGTAGCTTGATCGAGCACGAGTTTAACCGGGCCGAAGCTTCTGCGGTGCTGCGGGCAGGCGCCGTGCGCCTTCAATGCGGCAAGATGCGCGGCGGTGCCGTAGCCCATGTGCTGGGCAAAGCCGTAGGCGGGGTATTCGTCGTGCAGCCGGCACATGAAGTGGTCGCGCGTGGTCTTGGCAAGGATGGACGCGGCGGCGATCGCAGCGACCTTGTCGTCGCCCTTGACCACGGCCTGCGAGCGCCACGCCCAGTTCGGGCAGCGGTTGCCGTCGACCATCACTTCGTCGGGCGGCCGCCCGAGCCCGGCGACGGCGCGCTGCATCGCCAGCATGGTGGCCTGCAGGATATTGAGTTGATCGATTTCGGCGACGCTGGCTTCGGCCACGCACCAGGCAGCGGCGCGTTCGCGAATCGCGTCGGCCAGGCGCTCGCGCGCGGCGGCGGACAGCTTCTTGGAATCGCGCAGGCCGTCGATCGGCCGTTCGGGGTCGAGCATGACCGCTGCCGCCGTCACCGGTCCTGCCAGCGGACCGCGACCGGCTTCGTCGACGCCGCACAATCCGAGCGGACCGACATGAAGGATGACCGGCTGACGCAGGCTCATGCGCCCTCCAGATACGGCTCGAGCGCTTCGGCGATGCGCGCGCTGGCGTCCTGGCGCAGGCTCCGGTGCATGGCGTTGAACGTTTCGACCAGGGCAAGCCTGCGCGGCGCATCGTCCAGCCAGGCCAGCGCGTCGTGTGCCAGGTTCTCGGGCGTGGCGGCTTCCTGCACCCGCTCCGGCACCACGAAATCGCGCGCCAGGATGTTCGGCAGCCCGATCCACGGCAGCAGCGCCTTCCTGCGCATCAGATACGCGGTCAACGCGGGCACCCGGTAGGTGATGACCATGGGCTTCTTGAACAGCGCCGCTTCGAGCGTGGCGGTGCCGGAGGCCACCAGCGCCACGTCGCACGCCGCCAGCGCCGTGTGCGACTGCCCCGCCAGGATGTGCAGCGGCAAGTCCAGGCCCTGTGCCGCCTGGCGGATCAGCCGCGCCGCCGCCTCGCTGGCGGCGGGCAGCACGAACTGCGCATCCGCATGCTGCTGATGGATGCGCACCGCAGCCTCGAGCATCAGCCGCGCATGGCGCTTCACCTCGGACAGCCGGCTACCCGGCAGCAGCGCGACCACCGGTCCGGATACCAGGCCCAGTGCGGTGCGCGCGCCGGCGGTATCGGGTTCCAGCGGAATCACATCGGCCAGCGGATGGCCTACATAGCTCACCGGGATGCCGGCGTCGCGGTAGATCTGTTCCTCGAACGGAAACACCACCAGCATGTGCGAAACCGCCTGCTTGATGCGATGGATGCGCTCGGGCCGCCACGCCCACAGCGACGGGCTGACAAAATGCACGGTGGGGATGCCGGCCTGCTTGAGCTTCGCTTCCAGCGTGAAATTGAAATCGGGGGCGTCGATGCCGACAAAAACGCGCGGCCGTTCACGCAAAAAATGTCGACTGATGCGCGAGCGGATCCACAGCAGCTCGGGCAGGTGGCGCAGCACCTCGACGTAGCCGTTGACCGCGAGTTTGTCGCTGGAATAGACCGCCTCGACCCCGGCCTCGATCATGCGCGGGCCGGCAATGCCGGCCGCCTGCAAACCGGGGTGGCTGCGCTTCAGTGCGGCGATGAAATGCGCGCCAAGGAGATCGCCGGACGCTTCGCCGGCGACCAGACCCAGATCAATCACCGGATGATGCCGCGCTCGGAACGCGCGAGGAAGTCGAGCAGCTGCTGCACCTCGGCATGCTGCGCCGCCTCGGGGGCGAGCTTGGCTTGGGCTTCGGCCAGGGTATTGCCTTCGCGGTAGAGAATCTTGTACGCGCGCTTCAATGCCGCCAGCGATTCGGCGGAAAAACCGCGCCGCTTGAGGCCTTCGCTGTTGAGGCCGTGCGGCGCGGCCGGCTGGCCGGACGCCATGACGAAGGGCGGGATGTCCTTGAACACCACGCTGGAGATGCCCGTCATCACGTGGGCGCCGACCTTGCAGAACTGGTGCACGCCGGTGAAGCCGCCGAGGATCGCCCAGTCGCCGATTTCGGCGTGTCCCGCGAGCGAGGCGTTGTTGGCAAAGATGGTGCGGTCGCCCACCACGCAGTCGTGCGCGATATGGACGTAGGCCATGATCCAGTTGTGGCTGCCGATGGTGGTGACGCCACGGTCCTGCACGGTGCCGGTGTTGAAGGTGCAGAACTCGCGGATGACGTTGTGATCGCCGATTTCCAGCCGGGTCGGCTCGCCGTCGTATTTCTTGTCCTGTGGCGCCTCGCCGAGCGAGACGAAATGGAAGATCTGGTTGTGCACACCGATTTTCGTATGGCCGGTGATCACGGCGTGCGCGCCGACCGTGGTGCCGGCGCCGATCTCGACGTGCTCGCCGATGATCGAATAGGGTCCGATCTCGACGTCGTCGGCAAGACGTGCGCCCGCGGCGACCAGCGCGGTAGGGTGGATCTTCCTCATGTCAGGGCTTGTCGCGCAGGGTCGCCATCAGTTCGGCTTCGGCGACCATCGCACCGTCCACTTCGGCACGCCCGGTGTATTTCCAGATGCCGCGCATCTCGCGCACGATGCTGACCTTGAGCACCAACTGGTCGCCCGGCTTGACCGGCTTCTTGAAGCGCGCGCCGTCGATGCCGGCGAAGTAGACGATGCCGATATCCTCGGGGGCAATGTTCTTGGTCTTGAATGACAGGATTGCCGCCGCCTGCGCCATCGCTTCCAGAATCAGCACGCCCGGCATCACGGGGGCGCCGGGGAAGTGTCCAGGAAAGAACGGTTCGTTGATGGTGACGTTCTTGATCGCGGTGATGGTCTTTCCGAGTTCGAGTTCGGTGACGCGGTCGACAAGCAGGAAGGGATAGCGGTGCGGCAGGTACTGCATGACCTGCTCGATTTCCATGATCATGATTTGCTTTCCAGTTCTTTCAGTTTCTTTTCAAGAGCCTTGACGCGATTCACCAGCTTGTCGAGGTTGCGCATGTGAACAGCGTTTTTCTGCCAGAGCTCATGTTCGGTAAACGGCGGCGCTGACGTGTAGGTGCCGGCCTTCGGCAGCGACTTGGTGATCAGCGTGTTGGTCGAAATGCGGGTGCCGTCGGCGATCTCGATGTGGCCGAAGATCATCGCCGCGCCCCCGATCATGCAGTGGCGGCCGATCTTGGCGCTGCCTGCGATCCCGGTGCACGCAGCAATCGCAGTGTGCGCGCCGATCACCACGTTGTGCGCGACCTGGACCAGGTTGTCGAGCTTGACGCCCTCCTCGATCACTGTGTCTTCCAGGGCGCCGCGGTCGATGGTGGTGCAGGCGCCGATCTCGACGTCGTCGCCGATCAGCACGCGGCCGATCTGCGGGATTTTTTCCCACTTGCCGTCATTCGGCGCGAAGCCGAAACCGTCCGCACCGATCACGCAACCGGCATGCAGAATGGCGCGGTCGCCCACTTCGCAGCGGTGGTAAACGGTGACGTTGGCGTGCAGCAGGCAGTCGGCGCCAATACGAGCCTGGTCGCCGACGACGCAGTTGGGCCCGACCACGCTGCGGGGGCCAATCACCGCGCGGCAGCCGATCACCGCACCGGCTGCGATGCTCGCATCCGCGGCGATCTGCGCATCGGGCGCGACCGTAGCTGCAGCATGGATGCCCAAAGGGGGACTGGGCGGCGGATTCAGCAGCGCCGAGACGCGCGCAAAATACAGGTAAGGGTTGGGGGTCAGGATGCGTGGCAGATCGGTGGCATCACGCGCATCCACCGGCAGGATCACCGCCCCCGCCCGGGTGTCGGCAAGCTGGGAAAGATATTTGCTCTGGGAGACGAAGCCGATTTCGTCGTGGGCAGCGCGATCCAGCGGCGCCACCTGGTTTACCACCTGCGCACCGTCGCCCACCAACTCCCCGCCAAAGCGGGCGACCAGTGCTGCCAGGGCTACCGCCATCGGACGCAGGCAGCCGGACTTATTTGGAATTACCCAAGGCCTTCATCACCCGATCGGTGATGTCGGCCTTCGGATCGACGTAGACCGCCTGCTCGATGATCAGGTCGAATTTCTCAGCCTTGGCGATGTCCTGGATCGCCTTGCGCGCCCGTTCCTGGATCTGGCCCAGTTCCTCGTTGCGGCGCAGGTTGAGGTCTTCGCGGAATTCACGCCCCTGGCGCTGCAGTTCGCGATTGAGGTTGCCAAGATCGCGCTCTTTCACCTTGCGGTCGCTTTCCGACATGGTCACGCCATCCTTGTCGAGTTGTGACTGCAGGTCGCGCGCCTGTTTGGCAAGCTTCTGCAGTTCCTGATCGCGGGCGGCGAATTCGCGCTCCAGTTTCTTCTGCGCGGTCACCGACAGGGGCGCTTCACGCAGCAGGCGTTCGGTGTTGACGAAACCGATTTTCGTATTGGCCCAGGCGGGCACCGCCACAAATGCGGATGCCAGAACCAGGGAGACTGCAAGCTGCTTCAATTTGTTCATCGAAAACTCCAAACGGCTAAGCCTTAAAACGTACTGCCAAAGGTGAATTGAAACACTTCGGTCTCGTCACCATCCTTTTCGACCAGCGGTTGCGCCAGGCTGAATTTGAGCGGACCCAGCGGCGAGACCCAAAGCACCGCCACACCGGTTGAGAAACGCAGCCCATCGAATGCAACATCCTCGTCTTCACCAAATGCGGCGCCGCCATCGACAAACACCGACATGCGCAACGACTGGTCATCCTTGAGTCCCGGTACCGGGAAGAAGAGTTCCGCATTGCCGACCAGGCGCTTGTTGCCGCCCAGTGCGTCGCCATCTGCATCCTTGGGCCCGAGGGTGGCGGTCTTGAATCCGCGCACCGAACTGGTGCCGCCCGCGTAGAAGTTCTTGAAGAACGGCAGCGGCTTGCCGGACAGGCCGTCACCGTAGCCGATCTCGCCGTTGAGCATCAGGGAGAAGTCCCGGCCCATCGGGAAATACTGCTGATGCTGCAGCGACAGCTTGTAATACTCCAGGCTGCCCAAGGGGGTGCCGACCTCGGCCGAAATCCGCTGCAGCATGCCCTTCGTGGTGAAAAGGAAGTTGTTGCGAGTATCCCGCGCCCACGAGCCATCCACTCGCACGGTATCGTTGTCCTCGCCAAAATCATTCACAAAATCCTGCCATTCATCCGGGCTGGTGCTGTCGACCTTCACGCTGCTTTGCTCGTAGGTCAAGCCCAGCGAAATGAAGTCGCGTTCGTTGACCGGCAGGCCAAACCGCACGCCTGCACCATAGGTCGAGTTTTCGAAGTAGCCGGTATTGTCGAGATCGGTCGAATCGACATCGCGCCGATAGAGGTCATAGCCGAGGCTGACGCCATCCAGGGTGAAGTAGGGGTTGGTGAAGGACAACGAATAGACAGTGTTGACGTCGCCCGTATTGATTTGCGCCGTCAGGCGGTTGCCCGTGCCGAAGACGTTCGCCTGCGATACCGAACCCGACAACACCAGGCCTTCGGCCGAGGAGAAGCCGGCTCCCAGCATGATGCTGCCGGTTGATTTTTCGGACACACTCACGTTCACATCGACCTGATCGGTGGTGCCTGCCACGCTCGGGGTTTCGATGTTGACCTCGTTGAAAAAGCCGAGGCGGTTGAGACGTTCGCGGGACCGGTTGATCTTTTGTGCGTCGTAATACGCGCCTTCCATCTGGCGGAGCTCGCGGCGCACCACTTCGTCACGCGTCTTCGTATTGCCCGCCACGTTGATACGGTTCACGTAGACGCGGCGACCGGGGTCAACGAACAGCGTAAAGGCAACGGTGCTCTTTTCCTTGTCCAGTTCGGGTACCGCGTTGACGTTGGCAAAGGCGTAACCGTCGTTGCCGAGGCGGTCGCTGATTCTCTTGGTGCTCTCGGTCAGGCGGTCGCGCACGAACACCTCGCCCGGTTTGATGGTGATGAGCGCCCTCAACTCTTCCTCCGGCACCAGCATCTGTCCCGCCAGATTGACGTCGGACACCTTGTATTGCGGGCCCTCGGTGACGTTGACGGTGATGTAGATGCCCTGCTTGTCCGGTGAAATCGACACCTGGGTGGAGTCGACGTTGAATTCAAGGTAGCCGCGGTTGAGATAGAACGAGCGCAGGGCCTCGATATCGCCGCCCAGCCGCGCCTTGGAATACTGGTCGCTCTTGGTATACCAGGTCAGCCAGCCCGGCGTGGTCGAGGAGATCTGTTTCAGCAGTTCCTTTTCCTTGAACGCCTGGTTGCCGACGATGTTGATCTGCTGGATCTTCGCGCTGTCGCCTTCCACCACATCGAACTGCACGGCAACCCGGTTGCGTTCCAGCGGGGTCAGGGTGGACTTGATCTCGACCGCATACTTGCCGCGGTTGAAGTACTGGCGCTGCAATTCCTGCTCAGCCTTGTCGAGCAGGGCGCGGTCCAGCACGCGACCTTCGGCCAGGCCGGTCTGCTTGAGGCCTTCCTTCAGGTCTTCCTCGGAAAACTCCTTGGTGCCATTGAGGGTGATCTTGGCAATAGACGGGCGCTCTTCAACCGTGACGATCACCACACCGTCGCGCGCTTCCAGCCGCACGTCCTTGAAAAACCCGGTGGCGTAGAGCGCCTTGATCGCCGCCGCCGACTTTTCCTCGGTCATCACCTCGCCCACCTTGACCGGCAGGTAGCTGAACACCGTGCCCGCCTCGGTACGCTGGATGCCTTCGACCCGGATGTCCTTGACGACGAATGGCTCCTCGGCGAACACGGGTTGCGCAGCAAACAGGGCTGCGATGACAAGCGTCAATCGGTTCAGGATCATGGTTTTTATCATCCGCCTATCAGGCGTTGTAAATCGTTGAACAGTGCAAAAGACATCAGCAGAAGCAGCAGCGTCATGCCGATCCGGCCGCCGATCTCCATGATGCGTTCAGATACCGGCCGGCCGGTCAAAACTTCGGCAACATAATACATGAGGTGCCCGCCGTCCAGTAGCGGGATCGGCAGCAGATTCAGCACCCCCAGGCTCACGCTCACCAGGGCCAGGAAGCCGACAAAACTGATCCAGCCGAGTGTCGCGCTCTGGCCCGCGTAATCGGCGATGGTGAGCGGGCCGGACAGGTTCTTCCACGACACCTGACCCAGCACCATGCGGCCCATCATTTCCAGCGTGAACACGCTCATGTCCCAGGTCCTGACGGCGCCCTGCCACAGCGCTTCAATCGGGCCGTAGCGCACCTCGGTCATCAGCATGGCCATCACCGACTCGTCGACCTGGGGGCCTGCCCCGATCTTGCCGACACGCTGGCCGGCCTCGTCCACCGCGTCGGGCACGACGGTCAGTTCACCGCGCTGCCCCTGCCGCTCGTATTCGATGCGAAGTGGCTTGGCAGGATGCTGGCGAACCACCTGCACCCAGCTCTGCCAGTTTTCCACCGCTTCTCCGTTGGCGGAGAGCAGCCGGTCGCCGGGCTGGAAGCCGGAACGCGCGGCAGCCCCGTCCGGCAGCAACTTGCCGATCACGGGCGCAATCACGGGGTCATAACGCACGATGCCCAGGGGGCGCAGGATGTCCTGCTCCAGATTCTCGGTCTGCATCGGCTGGACGTCGAGCCGCACGCTGCGGCCGTCCGTCAGGTCCAGCGTGATCACATCCGCGGCCACGCCTGCTCGCAGCAAGGCCAGCCGCAAGTCCTGGAACGACTGCGTATCGGCGCCGTTGACACGGCGGATCTCGTCACCGGCCACCAGACCAGCCTGCGCCGCCGGCGTGCCCGCGGGGGGCTCGCCGATGATCGGTTTCAATGCAGGCAGTCCGTGCAGGAGCAGCGCCCAGTAGAACACGATGGCGAGCAGGAAGTTGGCGGCCGGTCCGGCGATGACGATGCCGATGCGCCGCCATACCGTCGCGCGGTTGAAACTGCGATGCGCCTCCGCAGCAGGCACCTCGCCTTCGCGCTCGTCGAGCATTTTGACGTAGCCACCGAAGGGCAGCGCGGACAGTGTCCACTCGGTCTGGTCCGGGCCGAAGCGACGGCTGACGAGCGGTTTGCCGAAGCCGACCGAGAAGCGCAGCACCTTGACCCCCGCCCACCGCGCGGCAAGGTAATGGCCGAATTCGTGCACCACGACCAAAATGCCGATGGCAACCAGGAACCACAGGAGGGTGTGCAGCAGGTTCATGCGCGCAGGGCTTCCAGGTAGGCGCCGGCAACGCTGCGCGCCCGGCGGTCGGCATCGAGCAGATCGTCCAGGGTGTCTGCGCTGCCGCCTGCCAGTTTGTCTAGGGTATGCGCAATGCTGGCGGCAATGGCGCTGAACGGCACCGCCCCGTCGAGAAAGCGCGCGACCGCGACTTCGTTGGCCGCATTCAGCACCGCCGCGGCACTGCCGCCTGCGGCGAGGGCGTCGAACGCCAGCTGCAGGCAGGGAAAGCGCGCGGTGTCCGGGGCCTCGAAGGTGAGCTGTTTTCCCATCAGTTCCAGCGCCGACACGCCGGCGTCGATGCGCTCGGGGAATCCCAGCGCATAGGCAATCGGCGTGCGCATGTCGGGCGTGCCCATCTGCGCGATCACCGAGCCGTCGGCGTATTCGACCATCGAATGCACGATGCTCTGCGGATGCACCACTACCTTGATCTGCTCCGGACGCGCATTGAACAGCCAGCGCGCCTCGATGACTTCCAGCCCCTTGTTCATCAGGCTCGCCGAGTCAACCGAGATCTTCTTGCCCATCACCCAGTTGGGATGCGCCACGGCCTGCGCGGGGGTGGCGGCGGCGATGGCCTCGGCCGACAGGGTGCGGAACGGGCCGCCGGAGGCGGTGAGCCACAGCGCCCTGACCCCGGCCTGCTGGAAGTCGCCGCTAAAGTCGCGCGGCAACGACTGGAAGATCGCGTTGTGCTCGGAGTCGATCGGCAGCAGTTCGGCGCCGCTGGCGGCGATGGCGTCCATGAACAGCTGGCCGGACACCACCAGCGTTTCCTTGTTGGCGAGCAATATGCGCTTGCCCGCCTGCGCCGCCGCCAGCGTGGCCGGCAGCCCGGCCGCGCCGACGATCGCCGCCATCAGAGTGTCAACCTCGGGTGCGGTCGCTACCTGGGTCAGGGCGTCGGCGCCTTCCAGCACTTCGACCGCCAACCCTTCGGCCGCCATCCGAACGCGCAGCGCCGCCGCTGCACCCGGCTCGCTCATCACCGCGAAGCGCGGACGATGGGTACGGCACTGTTCGAGCATGCGATCGACTTGCGTGGCGCCGGTCAGCGCGAAGACTTCGAAACGCTCGGGATGGCGCGCCACCACATCGAGCGTGTTGACGCCGATGGTACCGGTGGCGCCGAGGATGGTGAGCACGCGCGGCTTCAGAGTGTTTGGTTTCATACGGCGCGCTCCACCCACATCAGCATGCCGGTTGCAACCGGCAGGGTGGATGTGAGGGCGTCGATGCGATCGAGCACGCCGCCGTGGCCAGGCAGGATGCGGCCGCTGTCCTTCATGCCAGAGACGCGCTTGATCCAGGATTCGAACAGGTCGCCCAGCACCGACACGTAAAGCAGTGCTGCCACCATGAGAAGCAGAGACAGCAGCGGCATCCCGGCCAGCAGGCTCAGGATGCCGGCATACAGCGCGAGCCCGGCGAGCGCCCCGGCCACGCCTTCCCAGGTCTTGCCGGGACTGATGGCGGGCGCGAGCTTGTGACGGCCGAACTGGCGGCCTGCGAAATAAGCAGCCGTGTCGGCGATCCAGACGATCGCCATCACCCCCAGCAGGACGCTGGGGCCGCGCCCATGCAGATACAGCAGCGCTGCCCAGGTCGGCAGCAGCACCACGACGCCGACGGCAGCGCGCACGAACACCTGTTCCGCATGCCATTTGCCCAACAGCCACAACGGCACGACAAGCAGCCAGAAGGCGATGGCCAACAGGATCAGCGCTGTCTGGATTGCCGGCCAGTCCGCGGCGAGCCCAAAGGGCAGTGCCAGCGCACCGAGCGCCAGCAGCGCCGCATAGGCACGCGCAGACAGCGGCGGGAAATGGCTCAGGCGCGCCCATTCGAAAGCGGCGACGCCAACGACCCCCGCCATCAGGAGCGCCCACAACCACGCAGGCGCCCACAATACGGCAGGCACGAACACCGCGAGCAACAGCATGGCGGTGAGCACCCGGCTGGCGAGTGGTGTCATCGATTCGGTGCCCTGTATAGCGTCACGAGGGAGTCTGCACCTGCTCGCTGGTACGGCCAAAGCGGCGTTCGCGGGTGCGATAGGACGCGATCGCCTGATCCAGCGCCGTCGCGTCGAAATCGGGCCACAGCGTGTCGGTGAAATACAGTTCCGTATAGGCCAGCTGCCACAGCAGGAAATTGCTGATGCGCTGCTCGCCACCGGTGCGGATGAACAGGTCCGGCTCTGGCATGTCGGCCATGCTCAGGTGCTGGACCAGCGCCGCTTCATCCACCGCTTCAGGCGCCACACCGGCAGCCATCAGCTTCTTCACGGCCTGCACGATATCCCAGCGACCGCCGTAGTTGGCCGCCACGGTAAAGGTAAGCCGGGTGTTGTTGCGCGTCAGCGCCTCGGCGTCGCGGATCAGCGTCTGGATGCGCTCGGAAAAACCCGACAGGTCGCCGATCACGCGAAAGCGGATGTCGTTTTCGTGCAGGCGTGCGACTTCATTCTCCAGCGCGCGCAGGAACAGTTCCATCAAGAGCGTGACTTCTTCCTGCGGACGCCGCCAGTTCTCAGAACTGAAGGCAAATACGGTGAGGTGCGACACGCCGCGCTCGGCGCAGCTGCGGATCACCCCGCGCAACGCCTCGACCCCCTTGCGGTGGCCGGCAACGCGCGGCATCAGCCGGCGCTTCGCCCAGCGCCCATTGCCATCCATGATGATGGCGACGTGTCGCGGCACATCGGAAGTTTCTGGAATCGCTTGCTTGGTCAGGGTCGACACGCAGGTTCCGCTCAGACCGCGAGCAGGTCTTTCTCTTTTTCGGCCAGCATCTTGTCGATTTCGCCGATGAACTTGTCGGTCAGCTTCTGCACCTCATCCTGGGTGCGGCGCTCCTCGTCCTCGGTCGCGGTCTTGGCCTTGACCATGTCTTTCACGGTGCCATTGGCATCGCGGCGGATATTGCGCACTGCAACCCGCGCGCCTTCGGCTTCGTTGCGCACCACCTTGATCAGGTCGCGGCGACGCTCCTCGGTCAGCGAGGGCATCGGCACCCGGATGATGTCGCCATAGGTGGACGGGTTGAGGCCGAGGTCGGAATCGCGGATGGCCTTCTCGACCTTGGCGACCATGTTCTTTTCCCACGGCTGCACGCCGAGGGTGCGGCTGTCGACCAGCGACACGTTGGCCACCTGCGGGATCGCGGTCGGGTTGCCGTAGTAATCGACCATGACGTGGTCGAGGATGCCGGTGTGAGCACGCCCGGTGCGCACCTTGGCCAGATCGTTTTTCAACGCTTCCAGCGTCTTGCCCATTTTCTGTTCAGCGGACTGCTTGATGTCGGCGATGGTGGTTTCAGCCATATCAATTCCTCAACTTAAAGATCACGAACTCAAGGTCACCCGCGTGCCTTCGTCCTCGCCCATCACCACGCGCTTCAGTGCGCCGGGCTTGAAGACATTGAACACGACAAGGTTCAGATTCTGTTCGCGGCACAGGGCAAAAGCGGCGGTATCGAGCACCGCGAGATTGTTGGCGATCGCCTCGTCGAAACTCAGCGTCTCATAGCGACGGGCCGTTGCATCCTTCTTCGGGTCGGCGGTGTAGACGCCGTCGACCTTGGTTGCCTTCAGCAGCAGGTCGGCGCCGATCTCGGCCGCACGCAGGGCCGCGGCGGTATCGGTGGTAAAGAACGGGTTGCCCGTTCCACCCCCGAAAATCACCACGCGCCGCGCCTCAAGATGCCGTACCGCCGCATCCCGATCGAAATCGTCACCGACATGGGCGATGCTGACGGCCGTTTGCACCCGCGCATCGACACCCGCCTGCTGCAGCGCATCCTTCAGTGCCAGCGCATTCATCACCGTCGCCAGCATGCCCATCGAGTCCGCGCTGGCGCGGTTCATTCCCGACAAGGCGCCGGTGGCGCCGCGGAACAGGTTGCCGCCGCCGACCACGATACCGACCTGCACGCCCAGTGCCACCACCTCGCGAATCTGACCGACGAAGCCGGCCATGGTTTCAGCGTGATAGCCAAAACTGTCCGGCCCCATCAGGGCCTCGCCGGACAGCTTCAGCAGGATACGTCGGGCAGGCGCCATTCCGGTCAGACCTTGGAAGCGGCAGCCACTTCAGCGGCGAAGTCGGACACCTTCTTCTCGATGCCCTCGCCCACCACGTACATCATGAAGCCGTGGCACTGCGAATTCTTCGACTTCAGCACCTGCTCGACGGTCTGCTTGTCGTCCTTGACAAAGGGTTGCGACAGCAGGGTGACTTCCTTGAGGAATTTCTGCACGGTGCCTTCGGCAATCTTTTCCAGCATGGCTTCCGGCTTGCCGGCTTCCTTGGCCTTCTCGATCGCGACGCGACGCTCGGTATCGATCAGGTCGGCCGACACACCGGAGGCATCCAGCGATTTCGGCTTGGACGCCGCAATGTGCATGGCGACGTCGCGCGCGAGCGCCTCGTCACCGGTCACGTCGACCAGCACGCCGATCTTGCCGCTGTGGATGTAACTGGCGAACTTGCCCTGGCCATCGAGGCGCACGAAGCGGCGCACCGACATGTTTTCGCCGATCTTGCCAACCAGTTCGGTACGGAAGGATTCCACCGTACCGCCCATGTAGGGCAGCGCGGACAGCGCGGCGACGTCGGCCGGCTTCTGGGTCAGCACCATCTCGGCCAGCGCGTTGGACAGCGCCAGGAAATCGTCGTTCTTCGCGACGAAGTCCGTTTCACAGTTGACTTCGACCATGGCAGCCGACTTGCCGTCGGCACTGATGGCAATGGTCACCACGCCTTCGGCGGCGACGCGGCCGGCGCTCTTGGCAGCCTTGTTGCCGAAGCGCACGCGCAGGATTTCTTCCGCCTTCTGCATGTCGCCGCAAGCTTCCGTCAGCGCCTTCTTGCAATCCATCATCGGCGCGTCGGTTTTTTCGCGCAGTTCCTTGACCATGCCTGCAGTGATTTCTGCCATTTCGTGCTCCTATCCAGTTTCTTCAATACAGAAAGAGGGGCAGACGCCCCTCCTCAAAATCCGCTCGCCGGAACGCAGTTCCGGCGATGTTGCTTGCGTCGTGTTTAGTCGGCAGCAGGTGCCGCTTCTTCTTCCACCTCGATGAACTCTTCGCCGCCGACGAGTTCACTGATGACCTGGGCACGACCTTCCAGCGCCGCATCGGCCATGCCACGGGCGTACAGGCGAATCGCGCGAGCCGAGTC
>JAABQU010000226.1 GCA_011391285.1 Thiobacillus sp.
TCGTAGCCGGTCAGGTGCAGCAAGGCGTAGATCAGCATCGAGCCGTGGCCGTTCGACAGCACGAAGCGGTCGCGATCCGCCCACTTGGGATTGGTGGGGTTGTGGCGCATATGGTGATTCCACAGCGTTTCGGCGATTTCCGCCATCCCCATCGGGGCGCCGGGGTGGCCGGATTTGGCTTTTTCGACGGCATCCATCGCAAGCGCGCGGATGGCATTGGCCAGGTCGTTACGGGTTGGCATTGCGTTCCCTTCAGCTAAGTAAAAAACGATCGCACGTCCGCCCAGAAAAGCCGCTGCTAGAGGCAGCTTGGGCAGGATATGCAAAAACCTTGATTATCCGTCAGCAGGGCGGGCTTTCGCAAGCCAAGCCAAAACCGGGGGAAAAAAGTGCCGAGACAACGACTTAAGCAGACAAGCTCAAGCCAAGGCTCAGAATTGGGACCCTAAAATCTTTTTATTTGGCGGTTGCGGAGGCTTATGCGCCGGCCGCCTTCAGCCAGTCGCGCCACAGCGCAAAGAGTTCGGGACTGGCCGAGGCCACCACCGAACGCTCCCACACATTGGCGATATCAAAGCTGCCGGACAGGCTGGCCAGCCTGCCGCCGGCCTCTTCCAGGATCAGTGCGCCGGCGGCGTAATCCCACAGTTTCTGGCCACCATGCACGTAGATATCAAAGCGGCCAGCGGCTGTGTAGCACCAGTCCAGCGTGGAGGCGCCGAAATTGCGCTGCGAGGCATACGGTGGCCACGACGCCAGCCGGCCGGCGAGCTCGCGGTCGATGCGTTTCATCTCGACCCCGGCCAGCGCGCGGCGCAGTTCTGGAACCGGTTTGCGCAAGGGCAGCGGATCGCCGTTCAGATGCGCGCCGCGTCCGCGCTCGGCACTAAACATTTCATCCGCAATCGGATCGTAGACCACCCCGAGCTGGCGCTCGCCCTTGTACAGATAGGCCACCGAAACCGCGAAATACGGCACGCCGGCAACGAAGTTGGAGGTGCCGTCGATCGGGTCGACGCACCACAGGCCGTCGCGCCCGGCGTCCCAGGCATCGCGCTGCTGCTGCTCGGTCATTTCCTCGCCCAGCACCGGCACGTCTTTGATCTGCGGCAGCGCGGCCTCCAGCGCCGCCTGCGTCTCGGCGTCCGCTTCGGTAAACAGGCTGCCATCCAACTTGTGGCTGTGCGCCACCTTGAGGAAACGCGGCGTCACCTCGCGCCGGGCGATTTCACGAACCACTGCCTTGACGTCTTCAAGCATGATCAGGTGCGCACGCAATAACAGTAGACAAATTCCTGCTCCTGGCCCGAGGGGGTCTGATGAGTTTCGGTTTCGTGACCGAGCAGGCGGAAGGTCGCTCCGAACTCCGCGTGCAACGCGTCGGGATCGTAGCGCACGACATCGAGGCCTGAGCATTGCAGCGGCCCGCCGGGTCCGAAGGCGGCGACGATGACGTGGCCGCCAGGCTTGACGCTTTTCAGCACCTGTTCGACGTAACGCGCACGGTCGGCCGGATCGGTCAGGAAATGGAACACGGCACGGTCATGCCAGACGTCGTAGCGCGCGGCCGGCAGATCGGCCCGGGCGATGTCGGCAGCGATCCACTGCACCGACTGCGCGCGCGCGCCCAGCCGCCCACGGCTGGCGGCCAGCGCCGATTCGGCGAGGTCGAGTACGGTCAGATTGCGGTAGCCGACGTCGAGCAGGTCGTCGACCAGCACCGAGGCGCCGCCGCCGACGTCGATGATGTACGCATCCTTGTCCGCGCAGCCTTCGATCAGGCGCAACGACGACGCGGCATGCGGCTGAAACCAGCTGACCTGGTCGACCGCCTTGTTGCCATACAACGTATCCCAATGCTGCTGACGGTCGACCATTTCAGGCGTCCTTCCATTTGATCGAACAGCCCATGCTGGGGATCTGCTCGGCGGGGCCGCGCTGGGTGGCGGCGATTGCCTTCATCGCCTCGAACAGGTCGCGGCGCACGCCCTCGGGCGCGGTGTCCTTGCGCGATTCGTCGAAGCGGCCACGGTACTGCAACACGAAATCCCGATTGAAGCCGAAGAAGTCCGGGGTACACACCGCACCGTAGGCTTTCGCCACCGCCTGCGTTTCATCGATCACATAGGGAAAGGGGAAGCCGAACGCCGCCGCCACCTGTCTCATGTTGTCGAACGAGTCTTCCTCATAGTCGGAGGGGTCGTTCGACATGATGGCGATGGCATGAATGCCGTGCGTTCGGAGTTCGGCCAGATCACGCACCAGCCGCGGGCGGATGGCTTTGACATAGGGGCAGTGGTTGCAGATGAACATCACCAGCAGGCCGTTCGGCCCCATCGCATCCGTCAGCGTCCACGTCTTGCCGTCGACGCCGGGCAGGCCGAAATCAGCGGCTTTCCAGCCAAAATCGCATACGGGGGTGGTAAGGGAAACCATGACGTGCTCCGCAGAATTTCAGGTCAACCCCTGCATAATAGCAACGATGTCTACGCCACGTTTTTATCTCGATCAGCCGCTCGCCCCGGGCGCCCGTTTCAGCCTGCCGCCCGGCCCGGCGCGCCACGCCGCGCGCGCGCTGAGGCTGGCGGAGGGCGATGCGATCACCCTGTTCAATGGCCGTGGCGGCGAATTCGCCGCGCGCATCGAACGCATCAACAAGGACGAAGTGGCGGTTGCAATCACCGGCTTCGCCGATACCGAACGCGAATCGCGCCTGCGCGTGACGCTCGCGCAGGGGATTTCGAGCGGCGAGCGCATGGACTACACCTTGCAGAAAGCGGTCGAACTGGGGGTGGCCGCGATCCAGCCGATCGCCGCCAAGCGCAGCGTCGTCAAGCTTACGGCCGAGCGTGCCGACCGTCGTGTCGCCCACTGGCAGGGCGTGGTGGCGAGCGCCTGCGAGCAGTGCGGCCGCAATCAGGTTCCTGTGGTGGCGCCACCCCTGCCGCTGGCGCACTGGCTCGGACAGAAACAAGGCGGACGGCTGCTGTTCCTGTCGCCCTTGGCCGAGGCGAGACTGGCCGACCTGCCGCCGCCAACCGTTCCGGACTGGCTGGTGGCCGGCCCCGAAGGCGGATTCGAGGCTGACGAAATTGCTGCGCTGCATGCGGCTGGCGCCGTTCCGGTGCGGCTGGGGCCGCGCGTGCTGCGCACCGAGACGGCCGCGCTGGCCGCGCTGGCGGCGATGCAGACGCTGTGGGGAGACTTCTAAAACATGACCCGATCCCGCTGTATCTGCTTGAATCTTATTGACTACTGTGCCCTGCATGATGCGGGGCTTTTTTCTGTATCCTTCGGGTAGTTCAACCCCTGATCAGGCCATTTCGTTGAAAAACACCACCAACTTTGTCCACTGGTTCCGCTCTGCCGCGCCGTATATCCACGGCTTTCGCGGCAAGACCTTCGTCATCGCCTTTGGCGGCGAGCTGGTGGCCGACGGCGGCTTCGTGCAACTGGCGCACGACGTCAACCTGCTGAGCAGCCTGGGGGTGCGACTGGTGCTGGTGCACGGCGTGCGCCCGCAGGTGGAGGCGCGGCTGACCGAGGGCGGCACCGCGATCCGCTACGTGAACGGCCTGCGCGTCACCGACGACACCGCACTCGCCTGCGTCAAGGAAGCCGCCGGCACGGTACGGGTAGAGATCGAGGCCCTGCTGTCGCTGGGACTGGCCAACACACCGATGGCCGGTGCCGACATCCGGGTCGCCTCGGGCAATTTCGTCACCGCCATGCCACTGGGGGTGCGCGACGGGGTCGACCTGCTGCACACCGGCGAGGTGCGCAAGATCGCCGCCGCTGCCATTCGCAGAAGACTGGATCAGCATGACATCGTGCTGCTGTCGCCCATCGGCTATTCGCCGACCGGCGAGATCTTCAACCTCAGCCTGGAAGACGTGGCGACCCAGGCCGCAGTCGAACTGGCGGCCGACAAACTGATCTTCCTGATGAACACCGAGGGGGTGCCGGACAAGGGCCGCGCCATCCACAACGCGCTCACCGTCAACGAGGCGCGGCAGGTGCTGGAAAAGGCGAAGAATCTGCCGGAAGATGTGACCTACTACCTGCCGTGCGCGATCACCGCCTGCACGCAGGGGGTCAAGCGCGCCCACCTCATCAGCCGCCACCGCGACGGCGCCCTGCTGTCCGAACTGTTCACCCGCGAAGGCGTCGGCACCCTCGTCACCCCGGCGCCGCTGGAAACCCTGCGCGCTGCCACCATCGACGACGTCGGCGGCATCCTCGGCCTGATCGAGCCGCTGGAGCGCGACGGCATCCTGGTGCGGCGCTCGCGCGAACTGCTGGAAATGGAAGTCGAGCGTTTCCTGGTGCTCGAATCCGACGGCGTCATCGCCGGCTGCGCGGCGCTTTATCCCTTCCCCGAAGAGAAGGCAGCCGAGCTCGCCTGCCTGGCCGTATCGCAGGAATTTCGTGGACGCGGCTTTGGCGAACTGCTGCTGGCGGAAGCCGAGAAGAGAGGCAAAAAAGCCGGCTTCAAGCAGCTCTTCGTGCTGACGACCCGCACCGAGCACTGGTTCGAGGAGCGCGGTTTTGTCGACAGCACCCCCGACCACCTGCCCAAAAGCAAACAGGCACTTTATAACTACAAACGGAAATCCAAGGTTCTGCAAAAGACCTTGTAGGCAAGGAAATCGATGTCGTTCACCTGTGCTCCGTGGCTGGCGCGGCTCAGCCGACTTTGGTATGCGGTCGTACCGGCCGTTCTGTCTTGCCGACGCGCCGTCCTGCTCGGACTCCTGCTGCTCGCCATCGGCACCCGTGCCGCGGCGGGTGCCGACGATCCGCTGGTATTCGGCGTCTTCCCGAACATGACGACGAAACAGATCATCGAAACCTATCGCCCGCTTGCCGAAGCGCTGGAAAAAACCCTGCAGCGCCGCGTCGTCATATACACCGCACGCGATTTCCCGACCTTTGTCGAACGCACCCGCCAGGGCGAATACGATATTTTGCTGACCGCCCCCCATCTGGCCTGGCTGGCTTCGCAGGATCCTGGCTACCGGCCGCTGTTGAAGTACACCCAGCCCGTGCGTGGCCTGCTGATGGTCAAGTCCAATTCCCCGATTGATGCGCCCGAGGCGCTGCGCGGCCGCACCATCGCGACGGCCGACTCCGTTGCCGTGGTGGTATTGGCCCTCCAGGCCGAGTTGGCCGCGCGCGGACTCAGGCACAACATCGATTACCAGACAAAAGACTCGGGCACCCATCTCAACGCGATGATGCAGTTGATCAACGGACGCGCAGACGCTGCCATGCTGGGGTTGCACCCCTACAACCTGATGTCCCCCGAACTGCGTCAGCAAGTGCGTGTGATTGCCGAAACGGCCTCCCTGTCCAGCCTGATGTACCTCACCCACCCGCGCCTGCCCGACGCCGAGGCTCAAGCCATTCGCACGACCTTGCTGGATTTCGCTGCCACCCCCAAGGGCCAGGCCTTCATGCAGCGGGGCGGTTACGGTGCGTTCACCCAGGTCGACGGGAACGAGTTGCAGGCCTTCCGCCCGTATGCGCTGCAGGCGCAAGAAATGTTGCGAAAGGCACCATGAAGCAGTGGCTGGGTCGACTCTCGCTGCGCTACAAGCTCACCCTCGCTGCGCTGGGTGTGGAGGCGCTGATGCTGAGCTTCCTGATCGCCAACGGCGTGCAGCTCACCACGCATTCCCTGCAGATTCAGGCCGAGCAGCGCGTGGATGATGTCGCAAAAACGCTGGAGGCGGCCCTGCTTGGGGCGCTGGCGCAACAGGACGACGCCAGCGTGCGTGATATCGCCGAGTCCCTGCAACGGAATGACGGGCTGAAAATGATCGAGGTGCGCGACAGCAGCAACCGTGTCCTTCATCTCACCGGCAGCGGCGGTACTGAAAACGATTTTCATCGGGTGCAACGGATCGCGCTGGCCGGCCAGCACTACGGCGAAGTGGTCCTGATCCTGTCGGGCGATTTCATCCAGGAAGCGCGCATGCGCTATATCCGGCAAAGCCTGATCATCGCCGCGGCCGCGCTCCTGCTGACCGGCATCCTGCTGGCCCTGTCGACCGGCGGGGTGATCCGTCGCTTCGAGGCGCTGACGCGCGCCAGCAAACGGATGGAACAGGGCGACCTGAATATCAAGCTGGCGGGCGAAGGGGAGGACGAGATCGGCCAGCTGATCGGCACCTTCAACCGCATGGCCGAAGCGGTCCGATTCAACGTCGAACGGGCACGTGAAAACGAGGCGCGGTTTCACGCCATCGCCGACTACACCCATGACCTGGAATTCTGGCTGTCACCCGAGGGCGCGCTGTTGTGGGTCAATCCTTCGGTCGAGCGCATGCTGGGCTACACCGTGCACGCATGCATGACCCAGATGAATTTCCCGGCGGACATCATCCACCGCGAAGACCGCGCAGCAGCCGATGCCGAATTGCGCCAGGCCCTGCACGGCACCTCCGGCCAGGGTTACTCCTGCCGCATCTGCCGCAAGGACGGCGGCCATTTCTGGGCGCAGGTGAACTGGCAGCCCATTCATGATCACGCAGGCATCTATCAGGGCATCCGCGCCAGCATCCACAGCATCGACGATATCAAGGCAACCGAGGCCAACCTGCGCCGCGCCATCAGCGAACTGCGCGACGCGGAAAGCCTGCAAACCCGCTTTCTGCAAGAAACCGAGCAGGAACGCGCCCGCCTGCTCTCGCTGCTGTCTGCCATGAACCTGGGCATTCTGTTTGTCGCCGCGGACGGGCGAGTGATTTATCACAACCCCGCCTTCGACAGGATGTGGCTGATCGAATCGGGAACGATCCTGATTGGCCTGCCGGTGCATGAAGTGCTGGCCCGGGCTGCCTCGAATCTCGCACGCCCGGACCATTTTTCCCGCCATTTGCGGTCGGCGCTGGAAGCCCACGAAGCGTCCGGCAGCTATGAAATCCAGATGGCCGATGGCCGCTTCATCACCGAACTCGATTATCCGGTCCGCGACCGCGAAGGCCGCTTCATCGGACACCTGTGGATTTACGAGGACGTCACCCGCGAGCGCCAGACCGCCGAACAACTGGTGCATCTGGCCGAGCGCGATGCGCTCACGGGGCTGTACAACCGCCACCGCTTCCAGCACGAACTGACGCGCACCCTGCTGGAAGCCGACCGCCAGCATGGCCAGTGCGCGGTGATGTTCTTCGACCTCGACGAATTCAAGAGCATCAACGACACCTACGGCCATCGCGCCGGCGACGCGCTGCTGATCCGGGTGGCGGGCGAAATCGGCGCTCTGGTTCGGCGCAACGAAGTGCTGGCGCGGCTGGGGGGTGACGAATTCGCCATCCTGCTGCCTACCGTGCATGGCAGCGAAGCCGAAGTGCTGGCCGAGCGGGTGGTACGCGCGATCGCGCAGATTCCCTTCCACTTCGAGGGACAGAATCTGCGGGTGACCTCCAGCCTGGGCATCGCCTACTATCCGACGCAAGCGGCCAGTGCCGACGACCTGGTCGCGCGCGCCGACATCGCCATGTATCAGGCCAAGGATGCGGGCAAGAACACCTGGCGCGTCTATCGTGCGGACACCGATGCCCACAGCGAAATACGCGACCGCCTGTCGTGGGGCGAACGCATCAGCAACGCGCTCGAAAACGGCTTGTTCAAGCTGCATTTCCAGGGCGTGTACCGTACCGAAGACGGCGCCTTGACGCATCTGGAAGCGCTCATCCGCATGGTCGACGAGGAACGATCCGATCAGCTCATCATGCCGGCCCACTTCATCCAGCTGGCCGAAAAAAGCGGACGCATCCTCGACATCGACCGCTGGGTGATCCGCGAAGTGCTGCGCATGCAGGCGGTCAATCCCGCCACGCCGCCGATCGCAGTCAACCTGTCCGGGCGTTCGGTGTCCGAACCCGGCCTGCCGCAGTTCATCGGCAATGAACTGCGCGATCGCGGCGTCGCCCCGAGCCGCCTGATCGTCGAAATCACCGAAACGGCTGCCGTGTCGGACCTGAGCGACGCACAGCGCCTGATCGAAGCGCTGCGCGAACTCGGCTGCGGGATATGCCTCGACGACTTCGGGGTCGGCTTCGCATCCTTTGCCTACCTCAAGCACCTGCATGTCGACACCATCAAGATCGACGGCATGTTCATCTCCAACCTGGCGAACGATCCCGACAACCAGGTGTTTGTGCAGGCGATGGTCAGCGTTGCACTCGGCCTCGGCAAGTCGGTGGTCGCGGAATACGTCGAGGACGCACCGACACTGGACCTGTTGCGTCATTTCGGCGTCGACCTGGTGCAGGGCTACCATCTGGGCCGGCCGGTCGCCGACCACCCCGCGCTGCAGGGCACCCGCTAGCCGCACACGCCACGGCCCCTCATGGGCGCGGTGAGCAAGATGTTAAAATGCGGCGCTTTTCCCGTCGCCTTCCAGGATTTCCCCGTGCTTACCGCTTCCAGCATCACTCTGCAATTTGCCGCCAAACCCCTGTTCGAGAACGTCAACGTCAAGTTCGGCGACGGCAACCGCTATGGCCTGATCGGCGCCAACGGCTGCGGCAAGTCCACGTTCATGAAAATCCTCGCCGGCGAACTGGAACCCTCCGCCGGCAACGTCTCGCTGGACCCCGGCGAGCGCATGGCCTGGCTGCGCCAGGACCAGTTCGGCTACGAGGACCAGCGCGTACTCGACGTGGTGCTGCAGGGCCATGCCGAGATGTGGCGGGTGATGCAGGAAAAGGACGCCATCTACATGAACCCGGAGGCGACCGAGGAAGACTACCTGCACGCCGCCGAACTGGAAGCCAAATTCGGCGAGATGGGCGGCTACGACGCCGAGGCGCGCGCGGGGCAGCTGCTGCTCGGCGTCGGCATCCCCACCGAACAGCACAACGGCCCGATGAGCCAGATCGCGCCCGGCTTCAAGCTGCGCGTGCTGCTGACGCAGGCGCTGTTCTCCAACCCCGACATCCTGCTGCTCGACGAACCGACCAACAACCTCGACATCAACACCATCCGCTGGCTGGAAGAAATACTGAACGAGAGCAAGGCCACCATCATCGTCATCTCGCACGACCGCCATTTTCTGAATCAGGTCTGTACCCACATGGCCGACCTCGATTTCGGCACCATCAAGGTCTACCCCGGCAACTACGACGACTACATGCTGGCCTCGACGCAAGTCAAGGAACGCCAAGCATCGGCAAACGCCAAGGCCAAGGACAAGGTCGCCGAACTGCAGGAATTCGTGCGCCGCTTCTCGGCCAACAAATCGAAGGCGCGCCAGGCCACCAGCCGCATGAAGATGATCGACAAGATCAAGATCGAGGACTTCAAGCCGAGTTCGCGGCAGAACCCTTACATCCGCTTCGAACCGGAGAAGGCGCTGCACCGCCGCGCGCTCGAGGTCGAGAACCTCAAGTTCGGCTACGACGGCACGCCGCTCTTCACCAATCTCGGCTTTTCATTGGAAGCGGGCGAGAAAATGGCCGTCATCGGCGGCAACGGCGTCGGCAAGTCGACGCTGATGAAGCTGCTGATGGGCGAACTCACGCCGCAATACGGCGAAGTGCGCTGGAGCGAGAACGCCAACGTCGGCTACTTCTCGCAGGACCACGTCAGCGATTTCGACAGCGACCTCAACCTCACCGACTGGATGCACCAGTGGACGCAGCCGGGCGACGACGAGCAGGTGCTGCGCGGCATCCTCGGGCGCCTGCTGTTCTCCGGCGACGACGTCAAGAAATCGGTGCGCGTGCTGTCCGGCGGCGAAAAGGGCCGCATGCTCTACGGCAAGCTGATGCTCGGCCGGCATAACGTGCTGGTGATGGACGAACCGACCAACCACATGGACATGGAATCGATCGAGTCGCTCAACCTTGCGCTCGACCTGTTCAAGGGCACGCTGATCTTCGTCTCGCACGACCGCCAGTTCGTCTCCAGCCTCGCCACCCGCATCCTCGAAATCACGCCCGAGGGCGTCGAGTTCTATATGGGCAACTACGACGAGTACCTGCATTCGAAGGGTCTGGAATAAGGAGTCACGGGGTGAGCAAAGTCGTCGTCATCGGCTTGGGGCAATTGGGCCGCGTGTTCGCGGGCGGCCTCCTGCGCGCCGGCCACACGGTGGTGCCGGTCAACCGCGGCGACGACCTGTTCACACTTGCGCACGCGCACCCCGATCCCGCGCTGGTACTGGTGGCGGTCGCCGAGAAGGATCTGCACACCGTGCTGGCCGCCATGCCCGGCGCCTGGCGGCCGCATGTCGCATTGATCCAGAATGAATTGCTGCCACGCGACTGGGCGCAATACCGCTACGCCGACCCAACCGTGATTTCGGTATGGTTCGAGAAGAAGAAGGGCACCGACGCCAAGCCGCTGATTGCCTCGCCCGTGGCCGGCCCCGGCGCTGCGCTGCTGTGCGTGGCGCTGACGTCAATCGACCTGCCGTGCCGCGAAGTCGCCTCGGGCGACGCACTGCTGTTCGAACTGGTGCGGAAGAACGTCTACATCCTCACGACCAACATCGCCGGCCTGAAGACCGGCGGCACCGTGTCGCAACTGTGGGCGCAGCATGAGGCCTTCGCACGCCAGGTGGCGAACGAGGTGATGGACATCCAGGATGCGCTGACCGGCGTTGCGCACGATCGCGAGAAACTCATCGGCGGCATGCTCGAAGCCTTCGACGGCGACCCGGATCATGGCTGCACCGGGCGTTCGGCGCCGGCGCGTCTGGCGCGCGCGATTGCCCACGCGGACAAATTCGGCTTGCCCGTACCGACCCTGCGGTCGCTGGCCCGCTAATCCGATCGCCGGCTACGGCGCGAATGAACCACCCGCGTTGAATTGATCAACGAATCTGCGCCAGCAGTTGCGCCATCATGCGCTGCGCCTGCGCGGCATAGCCGCCGCCAAACAGGTTGGCGTGGTTAAGGATGTGATACAGGTTGTACAGCGTCCTGCGAACGGCATAGCCGGCGTCGAGCGGCCAGGCTTCGCGGTAGGCTGCGTAAAAACCGGGGGCGAATCCGCCGAACAGTTCGCTCATCGCCAGGTCGGCTTCCCGGTCACCGCAGTACGCCGCCGGATCGAAAATCACCGGCGTTCCGTCAGCCAGGAATCCATGATTGCCGCCCCACAGGTCGCCGTGCAGCAGCGAGGGGACTGGCCGGTAATCCGTGAAGAAATCTTCGAGCCTCGCCATCAGCGTTTCGCCGTCGCGCTGCAGAACGCCCCCGTAGCCGTTTTGCGCCGCCAGCTTCAATTGATGGCCAAGCCGCCGATCGCGCCAGAAGGCGATCCAGTCGCTGTGCCAGCCATTTGGCTGGGGTGTGCTGCCAATCCAGTTGTCGTGCACCCAGCCGAACCGTGCCTGCGAAGCGCGATGGAGTTGTGCCAGTTGCGTGCCGAGCAGCGCGGCATTGCCGCTGCCCCGCAACTCCAGGTGCTCAAGAACCAGAAAAGCCTGGCCCGCCGCCACGCCCGAACACAGCGGCTGTGGCACGCGGACGCTGTGGGTGGCGGCGAGCGCCTTCAGCGCCTCGTCCTCGGCCTCGAACATCGGCAAGCTCGCAGTGCGATTCGCCTTGACGAAGTAGCGGCGCGTGCCATCGCTCACGTTGAAGGCCTGGTTGATGTCGCCCCCGCCGATCGCGCTCACCTTTGCCGCGAAAAACGGTGCGCCGGTGGCGGCAGTGATTGCTTCGGAAACGCCGGCAGCGAGCGTCATGTGCACAGCCCACTGCAAACCGCCCAAACAAAACGCGCCCCAAGGGGCGCGTCGAGCAAAGCTGAACGGAAGTCCATCGCTGCGCTTACTTGCCCTTGGGACGCTGCTCGAACATTTTGGAAATGCCGGGGTCGCGCGAAGCGCCGGCAGCCTCCATCCGCTTGAGGTACTCGTCCCACAGCGCAGCCTGATTGACGCCCAGATCGTGGAGATATTCCCACGAATAAATCCCGGTGTCGTGGCCGTCGGAAAAGAAGAAATTGATGCCGTACAAGCCGACCGGCTCGGCGGCATTGATCAGCACTTCGCGCTTGCCGACCTGCAGCACTTCCTGCCCGGGGCCGTGGCCGCGTACTTCGGCGGAAGGCGAATAGACGCGCAGAAATTCGAACGGCAGTTCGAAACGCATGCCATCGGAAAATGCGATTTCCAGCTTGCGGGACGCTTGATGAAGATTGATTTCTGTAGGGGTGGGGATGGCCATGATGGAAACACTCGGAATGAACGCCAGCCCGAAGTTTAAACCCGCACTGCAGAGATTAAACCCTGCGGGAACAAGGGGATGACGCTCATGATGATCTGGAAACTGGCGCGCCCGGCGCGATTCGAACGCACGACCCCTGCCTTCGGAGGGCAGTACTCTATCCAGCTGAGCTACGGGCGCATGGAGTTTGACGGCTCCTGGGAGGCCGAAGCATAGCCGGTTTGCAAAATGGCGTCCATCCATCGGGCCCGCCGCCCTTTCCTGTCGGGGAGGCTTTCCTTATAATCCCGGCTTTCGATGCTACCCCCACTAAGGAATTTTCATGGCCGATTCGCACGCCAAGATGACCCAAGCCACCCCGCAGGAAGTCGTCATTTCCGTTCTTGCCGGGCTGATCGCGCCCCTGCTGGCGATTTTTCTGATCGTCCAGCTGGTGCTCGGCATTCAGGCTGAACACCAGCCCGACACCACCAGCGAAGCCGCACAGAAAGCGACCGTCAAGCGCATCCAGCCGTTTGCCAAACTGGCCGCACTCGACGCCAACGCCCCCAGGGTCGAGAAAGCCGGCCAGGAAGTCTACGACGCCGTGTGTTCCTCGTGTCACGGCTCGGGCGCACTGGGCGCACCCAAGTTTGACAGCAAGGGCGACTGGGCGGGCCGCCTCGGCCAGGGCTACGACACCCTGGTCAAGCACGCGATCGAAGGCCTGCGCCAGATGCCCCCGCGCGGCGGCGATGACGATTTGTCGGACATCGAAGTGGCGCGCGCAGTGGCCTACATGGCCAATTCGGCCGGTGCGTCGTTCAAGGAACCGGCGGCTCCCGTGCCGGTTGCTCCCGCTCCCGCTGCGGCCGCACCCGCTGCTCCTGAGGGCACGCCGGACGCAGCAGCAGTGCCGGCAGCCGACGCCGCAAACAAATAAAAACCTTGCTGCGGCAGTCCGCGGCAGCCAACCAAGGGGAATACGATGAAATCCATCACCACTTTCTTGATCGTCGCGTCTGCCGCATCCCTGCTTGCCTGTGGCAAGTCCGACGAGGTGGCCACCCCTCCCGCAACTGAACCGTCCGTGGCGGAAGCCACGCAAGCCGAGTCTGCGCCCGCGGCCACGGTCGAGCCGGTGACCCCGGCTGTCGAGCCCCTGCCATCCGAGACGGCCCCGGCCGCACCCCCTGTAGCAGCCCCGACGCAGCCCGAAATACAGGCCGCCCAGCCTGCTGCGGCAAGCAAGCCTGCTGCAGTCCAAGCCGTTGAAGCCAGCCCCGCGGCACCTGCGCCGGCCGCAGCCGCCGCCGATCTCGTGCACGGCGAGAAGATCTACCGCCAGGCCTGTGCGCACTGTCATGACCGCGGCATCGCAGGCGCACCGAAAACCGGCGATGTCGCCGCCTGGAACGCCCGCCTGGCACAAGGGATGGAGCCGCTTTACACCGTTGCCATCCGTGGCAAGGGGGCAATGCCGGCCAAGGGCGGCAACCGGTCTCTTTCCGATGCCGACGTCAGCGCCGCTGTCGATTACATGGTCGCGCAGTCGCGCTGAAATTCGCCATGTCGGTTGTCTGCCCACAATGCGGAAGCGACCAGATCCGCAAGGGTTCGCTGCATGCCCACAACGGCGTGCGAAGACTGCTGCTGCACACGCCGCTACGCTGCCGCGATTGCCACCACCGTTTCTGGGTATTCAACCCGATCAAGCCCGTCTTGCTGATAACTGCGGTCATCGCCCTGGTCGGCGTGACAGCCTGGCTTGCGCTTGAACCCCGCACCGCCGTTTCAACGGCAATGGCGCCAGCCAGCCTGCCGCATGCCCGCGCGGAACAGGGCGACCCCGAGGCCCAATTGCAGCTGGGCATGCGCTATTCCACGGGAGATGGCGTCATCCAGAACGACAAGGAGGCCGCCCGATGGTTCGAGCTGGCCGCCAAGCAGGGACTGGCCGAGGCGCAATACCAGTACGGCTTGGTTCTGTTGCAGGGGCGCGGCGTGGTGCAGGACTACAAGGCGGCTTTCGACTGGATCGAGAAGCCCGCCAAGCGTGGCTATGCCAAGGCCCAGTACAGCCTCGGCGAACTCTATCGTTACGGCACCGGCACCGCGATCGACAAGGCCCGCGCCTATCTCTGGTTCAACCTCGCCGCCGCACAGGGCGTGGAAGCCGCCGCCCGCGCGCGCGACGGCCTGGTGTGGCAATTGAAGCCCGAACAGATCGCGGCGATGCAGGAAGAGGCACGGCGGATGAGCCGCGCGATGCACTCGCCTGCCCCGATCGCAGCCCAGGCTGATCCAGCCGAATCCGATTCGCCCGCTGCCACCCCCTGATTCGTTCCTGTCGTGCGCCTGCGCCGCGTGCTGCTGGCGCACCCGCCCAGCAAACCAACTTAACCTGCACAGCACAAACCGTGCGCCGCTTGCGCAGAAGGATATCGCGGCCCCGGTGCACCAACCGGACACGCTGGAATCACACGCGATCGGCGTCTACCCGAGTACCGCACGGCGCGCGATGGTCTGCGGCGGCACGCCAGTCTGCCGGATGACTTAAGGATCAGATAAGGATACGTCTCTACAGTGGTCTCATCGCTTTCCGAAGGAGACCACCATGTTGAATTCAAGAACCCAAGTCCGCGGTGTATACGACCCGCTACTGCGGGCCCTGCACTGGGTCATCGCGCTGTCCGTCGTCGCACTCATCATAAGCAGCCAACTGGCCGAAGCATTCGAGGACGGCCCCTGGGAAAGCGCGATCTGGAACCTCCACATCCTCGCCGGCTACGGCCTGACGGTGGCCTTGCTGACACGTCTGCTGTGGGGTCTCGTCGGCCCGGCCAGCGCACGCTGGCAGGATCTGTGGCACCCCGCGACGTGGAAGGCCAGCCTGAAAAACCTGCGCCTGCCGAGTGCGCATCGGGTCGGCCACGATCCCATCGCCAGCCTGGCCTACCTGTTCGCCTATGGCGTGATGGCGCTGATGGTCGTCACCGGACTGGGGCTCGCCGCCAGCGAATTCAACACCGGCCCGCTCGCGTCCTGGGTGGGCAACGCCGGCTGGGTGGAAGACGTGGCGGAAGACCCGCACGAATTCGGCTTCGTCCTGATGCTCGGCTTCGTCGGCCTGCACATGGCGGCACTGGTGTTCCACCAGCTGCGCGGCGAACGCGTGGCGCAAAGCATGGTGACCGGCAAGCAGTATCTCGATGTTCAACCTATCAAAGCCGAAAGCGGGGTGCAGCATGATTAAGCGGATCGCATGGACAGGTCTGATGCTGCTTTCCGCCAGCGCAGCGGCCGCCGACACCCCCGCCAGCTTCATGGCGCGCTATGCGCAGCAGGCGGGGGTGGCAGTCAGCGGGCTGTCGCCTGCGCGCGGCGAAGCGCTGTACCGGGGCGAGCATCCCGGGCAGAGCAGTGCAGCGCAGAGTTGCGCGAGCTGCCATACCACCAATCCCAGGCAGGCGGGTCAAACCCGGGTTGGCAAGCGCATCGAGCCGTTGGCCCCTGCTGCCAACCCGTCACGTTTCACGGATGCAGCCAAGGTCGAGAAATGGTTTCGCCGCAACTGCATGGACGTGCTGCAGCGCGAATGCAGCGCACAGGAAAAGGGCGACTTCATCGCCTGGTTGAACCAGATCAAATAAGGAGCACAGCATGAACACTCTATTGCGCGGAATCGGCGTGCTGGCGACAGTCGGCACATTCAGCCTGTTGGCGTTTTCACTGCCCTCGGGCGGCGAGGCGCGCGGCGACAGCGGCGGCGACGACGTGATGCCCCGCCTGACGCACAAGGCCTGGCAGCAGGAATGCGCCAGTTGCCACCTGGCTTACTCTCCCGCCCTATTGCCGCGCGCGTCGTGGCAGCGTGTGATGGGCGGACTCGATCGGCACTTCGGCGAGAATGCCAGCCTTGATCCGGCAACCCAGGCTGATATCCTGCGCTTTCTCGAAGCCAATGCCGCCGACAGCGGCACCAGCCGAATGGGCGGCAAGGTGATGCAGCGCATGGGCACGAACGCGGCACCGCTGCGCATCACCGAAACCCGCTGGTTCGTGGGCAAGCACGACGAGGTGCCACGCGCGACCTGGTCGCGCAAATCGGTCGGGTCGGCCGCCAACTGCGCGGCCTGTCACCGGCAGGCGGAACAGGGCATATTCAATGAACACGACGTCCGAATTCCAAAATGAAAGAGCGCGATGCGCATCCTGCTGGTTGAAGATGACCGCCTGCTGGGCGACGGCCTCAAGGCCGGGCTGACGCAGGCCGGCTATGCCGTTGACTGGCTGCGAGACGGGGAAGCGGCGGTGACGGCTTTGTCCACCGAGACTTTTGCCGCGATGGTGCTCGATCTGGGGCTGCCGAAGCGTGACGGACTGTCGGTGCTGCAATGGCTGCGCGAACGCCGCGACGCGACGCCGGTGCTGATTCTCACCGCGCGCGACCAGTTGGAAGACAAGGTGCGCGGCCTCGATCTGGGGGCCGACGACTATGTGCTGAAGCCCTTCGACCTGGACGAGATCGCCGCGCGCCTGCGGGCCCTGGTGCGGCGGGCGCACGGCCATCCCGAGCCGGTGTTGACGCTGGGCGAGATCGAGCTCAATCCGGCAGCACGTACGGTGACACGGACCGGCGAGGCCATTGAGCTGACGCCGCGCGAATTCGATCTGCTTCATCTGTTGCTGCAAAACGCCGGCCGCGTGCTGACACGCCGCACGCTGGAAGAGCAGCTCTACACCTGGAACGCCGCAGTCGACAGCAACGCGCTCGAAGTCCACATCCACCATCTGCGCAAGAAGCTCGGCACCGAACTGATCCGCACCGTGCGCGGGGTCGGCTACATGGCGTCTGCAGCATGAAAGGCCGCGCCGGCTACTCGCTGCGCCGCCGGCTGGTGTGGCTGCTGACCAGCACGGTGGCGGCGATCTGGCTGCTGTCCACGCTGGTGGTCTATCAGCGCGCCCACCACGAAGCGGACGCGTTGCTGGACAGCCAGCTGACGCAGGTGGGCGAGACCCTGCTGGCGATCGTCGCAGGTGGCGAAGCCGAACATTTCGTCAAGGAACTGCATGAACACGCCCGGCACTATCCGGTGCCGATCGCTTTCGAGGTATGGCTCGACGAGGATGGCGAGACCCGACGTCTGGTGGCCTCGCCCGGTTACGCCGGATTCGGGACAGCCATGACGACCGGCTTCAGCGAACGCCCATACCAAGGCACACGCTGGCGTTTTTACACGACGCAGGATGATGACGCGGAATACCGCGTGGTGGTGGGGCAGTCCCACGCCGCGCGTGAGCGCATGGCGCGCGAGATCGGGCTGTCGCTGCTGCTGCCTGCGATGCTGGCGCTGCCGCTGATGGCGCTTGCCGTGTGGTGGGTCGTCAGCCGCGCCCTGCGGCCGGTGGACGGGGTTGCGCGGCAGGTCGGCGCGCTTGATGCCCAGGCACTGGCGCCGCTCGATGAATCGGCTCGGCTGCCAAATGAAATCGCTCCGCTGCGCAGTGCGCTCAACGCGCTGATCGGGCGCGTCAGGGACGCCTTCGACAACGAACGCCGTTTCACCGCAGACGCCGCGCACGAGCTGCGCACACCGCTGGCAGCACTGAAAGTGCAGGCGCAGGTGGCGCTGCGTGCACAGGGCGACGACAGCCGGCAGCACGCGCTGAGCCAGGTGATCGCCGGCGTCGACCGCATGACGCACCTGGTCGAGCAGCTGCTCACCCTGGCGCGTGTCGATCCGGCGCGCCGGGAAACCGCGCCGAAACCGCTGGATCCGTCCGGAACCATCGCTGAAGTGTGTGCCGAGCTGTTGCCGCAAGCCCGGCGCCAGGGTCAAACCCTGGCTGTTGATGCGATACCGGGATGCAGGATTGCTGTGAGCGCCGGCTGGCTGCAGATTGCGCTGCGCAATCTGGTCGACAACGCCCTGAGTTACGCGGGGGAAGGGGCGCGCATCGAAGTGCGCCTCGCACGCACCGCTTCGGGCTGTTCGATCAGCGTGGCCGATAACGGCCCGGGGGTCGCACCTGACCTGCGCTCAAAATTGAGCGCACGCTTTGTGCGCGGCGAGGTCGAAGGCGAAGGTTGCGGCCTGGGACTCTCCATCGCTTCCCGCATTGCCGCCCTGTCGAATGCCCGACTGGAACTGGGAGACGGGCTGCCGCGCACAGACGGCGGCCACGGCTTCGCGGCCACCCTGCACTTCAGCGCGGTCACGGCGCCAGTCTGAACTGCCTTGCGGCAGTAGATCAGCCGCCGCCAGGCCCCATGCCGCCGCCGCCCGGGCCCTTGCCGGGGCCGCGGTCAGCAGGCGGCGAGTCGGGCAGGGTCTTGCCCTGGGCCTTGGCACGCTCCTGCATCTGCTTGTGATGTTCGAGACGGAGGGCCTCGCGTTCCTGATCGGTCTTCATCGAACGCATGCGGGTCTGGTATTCGCTGCGTTCCTGGGGCGTCATCAACTCAGATCCATAAATTTGATCACCGGGCTGCATGTGGTTCATGGCCTGCGCCGGGATGGCCAGCGCCATGCAAAGGGAAAGGGCCAACATCGATACCTGCTTCATCCTGTTCTCCTGAAGGGCTACGGAAAGCCGGCGCACTCACTGCGTGCTGCCGGGGAAACCTTCTGTTTAGTACAAATAGGCGCCCTGTCCAGGCGCACTTCGGCACGACGTGCTGCGCGTACCGGCAGGCGTACTAGGGCGCCGCCTGGATCTCCGTCACGGTGAAGGTGCCATTTATGTCCTCGGCACGGAATTTGACTTTGTCGCCCACTTTGACGGCGCTCATCAGTTCAGGCGGCTGCACCCGGAACACCATGGTCATGGGCGGCATGTCGAGATTGGCAATGGGGCCGTGCCTGAGCGTGATCTTGGCGTTGGCGGCGTCGATCTTGCGCACCACGCCTTCGCTCATCGCGGGGGCCTGGGCGGCCGGGACGGTCACGGGCTCGGCGTAAAGCGGGCTGGCAATCGTCAGCACGGCCAGCAGGGGGATCCATTTCTTCATTTTGCAGCTCCTTGTTTGGGGGTGACGGTGATCGTTCCGCGCATGCCGGCCTCGTAGTGCCCGGCGATCAGGCAGGCGAATTCGAAGCTGCCGGCGCGGTTGAAGGTCCAGACGATTTCACCTGTCTTGCCGGGATCGACATGGACCATGTAGGGCGCGTCGTGTTCCATGTTCGGAAACCTGGCCATCATGGCGGCGTGCCTGGCCAGTTCGTCGGGTGTGCCGATAACCATTTCATGCAGCATGCGGCCTTTGTTGCGGACGACGAAACGCACGGTCTCGCCTTCCTGCACGGTAACGGCGTCAGGGGTGAAGCGCATGGCGTCGGTCATGTCCAGCGTAAGGGTGCGCTGGGCCTGGGCAGGCTTGCCGGCGATCCCCCAGGCGGTTTGCTCGGCCACGCCATCGGCAGCCGGCGCGTGCTTTTTCTCGGCGTGGGCGTGCGCAAGCGACCCGCCGACGAGCAGCGGCGTGGCAAGCAGGGCGGTCAGCAGCAGGGTGGATTTCATCGATCGTCCTTTCATTTCATTGATGGCCGGCATGGCCGGTGGGTTTGCGTACGGTGACTTCGATATCGCCCGGGGTGCCCTGGGGCGAGGCGCCCTGAGGCGCGCGCATCGGCTCGGCCACGGCGCCGGTGACTTCACGCGCCACCGTGCCGGGCGGGTGCTTGTACCAGCCGGGGTCGGAGTAGTCGCCGCGCTTCTGCTCGCGCCGCACCTTCATCACGGTGAACATGCCGCCCATTTCGATCGCGCCGAACTGGCCCTGGCCCGTCATCATCGGCAGGGTGTTGTCGGGCAGCGGCATTTCCATTTCGGCCATGTCGGCCATGCCGCGCTCGCCCATCACCATGTAGTCGGGAATGAGCCTGGTGATCTTGCCGGCGAGCCCGCTGTGGTCGACGCCGATCATGGTCGGCACGCCATGTCCCATCGCGTTCATGGTGTGGTGGCTCTTGTGGCAATGGAAGGCCCAGTCGCCTTCCTCGTCGGCGAGAAACTCGACCTGCCGCATCTGTCCGACGGCGATGTCGGTGGTGACTTCCGGCCAGCGCGAGCCCTTGGGCGTGGGTCCGCCATCGGTGCCGGTGACCTCGAATTCCACCCCGTGCAGATGGATCGGATGGTTGGTCATGGTGAGGTTGCCGATGCGGATGCGAACACGGTCGTTGAGCCGCACGTTGAGGCTGTCGATGCCTGGGAAGGCGCGGCTGTTCCAGGTCCACAGGTTGAAGTCGAGCATGGTGTTGACCGATGGCGTGGCACTGCCGGGATCGATGTCGTAGGCGTTGAGCAGGAAGCAGAAATCGCGGTCGACCGTCTCGATCAGCGGGTGCCTGCCCTTCGGATGCGTCACCCAGAAGCCCATCATGCCCATCGCCATCTGCGTCATTTCATCGGCGTGCGGGTGGTACATGAAGGTGCCGGGACGGCGCGCGACGAATTCGTAGACGAAGGTCTTGCCCGGCTTGATCTGCGGCTGCGTCAGGCCGCCGACGCCGTCCATGCCGTTGGGAAGCCTTTGGCCGTGCCAGTGGATGGTGGTGTGCTCAGGCAGGCGGTTGGTGACGAACATGCGCACGCGATCGCCTTCCACCACTTCGATGGTGGGCCCGGGCGACTGCCCGTTGTAGCCCCACAGGTGCGCCTTCATCCCGGGCGCGACCTCGCGCACCACCGGCTCGGCGACCAGATGGAATTCCTTCACGCCATTGTTCATGCGCCAGGGCAGGGTCCAGCCGTTCAGCGTCACCACCGGGTTGTAGGGGCGGCCGTTGGGCGGCAGCAGGGGCGGCTGGGTGGCCGGCGTATCCATGCTGACGATCTCGGGCAGGCGCGCCATCGCCGCAGGACTCACGCCGGTCACAGCGGCCGCGCCCGCGAGTTTGAAAAAATCACGTCTGGTAGTCATGGGGGTTCCTTGATTCAATGGCCGCCGCCCGCTTCGGCGGGAGCGGACGCAACAGAGGTGACGGCCATCTTGCCGGGCGTGCCGACCAGCGCCATGGCCAGGTCGGCATCGGCCAGCCAGAAGTCGCGGTGCGCCTCGATGGCGGCGTTAACCGAGGCGATCTGCGAGCGCGCGTCGGCCAGCAGTTCGAATACGCCGATCAGCATGCCGTTGTAGCGCAGCACGTTCTCTTCGGAGATGCGTTGCTTCAGCGGCACCACCTCATCGCGCAAATGGCGCGCAATGGCGTACTGGCTCTGCTGCATGGCATAGGCCTCGCGCACTTCGGAGCGCGCGTTCACCGCGGCTTCGCGGGCCTGTTCCAGCGCCTGGCGGTAGCGCGACTCGGCGGCCACCACTCGGCTCTGCCCGAAGTCGAACAGCGGCAGCTCGAAGCTGATTTCGTAGCCGCGCTGCTGCGGTTCCTCATTCGAGCCGTTGTTGATGATGCCGAGCTCCAGCACGTTGATGAAGCGGGTGCTGCGCGTGAGATCCAGATTCTTCGCCAGTGCCTCGGTCTGCTGTTTCACGACCTGCAGATCGATACGGGAGTCCATCGCCTGCTGTTCGACATCCGGCAGCGCCGGCACGGTCTCCGGCAGATCTGGCAGGCGATCGGGCAATTGCAGTCGATCCGAATTCAGCAGGCCCATCAGACGAACCAGACGCTCGCGCGCCACAAGCCTCGCCTGGCCGGCGCGCGCCACCGCGAGCGCCGCGTCGGCATAAAAAGCCTGCTCGCGCGCCTGCTTCAGTTTGCTCCAGTTGCCCACCTGCGCCATGCGGCGTGCGAGTTCGGCGCCGGCTTCCGCCGCTTCCATCGCCTGATCCTGGTATTCGGCGGTCTGCGCGGCCGCCACGGCCACCACCCACGCCTTGCGGGTTTCGGCCGCCAGCCGCAGCACGTCTAGCACCAGTGCACGCCGCGTCTGCTCGAACAGGCGCTGCTCGATTTCGGACCGCATCGGCATCGTCAACAGTGCCGCCAGATTGAGATGCAGGGTGCGCTCCCACTCCACCTCGGTGCCCCGGGTCTTGCGGGCGATCGAGAGCCCCGGGTTGGGCAGGCGCTGCGCTGCGACCCAGTCGGCCTCCGCGATGCCCAGCGTGTTGAACGCCGCCTGCAGGCCGGGGTTGTTCAGGAGCGCGATCTGCACCGCGTCGTCGGCCGACAGCGGCTTGGCCAACAGGGCGTCGATGCGGGCCTGCGCTGCGCTGCGGGTGGCATCGTCGCGCAACCAGGCCACATCCTTCTGGATGCGCGACTGGGTGGCGGACTGAATCGCGCCAAACCCGCCGTCCTCGGAGAAGCTCGCGCAACCGCCCAGCAGCGCGGCAGACAGAACGGCAAGAACAAGTGTGCGGGGCGTAAAAGGATTCTTTTTCATGGCGCCTCCTCAATGGCCTTGATGGCCATGCTGAACCCGTGGGTCCTGACCGGCGCCGCCAGCCGCCGGCTGCGATTCGCGCAGATAGGTGCGCCAGCCGCCGACCTCGCCGACCCGTTCGTTGACCGCGCGCCAGTCCTGCAGCGGCTCATCGCGCCAGCCTTGGTAGTTCTTGAACGGGGTGGTCACTGCCGGATCAGCCGCCGGGGGCTCTGCCGCGGATGCCGCGGGTGCCCACACGGCGCAGGCATACAGGCACGGCACCGCCAGCCTGAATAGGGGTGCGCGCGCCAGCCGCGCCGCACGTCGGAATAATGCATTGAACATGTTGAACCTCGCCAGTCACGCGGCACATGCGCCGCGGTCGAAATCGGACAACGCGCCGTCAAACGGCGCGGGATTCAGACGAGGGGGCTTCGGGGTGGCCGCTCGGGGCCTTCGGGGACAAAGCCGCTGAAAGACACGGCAGGCTGCGGACTATAACGGGTCGGCACCGGCATGATCGCCGGGGTATCGGAAGCCGGAATCGGCAGCGCGGACGCCAGCGCGCAAGCCGTGCAATGCTTGCAGTCATGGTAGGTGGGCGCGGACTGCTCGGGTTCGTGACAGCCTGCCATCATCTCGTCGGCCATGACCATCGTCTGTAGCGTGTCCTGCTGAGGCAGCCCGCAGCTCATCATGGCGGCAGACGCAAAGGCCTGCGCCGGCAGGGCCAGCATCAACAGCAACAGCAGGAATCGACGGATTCGGGTATGCACGCGAGCAGTGTAATCAAAACAGACAGTCAGCCCAAGAGAGTGCGGATGGACCATTCTGGTTCCCGGGCTGGTCTGATTGCACTACGAGCGCCGCTTGCGCGGCTCGTAATGCACCACGGCGCGCATGATCTCGGAATAGGGAAATTCGGCGCTGTCGCCGAACCGCTGCCCGCCCTGAAGCACCGTGGACGCGATGTCGGTGCTTTCATCCGCTGCGCAATCCATTGCCTCAGCCAGCCCACGCACCCCGCCGCACTGCGCGCGGATTTCCTTGCCGAATGGCCAGGGCGCATCGGGATGGGTCTTCAGCGCGAACTGCGCATTTTCGTGAAGCGCCTGGTAGAACGTCAGGCAATGCTCGCGCACCTCCGGGTCGCCGCAGGCAATCGCCTCGCGCTCGGCCAGATTGAGCTTGCGCGAGCGGCCACAGGCGACGCAGCGCGACAGCAGGGCCCGTTCGAACGGACAGCTGTGCTCGATGTAGGCCTCGCGGGCCAGTTTGTAGGCGCCTTCGTTGTACTCAGCCATATTTAGCTCAAAGACAAAGTTGTCCAGAAACCGTAGCG
>JAABQU010000227.1 GCA_011391285.1 Thiobacillus sp.
TGGCGGCGGTGCTGCTGGTGGCGCTGCGCGAACTGCGCGGCGTGTACGAGACCAGCGCCTTCTATCGCGGCGGCTATAATGCCGGCTCTTCCGATCCCGCCTCGTCTGCCATGCCCGCACCGCTCCTCGGCCAACCCCTGCTTGAATCCCACATCGCCTCCCTGCCGCTGGTCCACAAGGGCAAGGTGCGCGACATTTACGCCGTCGGCGACGACAAGCTGCTGATCGTCACCACCGACCGCCTGTCCGCCTTCGACGTGGTGATGCCGACGCCGATCGCGGGCAAGGGCGAGGTGCTGACCCGCGTGTCGGCCTTCTGGTTCGACAAGCTCAAATCCATCGTGCCGAGCCAGGCGCTCGACATCGCGCCGGAATCCGTCGTCGCCGAAAACGAGCGCGACCAGGTCGCCGGACGTGCCATCGTGGTGAGAAAGCTGAAGGCGCTGCCGGTCGAGGCAATCGTGCGCGGCTACCTGGTGGGCTCGGGCTGGAAGGAATACCAGGCCAGCCAGTCGGTATGCGGCATCGCGCTGCCGGCCGGCCTCGCGCAGGCCGATCGCCTGCCGGAACCGATCTTCACGCCGTCGACCAAGGCGGCAGTCGGCGCCCACGACGAGAACATCGATTTCGACCGGATGGCTGCGCTGATCGGCGCCGACCTCGCGAAGCAGGTGCGCGACGTCAGCCTGGCCCTGTACAAGGCTGCGGCGGAGTATGCGCTCACACGCGGCATCATCATCGCCGACACCAAGTTCGAATTCGGGCTCGACGAAAAAGGCCAGCTGGTGTGGATCGACGAGGCGCTGACCCCGGATTCGTCGCGCTTCTGGCCGGCCGACCAGTATCAGCCCGGCAGCAATCCGCCCAGCTTCGACAAGCAGTTCGTGCGCGACTGGCTGGAAGCCAGCGGCTGGAACAAGCAGGCGCCGGGGCCCGAACTGCCCACGGAAATCGTCGCCAAAACCAGCGAGAAATACCGCGAAGCGATGACGCGCCTGCTGGGCTGAGCGGCACCCCTACACGCAAACCCGCGTCCGCGTAAACAGCATGAATTGACTGGTCAGGACATGCCGGGCGGCGTTGCCATTTGAGGCGAAAGCTTTAAAATTCCGCGTCTTACCCGGACCCGCGGCCCCCGCCGTTTTCCCCCTTCCAAGCGAGAGATAGAGTCATGACCTACGAAGATTTCGCAAGCGCTCAATCGTTTTTCCTGTGGTCGACCTTCGTGATCGCCCTGATCATGGGCGCCGTCGTCAATAAAACCAACTTCTGCACCATGGGCGCGGTCTCCGACTGGGTCAACATGGGCGACACCGGCCGCATGCGCGCCTGGCTGCTGGCCATCGCGGTCGGCGTGCTGGGCGTGGTGGGCCTCGAAGCCGCCGGCATGGTGAACGTCACCAACACCTTCCCGCCCTACCGCCAGATGAACTTCCCCTGGCTGGAAAACGTGCTCGGCGGCGCGCTGTTCGGCGTCGGCATGGTGCTCGGCTCCGGCTGCGGCAACAAGACGCTGATCCGCATCGGCGGCGGCAACATCAAGTCCATCATGGTGCTGCTGGTCATCGCCGTCATCGCCTACTACATGGTCAACCCCTTCCCGGGGAGCGACAAGACCCTGTATTCGACCCTGTTCTATTCGTGGACCAACCCGACCGCGGTCGCGCTGTCCACCAACCAGGACCTCGGTGCGATGCTGTTCCGCGAAAACGCCGCCACCGGCCGCATGGTGATGGGTGCCGTCATCGGCGGCCTGATGCTGATCTGGGCCTTCAAGTCGGCCGACTTCCGCAGCAACTTCGACAACATCCTCGGCGGCCTGGTGGTCGGCCTCGCGGTGCTCGCCGCCTGGTACGTCACCAGCAATGTGATGGTCGATGCCGACGGCGACGTGCTGAGCCTGCAGGCCTACGCCCAGGACTGGGAGCTGTATGCGCCTGCCGACGTGGTCCAGCCCGCTTCGACCACCGCGCTGGCCTCGCAGTCCTTCACCTTCATCAATCCGATGGGGCAATCGCTCGGCTATGCGATGGGCGGCTTCAACAGCAGCCTGCTCACCTTCGGCCTGATGGCGCTGGCAGGCGTGATCGCCGGCTCGCTGCTGTGGTCGCTGATCTCGCGCAGCTTCCGCATCGAGTGGTTCGCCTCCGGCCGCGACTTCGTCAACCACCTGATCGGCGCGATCCTGATGGGCTTCGGCGGCGTGCTGGCGATGGGCTGCACCGTCGGCCAGGCCATGACCGGCTTCTCCACCCTGGCGCTGGGCTCCATCCTCACTTTCATCGCCATCGTGCTCGGCGCCGCCGTCACCATGAAGATCCAGTACTACAAGATGGTGTACGAGGACGACGCCACCTTCCTGAAGGCGTTCGTCACCGCACTGGTCGACTTGAAGCTGCTGCCCGCCGGCATGCGCAAGCTGGAAGCGGTGTAAATCCGGCGCAGGTTTCGGCCCACAAAAAAAGCCCCGCGTCACGCGGGGCTTTTTGCTGGCCACGACACTGGGCCGACCTATTTCAGCGTCGCACTCAGGAAGTCCGCTACGGCTTCGACCATTTCCCCCTCGCGCCCGGTGAAGAAATGGTCGGCGCGACGGATCACCACCTGCTTTGAACCTGCGGCCGCAAAGCTCTGCTTGCGCTTGCCCGCGTTCGCCAGCACCGGCGGCAGGTCGTTGTCGCCATAGAGATCGAGGACGGGCATCTTCAGCGCCGCGTAGTCGCCCACCGATATCCCCAGGCTGGCCCAGGACCTGACCACGGGATCGGGCTTGCCCGACAGGTAGACGAGGCTCATGCGCGAGCCCATGCTGTGGGAGACGATGGCCAGGTTTTTATAGCCCTTGGCCTTGAGAAATGCGACGGCTTCGCCGATGCGCTCGGCCGCTTCCGGGAAGGTCGGCGGATACGCCTCGCCGCGGGCGTCGGCCGCCAAAATCGGCATCTGGATCGACAGCGTGGTAAAGCCGCGGTCGGCCAGTTCGGTGCGCAGGGTGCCCACCATGCCCCAGTCCGGGTGGATGCCCAGGCCGTGCACGACGATGGCCGCCTTGTCGGTGTCCGGCGCCGGGGTGAACAGCGTGAGGAACTTGTGATGCCCGCGCGGGGTTTGCAGGTAGACCGGATCGCCCACCACCAGCCCGGGAACCACTTCGTCGGCCCACTTTTTTTCGCGGGCATAATCGGCCATGGCGGCAGCGGCCAGGGCACTCGTGCAAAGCAGCGCCGCCAGACCGGCAGCCAGGCCCACCAACAGGTTTTTCTTCATTTCACGTCTCCTGCGCGTTAAAGTTCACAATTAGCCAACCCGATAATTCAATGAAACCGTTCAGTTATCAACCGTTTAAGGTGGACCCCAAGTGATCGCCAAGTCATTGCGCGTCGTGACACCGTCCCTGCCAACCGCGCCGCCGCGCGATGTGCGCCCGCGCGGCGGCGCGCGAGTGGTGATTGTCGATGACCGCAGCACCGCACGCAGGCTGCTCGAAGGCCTGGCAAACAGCCTGGAGCCCGGCGTGGTGGTGGACAGCTTCGAGGATCCGCATGAAGCCCTGGCGCAGATGCAACTCGTCACGCCGGACCTCATCATTACCGACTACCGGATGCCGGGCATGGACGGCATCGAATTCACCCGCCGCATTCGTGCCGAGCGCCGGCTGGCCGACGTGCCGGTCATCATTGTCACCGTGGTGGAAGACCGTCAGGTTCGCTATCAGGCGCTGGAAAACGGCGCCACCGACTTTCTCACCCGACCGATCGACCCGCAGGAATGCCGCGCCCGCTGCCTCAACCTGCTGGCCCTGCGCCGCAGCCAGCGGGTGGTGGCCGATCGCGCCCAGTGGCTGGAAGAGCAGGTGATGCTGGCCACCCGCGAGGTGCGCACGCGCGAACGCGAAACCCTGATGAAACTGGCCAAGGCCGGCGAATACCGGGACGAGGAAACCGGCAACCACATCATCCGCATGGCGAAATACGCCCGCCTGATCGCCGAGGAACTGAAGCTCTCCGCGATGGAGTGTGACGAGATCGAAGCCGCAGCCCCCATGCACGATATCGGCAAGATCGGCATCCCCGACCATATCCTGAGGAAGCCCGGCAAGCACACCCCGGAGGAGCAGGACATCATGCGCCGACACCCGCTGATCGGACATGGCATCCTCGGCGACAGCCCTTCGCGCTACCTGCAGATGGGCGCTGTGATCGCGCTCGGCCATCATGAAAAATTCGATGGCACGGGTTATCCGCAAGCCCTGGTCGGCGAGGACATTCCGTTGCCCGCCCGCATCGCGGCGGTCGCCGACGTGTTCGATGCCCTCACCTCCCACCGCCCCTACAAACAGGCATGGTCGTTTCAGGAGGCGCTGCGCTACGTCCGCTCCGAAAGCGGCAAACACTTCGACCCCGAATGCGTGCGCGCGTTTGAACTGCGCATCGACGATGTCGCCTCCATCATGCAGGAACTGGGCGACAACCCCGAATAAGCCCGCCGCATGTTGAACCGGCTGCCGCTTCCTGAATTCGCCAGACGCCTGCGGGAGCGGATCCGCGCACGGCCGGATACCGAGTTCCAGCAGGCGCTGATTCGCTTCATCATTGGCGTGATCGCCTATGTTTATTTCGGTTCCAACTGGATCGCCCATCCGGACTTCATCAGTTCGGTCATCCACTACGTTGCGCTTTTCTTCATTTCCACCGCAACGCTCATTCTCGCCAGCACCGTCATAAGCCGGAACGTTTCCCCGCCGCGGAGGATCTTCGGTGCAATCGTGGATTTCTCGACCGCCACGTTCATGATGATGATAGGCGGCGAAACCTCGGCGCCGCTGGTCGGCGTGTATCTGTGGGTCACGCTGGGCAACGGATTCAGGTACGGGGTGCCTTATCTTTATTTTTCCACCGTGCTTTCCGCAGTCGGCTTCGGGTCGGTGCTGGCATTCAATCCATTTTGGGAAAGCCATCTGGCGCTTGGCATCGGCATCCTGTTCACCATGGTGATCGTGCCGCTGTATGCCGCCTCGCTGACGCGCCAGCTGCATGCCGCCGTCCACTACGCGAACGAAGCCAACCAGGCCAAGTCCAGCTTCCTCGCCAATATGAGCCACGAACTGCGCACGCCGTTGAACGGCGTCATCGGTGTCGCCGACCTGCTGGCAGAAACGCCGCTCAACAAGGAACAGAGGGAGTTTTCACAGATCATTCGTGCCTCGGCGAACACCCTGCTGGAACTGATCGAAAACGTGCTCGACATCTCGCGCATCGAGGCCGGGCGAATCGTCACCACCAGCGAGGACTTCGACCTGCATCGCCTGATCAACGGCACGGTCGCCATGATGGAAACCCTGGCACACGGCAAGGGCCTGGTGCTGGCAGCGCACATCGCGCCGCAGACGCCGTTCCAACTGCAGGGCGATGCACGCCACGTGCGCCAGATCCTGATCAATCTGATCGGCAATGCCATCAAGTTCACCGAGCATGGCCGGATCGACGTCTATATCCGCCCGGTCGGGATGGGACACCCACAGCGTCTGCGTTTTGAAATCGTCGACACCGGGATCGGCATTCCGGAAGCGGCACAGGGGCGCATCTTCGACAGCTTCACCCAGGCCGATCCGTCGGTCACCCGCCGCTTTGGCGGCAGCGGGCTGGGCACGACCATTGCCAAGCAGCTGGTGGATACGCTGGGTGGGCAAATCGGCCTGCACAGCCGCGAAGGCGAAGGCACAACCATCTGGTTCGAATTGCCGTTTGTGCTGCAAGCCGATCTGTCGCATGCAACGAATGAACATTTCGAGGCGCCCATGCGGGTCGCGATTCTGGCCGAGCCCGATCTGTCCGTCCGGTTGCAGTGGGTGATTCAAAACTGGAAGGCCGAAGCCGTGGCGGTGAGCAATACCACCCGGCTCGCCGCCGAACTGTCGGCCTATCTGTCGGGCGGCGCCCCTCTCGGCGCAGTGGTGGTGGAACGCTCTGCGCTGCCAGGCGACCCGGTCGCCTTCCTGCACCTGCTGCGCGATGAGCCCAGCCTAGCGTCATTGCCCATCATCCTCATCGAAAGCAGCCCGACCGTGCCCCTGGCGATGGACTCGCAACTGATACACGCAGGCTATGCCTCGGTGCTGCGGACGCCGGTCAATTCCACCCTGCTGTTCAACGCCATCCACGCGGTGGTCAGCCACGACATGCCCGCCAACGTGGTCTCGCTGGCCGACCATTTCCATGCCCAGGCAGGGAATGCGGCCGGGCTGCGCATCCTGGTGGCGGAAGACAACCCGGTCAACCAGCGGGTGATCCGTGGCTTGCTGGAGCATGCCGGGCACCAAACCTTCCTGGCACATGACGGCGAGGAAGCACTGGCCATGCTCGAGTCCGCCGACCAGCCCTACCAGCTCGCCATCATCGACATGCACATGCCGCACTTGTCGGGACCCGAGGTGGTGCAGCGCTGGCGCTTCATGGAACAGGGCCATCTGCCCATCGTCATGCTCACCGCCGACGCGAGTGCCGAGGCACAGGCCGCCTGCGAGGACGCCGGCGCGGACGCCTTCCTCACCAAGCCGGTCAACAGCCGCGAATTGGTCGAGGCCATTGCCCTGCTGGCAGGCCAGCACGCGCAAGCCATCGTTGCGGCAACACCGCGTGAAGAACCGCCCCAGGCACTGGAAGAGTCGGTACTGGACGACCTGACCCAGATGGGCGGGCCGGATTTCATGCGGGATTTGCTGGCCAGTTTTACGGAAGACAGCGAGCGCGCGATGCGCGACATCGAGCGGGCCCTGGCGACACGGGATTACGGCCAGTGGCGCGACCAGTTGCACAAGCTCAAGGGCGGCGCCAGCGATATCGGCGCCAACCCTCTTGCACGGCTGTGTGCGGACGCCGAGCGCATCAAGCCCTACGAATTGAACGGGATGGACGCTGCCCAGAAACTGGACGGGGTTCGGCTTGCGCTCAACACGGCGCAAGCCGCCCTCACGGCTTATCAGGACCGCAAATTACGCGCTGAACGCATTTGACGGTGCGGGTGCAACGTCCGTTTCGGCCTTGCCGGTTTGCCGGTTGACCAGTCGTTCCATCATGCGCACGTCCTTCGCTTCCAGACGCAGGGCAGCATCAACCCAGATGTCAGTCACCCGCATCAACTCGCTGTAGGTAATCGGCTGAATTTCATCGCGCGCGCTGCGCAGCGCCAGGGCGCCGTTGCGCGAGCGGGTCTCCCGGCGAATGTAGTCATGCACGGCCATTTCGCCCATGCCAGGCTCGGCCAGCACATCCACCGCCCCCAACTCATACAATTCCTCGGCGAGGAAAAGTCGCCCGCTGAGTATCATCTGCTCGGCCTTCTGATAGCCCACACGGCGCCCCAACAGGCTCAGGGCACCCATCCCGGGGAACAGGTTGAAAAGGATTTCCGGGAACCCGAGCTTGGTCCCGCGTTCGGCAATCAATACGTTGCCGGACAGGGCGCATTCAAACCCGCCACCGAGGGCATCCCCCTGCACCAGCGTGATCGACTTCACCCCCGGCCGGTTGAGATGCACGGCATTTAGATAAAGCGGTTCGATGCACGCCTGTGCGTATTGTGTGAGCCGGTCACGGTCACCCGCCAGAATGAGTTCGGCAAAGCGACTGAGGTCCCCCCCGTAATTGAACACGCCCGGGAAGGACGACGCCGTGACCATGTACCGAACATCCGGCTGGTCGGGGTCGTCAATCTGTGCCGCAACGTCATGACACCAACTCAGCAGTTCCTGCAGCAAAGTCGGGGTAAAACAGGGACGTGGTTCCGAATGCATGTAGCCCCAGGCAACCTGGCTATGCGGATCGAAATACGTGGTGAGTTGGGTGTTTGCGTTTTGCTGCGGTTGCAGCGTGGTTTCTACAGCTTGCAGATGTGCCATGTTGATCTCCACGTGTTGAATTGATCGACCATGCGACGAATTTTCGGCATGTGACGAAAGACTAACGTGGGCGGTAACGCCACTCAAGCATGAAATTGTTTCTTGTGGCACAACACCACATCTGGTGCAGTGGCCCTGGCACGGCGCTAAATCATGCGTCCTGCACGGTCCGGGCTAGAAGGTCCAGAGCATGCGCAGCGCCAGCGTCACCAGCAACAGCGCAAAAATCCGCTTCAACGGACGCACCGGAATACGGTGCGCGGTGCGCGCACCCAGCGGAGCGGTCAGCACGCTGCCGATCACGATGCCGGCGAGCGCCGGCAAATAGACAAATCCCAGGCTGCCGGCGGGCAGGTCGTGCACATCCCAGCCGCCCAGCACGTAGCCGGCCGCGCCGGCGGCCGCGATCGGGAAGCCGATTGCGGCCGAGGTGGCGATCGCCCGGTGCAACGTCACGTTGTGCCACAGCATGAACGGCACCGACAGCGTGCCGCCGCCGATGCCGACCCAGCTCGACACCGCGCCGATGACCCCGCCCGCCAGTGTGGTGCCGGTGCGCCCCGGCAGCGCGCGATGCGGCGCCGGCTTGAAGTCGAGCCACATCTGGACGGCGGCATAAAAGAGAAAAGCAACGAAAAACACTTTCAGCACCAGGGCCGACATCTGCGCTGCCAGCAGGGCGCCCGCCAGCGTGCCGGCGAGGATGCCCGGCGTGATGCGCTTCACCAGCGGCCATTCGACCGCGCCGTGGCGATGGTGCGCGCGCACGCTGGAAAGCGACGTGAAGAGGATGGAGGCGAGCGAGGTGCCAAGCGCCACCTGCGGTTCGATGCCGGCCGCGAGACCGTTCGCATGCAGCAGCATGATCAGCACCGGCACGATGATGAGGCCGCCACCGACGCCGAGCAGCCCCGCGACGAAGCCGACCACCAGTCCGAGACCAACGTAGGCCGCGAACAGCGCGGATAGCAGTTCCGGCATCAGAGGTGCTTGACGATGAAGTTGTACTCGGCCGGATCGACCGGGGTGATCGACAGACGATTGCCCTTTTGCAGGATGCGCATGTTGGCGAGTTCGGGATAGCCGCGGATTTCGGACAGCGGCATCAGCCGGGTCTTCTTCACCAGCTTGACGTCGACATTGAACCAGCGCGGCGTTTCCGGCGTGGCCTTGGGGTCGAAATACTTGTTCTTGGGATCGAACTGGGTGGCGTCCGGATAGGCCGCCACGCTGACCTCGGCCAGCCCGGCGATGCCCGGCTCGGCGCACGACGAATGGTAGAACAGCACCTTGTCGCCAGGCTTCATCTGGTCGCGCATGAAGTTGCGCGCCTGGTAATTGCGCACGCCGTACCAGGCGACGCTTTGCTTCGACATGGCGGCCAGGTCGTCGATGCTGACGTCGCTGGGCTCGGATTTCATCAGCCAGTAGCGCATTCAGAATACCTCGCGCAGCCAAACCCTGCCCCCTTCGCCCCTTGGGGGAGAGGGCGGGGAGAGGGGATAGCGCGTCATGAACGCACCCAGTAAACGGAACATCTTCATCAAGCCCGCTTGATCAGCGTACCGACGCCTTCCGGCGTCATGATTTCCAGCAGCAGGGCGTGTTCGACGCGACCGTCGATGATGTGCGCGGTTTTCACGCCGCTGTTCACCGCGTCGACCGCGTAACCGACCTTGGGAATCATGCCGCCGGAGATGGTGCCATCGGCGATGCGCTCATTGACCTGGCGCGGCGTCAGGCCGGTGAGGAGATTGCCCGCCTTGTCCAGCACCCCGGGAGTATTGGTGAGGAAAATGACCTTCTCCGCCTTCAGCACGCCGGCCAGCTTGCCGGCCGCGACATCGGCGTTGATGTTGTAGGCATTGCCTTCCGCGTCGGTGCCGAGCGGCGCCACCACCGGGATGAAATCGCCCGAGTCGAGCAGCTGGATGATTGTCGGGTCAATGCCGGTGATCTCGCCCACCTGACCGATATCGAGAAACTTGCCGGACTCTTCCGCGCTCGCCACCAGCATTTTCTTGGCGTGGATGAAGTTGCCGTCTTTGCCGGTCAGCCCCACCGCCTTGCCGCCGTGCTTGTTGATGAGCGTCACGATATCCTGGTTGACCAGGCCGCCGAGTACCATTTCCACCACGTCGAGCGTTTCCTCGTCGGTGACGCGCATGCCCTGGATGAAGTCGGACTGCTTGCCGATCTTCTTCAGCAGGTCGGCGATCTGCGGACCGCCGCCATGCACCACCACCGGGTTCATTCCCACCAGTTTCAGGAGCACCACGTCCTTGGCGAACGCCTCCATCAGGTGGCGTTCGGTCATGGCATTGCCGCCGTATTTGATGACGATGGTCTTGTCGTAGAAACGCTGGATGTAGGGCAGCGCCTCGGACAGGATGTGGGCCTTCTCGGCGGCGGTATGGAGGGGGATCATGGCGGCTCCGGATGAGGTGTGGGCGGATTTTACGCCAATAAAAATGGCGGTGCGAAGCTGGCTGGGTGGCGTCTGAAATGTGTTTCCTCTCGCGGCCGCCCTGCCGGCACGCCCGCCCGATTGCGGCACCGGTTGCCGCTTTGTGCGACTGCCTCTAAAGTGCCCGCACCTGCGTCACGCAGAACGAGGATCATCGATGGATACACTCAACGCCCGCACCTGGCTGGCCGAACACGGGGACTATCTGTTCCGGGTCGCGCGCCGCCAGTTGCATTCCGACGAACTGGCCGAGGACGCGGTGCAGGAAACCCTGCTGGCCGCGCTATCGGCGCAGGCGCGATACACAGGCGACGCCAGCCCGCGCACCTGGCTCACCGGCATCCTCAAGCACAAGATCGTCGACCTGATCCGGCGCAACGTGCGCGAAGTGGAAATTCCGCGCGACGAGGACGGCGAGGAGGCGATCGACCTGCTGTTCAAGCAGGACGGCCACTGGGCCGAGCCGCTGCGCCCCTGGGGCAACCCGCAGACCGGGGCGGAAATGGGCCAGTTGCGGCGTGTGCTGGACGAATGCGCCGACCGTCTGAAACCGGTGATGGCCCAGGTTTTCAGCCTGCGCGAGGTGGCCGGGATGGAGACCGAAGAAATTTGTAAGGAACTGAATATCACGCCGACCAACTGCTGGGTACTGCTGCATCGCGCACGATTGTTCATGCGTCAATGCCTGGAAATGAACGGGTTTTCGAAAGCGGGTGCCGTATGAAATGGATGCCGACGTGCAGGGAAGCAACGGAACTTGCCTCGCGGGCCATGGACGAACAGCTGCCGCTTTCCAATCGCATGGCTTTACGGTTTCACCTTGCGATCTGTAAGAACTGCGCCCGCTTCAACCAGCAATTGCAGGAAATGCGCCGTCTGTTTCGAGAAGAGACCGCGGCGGACGATGATGCTGAAGGACTGGCACCCGAAGCCCGCCAGCGCATCGCCAGCGAATTGCAGAAAAAGCTCGGCTCATGAGCTTTTTGCAACATACCGGGATCATCCGGAGATTTTTGACCGTCGTTAAACCTGTTAGGAGAGAAATACCATGTCCAAGAAAACCCTGATCGCCAGCGCTGTCGGTTCTGCATTCGTCGCCAGCATGGCCGCTGCGCCCATCGCCTCGGCCGCGGAAAATCCCTTTGCCCTGTCCGGCCTGTCGTCCGGTTACCAGGTGGCCGCCGCTCACGGTGCCAAGCCCATGGAAAGCACGGGCGATGCAACCAAGGCCGAAGCCGGCAAGACCACCACAGAAAAAGCGAAGGACGCCACGGCGACCGAGATGAAGCCCACCGACAAGAAGATGCCTGAAGGCAAATGCGGCGAAGGCAAGTGCGGCGCCACCAAGAAGCCTGTCGCCAAGTAGTCAGCAGGTAGCTGATGCCCCCCCTGCGCCTGACCGGCGCGGGGCTCGGGTTTCGGCGCGAACTCATTCCCGCGCTGAAAACCCGGGTTCCCGACGCCATCGATTTCTTCGAGCTCGCTCCGGAAAACTGGATCGACATGGGCGGTGCCTATGGCCGCGAACTGCGCGGCTTCACCGAACGCCATCCCTTCGTCTGCCACGGCCTGTCGCTGTCGCTCGGCGGCCCTTCGCCACTTGACGAAATGCTGCTGCACAAGACGCGGCAGTTCATGGATGCCCATGGCATCCAGCTCTATACCGAACATCTGTCGTACTGCTCGGATGACGGACATCTGTACGACCTGCTGCCGATTCCCTTCACGGAAGAAGCGGTGAAACACGTCGCTGCGCGCATCCGCCGCGCGCAGGACATTCTGGAACGCCGCATCGCGATCGAAAACGCCTCCTACTACACGCCGTCGCCAGTCGCAGGGATGGACGAAATCGCGTTCATCCGCGCCGTGCTCACCGAGGCCGACTGCGACCTGCACCTCGACGTCAACAATGTCTACGTCAACAGCGTGAACCACCGCTACGACGCACTCGAGTTCATCCGCGCGCTGCCGACCGAGCGCATCGTCTATATGCACATGGCCGGACATTACAACGAGGCCGACGACCTGATCGTCGACACCCACGGCGCCGACGTGATCGACCCGGTGTGGGCGCTGCTCGATGAGACCTACCTCTTTCATGGAGTCGTGCCGACGCTGCTGGAACGCGACTTCAACATTCCGCCGCTGGACATACTGGTGCGCGAGGTCGAGCACATCGCGCGCATCCAGGCGCGCCACCCACGACATGAACAAGCCACCCGCGCTTCCTGAATTCCAGCGCTATCAACTCGCTTTCACCGCGCACATCCGCGACCCCAAGGCGCATCCGCGCCCGGCCGGCGTCGAAGCGCGGCGCATGAAGATCTACAACGAGCTGCTGTTCAACAATATCGAGGGATTTCTGCTGGCGTGCTTTCCGGTGCTGCGGAAGATGCTGGGCGCGCGCAAATGGGCGAGGCTGGTGCGCGCATTTTTCGCCACGCACCGCAGCCGCACGCCGTACTTCAGGCAGATTCCGGACGAATTCATCCAGTTCCTGCAGAACGGGTGGACACCGCCCGAGGATGCGCCGCCCTATCTGCTTGCGCTGGCGCACTACGAGTGGATCGAGTTGGTGCTGTCGGTGTCGAACCGCAGCGCGAATCGTTTATTCGATTCGGCTGGCGATTTGATGGCGGGTGTGCCGCTGCTGAATCCGGTGCTCGCCAACCTGCGTTACGACTGGCCGGTGCACCGCATCGCGCCGCGCCGCAAGGTGCACGCTGCGGAAACCTGGCTGCTGGTGTTTCGCGACGACGCGGATTCCGTTCAGTTCAGCGAGATCAACGCATTTACCGCGCGGCTGCTGACGCTGCTGGAAACGGGCACGCTGAGCGGCCGTGCCGCGCTGGAACAGATCGCGGCCGAGAGCCGCCATCCCGATCCGGCGCTAATCCTGCAAGCCGGCGGCGCACTGCTCGACGACCTGCGCGCGCGCGGCGCGGTCCTCGGCGTGGTCGCCTAGTGACTAGGCTGCATGGACTGGTTGGGCGCGCGCGCCTCGACTTTCACCTCCACCGTCTGCTGCTTGCCACCTGATTCGACGACCAGGGTCAGCGGAATGATCTCGCCGGCCGCGATCGGTTTCGGCAGGTTCATCAGCATGATGTGAAAGCCGCCGGGTTCGAGCGCAACCGTCTTGCCCTTCGGAAGATCGATCGAAGGCACCTCGCGCATCCGCATCACGTCACCATCCATTTTCATTTCATGCACTTCCACCCGCGGCACTGCCGAGCTGGAGGCGCTGATCAGGCGCGCATCGGCGTCCGACTGGATTTTCATGTAGGCACCGCTGACTTTCTGGCCCGGCATGGTGGCGCGGGCCCAGCCTTCTGTGACGCTGATGTTGGCGGCCCATGCTGACTGCATGGCCAGGACGCCGATGGCGGCGAGCATCAAAACCTTCAATTTCATTTTCTTCCCCATTAAAAATCGCTGCGCATTACAGACGTGCAATTGACCCACGATAGGCAATCACACCACAAATGACGATGCGGCATATTGTCGCATCATCATGCTGCAGCCTGCTCCCGGCACACTCCGTCAACCCCGCTGCGATGCGACCCAGCGTGGCCGCATGCCTGTCGAGTCGCCCCATCCAGAAGGCCACTTGCGTCAATTTGCCACATTCGCGCGCGCGATGGACTTCCCTAGACTCGCGAAAATTCCAGCAATTCCGAGAAAAACATGCTGTTTTCCAGAAAGCCAATCTCCCTCGCCGTCTCCCTCGCCCTGTCGGCATGCTGGTCCAACGCATCCGCTCAAAGCACCCCACCCTCGGCGTCATCGGATACGCCCCTCATGACCGTGGTCGTCGTGGGTTCGGAACCCGCGGATGTCGCGCCCAACAGCGTGACGCTGGATGCAGAGAAGCTGTTGCCGATGCGCGCAGCCACCAGCGACACGGCCACCCTGCTTCGCGATATTCCCGGCGTCAGCCTCATCGGTGCTGGCGGCGTTTCCAGCCTGCCGTCGATTCGCGGCCTGGCGGATGACCGCCTGCGCATCAAGGTCGACGGCATGGACCTGATCTCCGCGTGCGGCAACCACATGAACCCGCCGCTTTCCTACCTTGATCCCACACAGGTCGGCAGCATCACGGTATTCGCCGGCATTTCACCGGTGAGTTCGGGCGGCGACAGCATCGGCGGTACGATCCTGGCGGAATCGCTCGCGCCGGAATTCGCCCGGCCTGGTGAAGGCACGCTGCTCAAGGGTGCGGCCGGTACGTTCTACCGCAGCAACGGCAATGCAATGGGCGCCAATCTTTCCGCGACCGCTGCCGGCGAAAAACTGAGCGTGACCTACAGCGGCTCGACCGCGCAATCCGACAACTACACGGCCGGCGGCGACTTCAAGCCGGCAGGGCTGGCTTTTATCCAGACGCTGCCGCAGTCGCTCTTTAACTCGACCAATTGGCTGCCGGGTGACGAGGTCGGCTCTACACAGTACAAGTCCACCAACCAGTCGCTCGGCTTTGCGCTGCGCCACGACAATCATCTGGTCGATCTGAAGCTGGGTTATCAGCACATTCCCTACCAGGGCTATCCGAACCAGCGCATGGACATGACCGACAACACCAGCGAGCAGGTCAATCTGGGCTATACGGGGCAATACGACTGGGGCCAGCTCGAGGCGCGCATCTATCACGAGCATACCGAGCACGAGATGAACTTCCTGGAGGACAAGGCGTTCTGGTACATGGGCAACGCGCCGGGGATGCCGATGCTCACCGAAGGCAAGAACAGCGGTGTGGTGGTCAAGGGCGACATCCCTATTTCTGCACGCGACCTGGTGCGCGTGGGCACCGAACTCCAGCAGTATCGTCTCGACGACTGGTGGCCGGCGTCCGGAACCGCCGGCATGGCGCCGAATACCTTCCTGAACATCAACGACGGCGAACGTGATCGTTACGCGGCGTTTGCCGAGTGGGAAGCGCAATGGGACCCACAGTGGTTGAGCCTGCTCGGCCTGCGCTACGAAAAGGTCGAAATGAATGCCGATGAAGTGCAGGGGTACAACGCTGCCTACAACGCCGACGCGACTGCCTTCAATGCCGCCGACCGCGAAAAGACCGACCACAATTTCGACCTGACCGCGCTCGCCCGCTATACACCGGCCAAAACGCAGACTGTCGAATTCGGCTATGCACGCAAGACCCGTTCGCCCAACCTCTACGAACGCTACACCTGGTCGACGGGCGGCATGGCCATGAACATGATCAACCTGGCCGGGGATGGCAACGGCTATGTCGGCAATCTCGACCTCGAGCCCGAAATTGCCCATACCGTGAGCGCGACTTTCGACTGGCATGACGCCAGGCAGCAGGACTGGGGACTGAAGATCACGCCCTACTACACCTACGTCGAGGACTACATCAATGCCGAGCGCTGCTCGGGTGCCATCACCGGTGTTTGCACTCAGGCCAACCTGGACAGGACCGATGGGTTCGTGTTCCTCAGGTACGTCAATCAGGATGCGCACCTCTACGGCTTCGACGTTTCCGGCCATGTCCCGCTAGCAATGAACACGGACTTCGGCAGCTTCACCGCGAACGGCCTGTTGAGTTATGTCCGCGGCAAGACCGCGAGCGGTCCGGACGACGATCTCTACAACATCATGCCGCTGAATGCGAAGCTGTCGGTGACGCAGCGCTACCAGCGCTGGACCAACCTGGCCGAGGTTCATCTGGTCGACGCGAAGACGGACGTATCGGAAATCCGCAACGAAATCGAAACGCCCGGCTACGCCTTGCTGAACCTGCGCAGCAGCTACGCCTGGAAAAAGGCGCGGCTCGACATCGGAATCGAGAACGTCTTTGACCGCCTCTATTACCATCCGCTCGCAGGCGCGTACGTCGGCCAGGGCATCACCATGCCGCCGATGCCGGTGGCCGGCAGCCCGGCCTGGGGCACCGCCGTTCCGGGCATGGGCCGCTCGATCTATGCGGGTGTGAGCGTCCAGTTCTAGATCCGGCGGAAACCCTTCCCGCGTCCAGCAACCCAGGCCCCCTGCGTCATGCACGGGGCCTTTTCCATTTAGCAGGCCGCTGATCGGAAAGGCGGGCAAAAAAATCCCGCCAGCAGGCGGGAAGGGAGAGATGAGACAACGCGATGAGGCGTTGATTCACTTTAGGCGCACCGACCGACGCGCACAATTGGACAAATTGTCGCAGTCCGCAGCCCGCGGCGGCGAGCGCATTACAATGCCGCCATGTCGTCCGCACCCGATTCCACCCTGCTGTCCACCTTGCCTGCGCGCGCCCTGTTGGGGCGTCTGCTGGCGGTGCGCGTATCGCTGATTGGCGGCTGGGCGGCCGGCATCGTCTGGCTGCACTGGGGGCTCGGCATCCGCATGCCGCTTTTCGAGATAGCGGCGGTGCTGGTGCTGATGGCGCTGTTTTCGCTGTCCACCGCGTGGCGTCTGCGACTGGACGTGCCGGCCACGCAAATGGAATTCCTCGCGCACCTCCTGGCTGACCTGACTGCGTTTGCGGTGCTGGTGTTCTTCAGCGGCGGCGCGACCAATCCCTTCGTCTCGCTGATGCTGGTGCCGGTCATCATCGCCGCGATCAGCCTGCGCCCGCGCTGGGTCTGGTTGCTGGCCGCGGTGGCGGGCGGCTATTACGCGCTGCTGCTGTTCTATTACCAGCCGCTGGCGATCGCCGATCCGGTTGCCGCCTCCGCCATGCATCTCGGCGGCATGTGGTTCAATTTCCTGATCAGTGCCGCGCTGATCGCAATCTTCGTCACCCGCATGCACGCTGCGCTGCGCGCGCGTGATCAGGAACTGTCGGCCCTGCGCGAAAGGCAGCTGCGCGACGAGCGCATCGTCGCGCTCGGAACCCAGGCCGCGCTGGCGGCGCACGAACTCGCCACCCCGCTCGCCACCATCCAGATCACCGCGCATGAGCTTGCCGCCGAATTTGCCAACGACCCCGACATCGGTGAAGACTGCCGCCTGCTCGAAAAACAGGCGCAGGCCTGCAAGCGCATCCTCACTCAGCTCGCGGCGCGCGCGCAGGACGCCCCGCCCGCCGCGCAGCCACTCGATGTCTGGCTCGCCGCGGTGGTCGAGCGCTGGCAGGTGCTGCGTCCCGATGCGCAGATCGCGATCGAACTGCCGAGCGACCACCGCGACTTCGCCTCGCCCGACGGACTGGAACAGGCGATCCAGAATGTGCTGAACAACGCTGCTGACGTCTCGCCCGATGCCGTCGAATTCCATGCTGAAACGCGGCCTGACGCGCTCGTCATCGACATCATCGACCGCGGCCCGGGCTTCACCGCCGAGCAGAAAGCGCAGGCCGGCCGCGTGCTGTTCAGCGGCAAGCAAGGGCGCGGCTGGGGCATCGGCCTCGCACTCACCCATGCCACGCTAGAGCGCCTCGGCGGCGGACTCACCCTGACCGAACGCGACGGCGGCGGCACCCGCGTGCGCATCACTCTCCCCTGGAGCCCACCCGAATGAATGCTGCTGCAATGAAACTCCTGATCGTCGAGGACGATGCCGATTTTGCCGCGGCGCTGGCGCGCGCGATGACAAAACGCGGCTGCGAAGTGGCGCTGGCGCACGACGCCGCCGAAGCCCAGGCGGTGGCCGACACCTTCGTCCCCAGCCACGCCGTGGTCGACCTCAAGCTGCCCGGCGAATCGGGACTCAAAGTCGTCGAACACCTGGCTGCGTGCAGTCCCGCACCTGCCATCGTCGTGCTCACCGGCTACGCCAGCATCGCCACTGCGGTCGAGGCGGTGCGGCTGGGCGCGCGCCACTACCTGGCGAAGCCGGCGGACGCCGACGAGATCCTCGCCGCGCTGCTGCGCGATGAGCCCGACGCAGCGCTGGAAGTCAGCGCCGAACCCTTGTCGGTGGCACGCATGGAATGGGAGCACATCCAAAAAGTGCTGAACGAGCACGACGGCAACATCTCGGCCACGGCGCGCGCACTGAAAATGCACCGCCGCACGCTACAAAGGAAACTCGACAAGCGCCCGCCGAAAGCCGATTGAGGCGGCGGAACTTCGACCAGCTGTGGCCGGTCTCCTCGCTTGTCTTGTATCGAGAAAACCTCCCCCCATGAACGTCCAGTCCCTGCTCGACCAACTGCTCAACGCCGGCCGATCGGCACTGTCCGGCAATGTCGCCCAGCCGGGTGCGCCGGCCAAGCCCGGCTACGCCAGCTTCGGCACTGGCATGCTGGCCGGCGGCGCACTCGGCCTGCTGCTCGGCGACAAGCGCGTGCGCAAGTTCGGCGGCAAGGCGCTGGGGTATGGCGGTGCAGCTGCGCTCGGTGCGCTCGCGTTCCGTGCCTACACCAACTGGCAGCAGCAGAAGGCGGCCGCGGGCGCGGCTACGGGCCCTGCGCCCCAGCCCGCACAATTCCTGCCGGCACCGGCGTCCGAGGACCACAGCCGCGCGGTACTGAAGGCGCTGATCGCCGCCGCCAAGTCGGACGGCCACATCGACGATCGCGAACGCGGCTTGATCGAGCAGAAGCTGGGCAGCATCGCAGAAGACCCCAACCTGCGCCGCTGGATCGACCAGGAAGTCGCACGCCCGCTCGACCCGGCTGACGTCGCCGCTGCGGCAAGCTCGATGGAAGTGGCGAGCGAGATGTATCTGGTAAGCGTGCTCGCGGTGGACACCGAGAGCTTCATGGAACGCGCCTACCTGGACGAACTGGCGCGCAAACTGAATCTGCCGGACGATCTCAAGACGCAACTCGAAACCGACGTGCGACAGGCGCTCACCGCGGCCTGATTTTTCAGTGGCCGGCGCCCCAGTCGACCCATCCGAAGTAGGCGGTCGCCAGCACCACCCCGCCGAATACGATGCGGTACCAGGCGAACAGGGTGTAATCGTGGCGGCTGACGAACTTGATCAGCGTGCGCACCGCCAGGAGTGCGCTGGCGAACGAGGCCGCGCCGCCGATGGCGAACAGCGGAATGTCGCCGGCGTCGAACAGGTGCCAGTTCTTGTAGAGGTCGTAGGCCGTGGCGGCGAACATGGTGGGGATGGCGAGGAAGAACGAGAACTCCGCCGCCGCCTTGCGTGACAGCCCGAGGAACAGGCCGCCGATGATGGTCGCGCCGGAGCGCGAGGTGCCGGGAATCATCGCCAGCGCCTGCGCGAAGCCCACCGCCAGCGCACGGCGCCAGTTGAGATCGTCGACCGTCGGCGTGCTAACCACATGCTTGCGCCGCTCCGCCCACAGGATCAAGAGGCCGCCGATCACCAGCGCCGAGGCCACCACGATGGGGTTGAACAGGTAGTGTTTGATTTCCTTGTAGAACAGAAAACCGAGCACCGCCGCCGGCAGGAAGCCCGCCATCAGGTTGATCGCCAGCCGCCTTGAAGTCGGGTCGGTGTTCAGCGTCGTCGCCACGTGCCCGAGCTTGACCCGGTACTCGAACACCACCGCGAAAATCGCCGCCAGCTGGATGGCGATCATGAACACCTTGGCCTTCTCGCCGGTGAAGCCCAGCAGCTGTCCCGCCAGGATCAGATGACCGGTGCTGGAAATCGGCAGGAACTCGGTGATCCCCTCTACGAAACCGAGGATGAGGGCATGCAGGATCAGGGTGGGGTCGGCCATGGGGGCGATTCGGGGATAAAAAAAGGCGCGCCAACGCGACGCGCCTGCGGATTATACGCGGGGCACATGCCTGCCCCGTGAAGGCCGTCGGGCTACAGCAGCCGGAACTGCTCGGCCTGACAACTGACCACCCGATTCCTGCCCTGCTCCTTGGCCTCGTACAGGCATTCGTCGGCTGTGGCGATCAGCGCATCGAGCTCGCCGTGACTGTCTTCCTTCTGCGCCACGCCCACGCTTGCCGTGACCGCGGTTTCCCCCGTATCGCCGGGCACGCGCATCGCAGCGATCGCGCCACGCAGGCGTTCCGCCAGCACCATCGCTTCCTGCATGGAAGTGTCGGGCATGAACACGATGAATTCCTCGCCGCCCCAGCGCGCCAGCACGTCACCCTGGCGCACCGATTGCCTGAGAATGTCCACCGTCGCTTTCAGTACCGCGTCGCCATGCGCGTGGCCGTGGACATCGTTGATCTGCTTGAAGCGGTCGAGATCGATCAGCATCACCGAGGCGTCGTGTTGATGGCGAATCGTGTTGCCCCAGAGCGCGCTGGTCTTCTCATAAAAGGCGCGCCGGTTGTTCACTCCCGTCAGCGGATCCAGGTGCGCCAACTGCTCGGCGCGCAGCCGCTGTTCCTGCCCGACCCGGAATTGGTAGGCCAGCGCCAGGGCGAGCAAGGTGGCATCGGCCAGCATGCCGATTTCCACCGCACGGAAGGTCCAGCTGTTGTGAGGAATGAATCCCCAGGTGGCCAGCGTCGTCAGCACGGCGCCGACCATGGCGGTGATGGCGGCAATCAGGAAATACTTCGCCGGTTTCTGGCCGGCCGAGACCGCGATCGCACCCAGCGCCAGCATGATCCCGGTGAACAGAAAGACGAAGCTGAACGCGACCAGTAGCGCATGTTTCTGGCTGCCCGCCAAAATCGACGCTCCCAGCAGCGTTGCGAAAACGGCGCAGTAACCAATCACCGCCTTGCGTACTCGTGGATAGTAGACCTGCAAATCAAGGAAGCGGATCGCGAACACGAGGCCGCTGGTGCCATAGAGGAACATCAGGACCGGGTTGGACCATTGCTGCCAGTTCACTGAATCGGGCCAGAGCCATGCGAAGCCATGCCCGGTGTAGGCGATGTTCATTGCCATGAACATCGCCAGATAGATGGCATAGGAGAGGTATCGCGAACTGCGCAGACTGGCAAAAAGAATCGCGTTGTACGCCAGCAGGGCGAGCAGGAAGCCATACACGACGCCATAGCTGAGTTCCTGCTGCGTCTGCCGGATCCGCGACGCCTCCGAATTCAGGAGGTAGATCGGAACGACCATGGGATCGGGCGTTTCCACGCGGATGAACACTTCGCTGACGCCCGCTCCGAACGCATGGTCGAACACGAAATAGCGGCTCGCGACCGGACGCTGCATGAAGGCTTGCCGGTCACCGGCACGGTAGGTCGCGACGGTTCCGTCCGGGTTCCTGAAATAGACCTCGAGCCGGTCGAGCCAGGCGATCTCGATCGACAGCCGCTTTTCCACCGGCGAGGCCGTCGGATTGTCTACCGCAAAATGGATCCAAACGGGCTTGGCACCGATGCCGAAACTCAGTACCGGGTTCTTCGCGGGGGCAAATTTCCCTGCCTGGTAGGCGGCGATTGCATCAGGCAGGGTGAGCTGCGCCTGGTCCTCCTGCAGGAAGCGGGTGGACAGGCCGATCGCCGACTCATGGTCCATGACCGCGGACAGCGGCGCCGCGGAAGCGAGCGCGCTGCACGCAAAAATCAGTGCGCCGACGAGTCTGAAAAAAAGCCTGTATAGGGTGAGGTGCAAGTCCTGCCGCCGCGGTGCCTGGAATTACCCGATCATACCTTGCGGTAAACCTCGGCGCCCTGCTTCACGAATTCCACCGCCTTCACTTCCATGCCTTTTGCCAGCGCGTCGGCTTCGGTGAGACCTTCCTTCGCCGCGTACTCGCGCACGTCCTGGGTGATCTTCATCGAGCAGAAATGCGGGCCGCACATCGAACAGAAGTGCGCGACCTTGGCCGATTCTTTCGGCAGGGTTTCGTCGTGGAAGGACTTCGCCTTGTCGGGGTCGAGGCCGAGGTTGAACTGGTCGTCCCAGCGGAATTCGAAGCGCGCTTTGCTCAAGGCGTTGTCGCGGATCTGCGCGCCGGGGTGACCCTTGGCCAGATCGGCGGCGTGCGCGGCAAGCTTGTAGGTGATGATGCCTTCCTTGACGTCGTCCTTGTTCGGCAGACCGAGGTGTTCCTTCGGCGTCACGTAGCACAGCATCGCGGTGCCGTACCAGCCGATCATGGCGGCGCCGATGCCGCTGGTGATGTGGTCGTAGCCGGGGGCGATGTCGGTGGTCAGCGGGCCCAGGGTATAGAACGGCGCCTCGTGGCACTGCTCCAGCTGGATGTCCATGTTCTCCTTGATCAACTGCATCGGCACGTGGCCGGGGCCTTCGATCATCACCTGCACGTCGTGCTTCCACGCCACCTGGGTCAGCTCGCCCAGCGTCTTCAGTTCGCCGAGTTGCGCGTCGTCGTTGGCGTCGTAGATCGAGCCCGGACGCAGGCCGTCGCCCAGCGAGAAGGCCACGTCGTAGGCCTTCATGATTTCGCAGATGTCCTCGAAGTGGGTGTAGAGGAAAGACTCCTTGTGATGCGCGAGGCACCACTTGGCCATGATCGAGCCGCCGCGGGAAACAATCCCGGTCATGCGGTTGGCGGTCATCGGCACGTAGCGCAAGAGCACGCCGGCGTGGATGGTGAAGTAGTCGACGCCCTGCTCGGCCTGTTCGATGAGCGTGTCGCGGAACATCTCCCAGGTGAGTTCTTCCGCCTTGCCGTCGACTTTTTCCAGTGCCTGGTAGATCGGCACGGTACCGATCGGCACCGGCGAGTTGCGGATGATCCACTCGCGCGTCTCGTGGATGTTCTTGCCAGTGGACAGGTCCATCACGGTGTCACCGCCCCAGCGGATCGCCCAGGTCATCTTCTCGACTTCTTCCTGGATGCTGGAACCGAGCGCCGAGTTGCCGATGTTGGCGTTGATCTTCACCAGGAAATTGCGGCCGATGATCATCGGCTCGGATTCCGGGTGGTTGATGTTGTTGGGGATGATGGCGCGGCCGCGGGCGATTTCG
>JAABQU010000228.1 GCA_011391285.1 Thiobacillus sp.
ATGAAATCCTTTTGCATGACAGCTCCTGTTGTCCCGGTTACCGACTGCGTAACCGGCTCGGGGGACAGACAGAGCGGTGACGCTTTAGCTGTATTTGTATCCCGCCCGCAAGTTGTCAAGATTAACCCGGCGGCTCTAGCCTGGATGCAAACGTGTAAGGCACCCAGGGCGGCATTGTGCCGTGCTCCGTCCCCGTCCGTCAATTCCCGCAGGGAAACGCCCATCCACACCGGGCTGAAGCCCATGTGGAATCGTATGCCCTACAAGAGGTCACCGACTTTCTGCGCGCTGAAGCGCGTGAAAGATCGTACGCCCGCATGATGTTCCTGTTCAAGCTGCTGGCCCGGCTGCCGCTGCCGCTGCTGCATGGCCTGGGCGTCGCCCTGGGCTGGCTGGTTTACTGGGCGCCGGGCCGGCATTCGGCACGCATCCGCAACAACCTGTTCGACAGCGGGATTTGCACTTCGAGGCGCGACTGCCGGGTGCTGCTGCGCCGCAGCATCGGCGAATCCGGCAAGGCCATCGTCGAGTTGCTGCCTGTATGGCTACGCCCCTTCGACAAGGTGGTGAAGCTGGTCAAGGGCACCTCTGGCTGGGATCATATCGACGCCGCCCTTGCTGCCGGCAAGGGCGTGATCCTGCTGTCACCACATATTGGCTGCTTCGAAATGATCAGCCTGTATTGCGCGTCGCGGCACCCCTTCACCGCCATGTACAAGCCGCCCCGCCAGCCAACCCTGGACAGGCTGATGCTGGCCGGACGCCAGCGGGGCCAGGCGACGCTGGTGCCGACCGACCTGTCCGGCGTGCGCGCACAGTTGGCCGCACTCAAGCGACACGAAGCCATCGGCATCCTGCCCGACCAGGTGGCGACGGGCGGCGACGGCGTGTGGGCACCTTTCTTCGGCCGCCCCGCCTTTACCCCGACGCTGGTCGCCAGCCTGCAGCGCAAGACCGGCGCTGCGGCTTTCTTCGTCGCCGCCGAACGACTGAGCTGGGGGCGCGGTTATCACTTGCATGTGATGCCGCTGGACGGCGCCCTGCCCGAGGACAAGACCGCGGCCGCCACGCGCATCAATCAGGCGGTGGAAGCGGTCGTACGGCGCTTTCCGGCGCAGTATCTGTGGAGCTACAACCGTCACAAGCGTCCGGGCGGCGTTGCCCACCCGGACGATCCGCCGGAAGCATGAAGTCCGCCGGTTCAGACACCCTGCTGCGGCCATCGCTTCTGCCGGCCTGGCTCGGTGTGGGCGTGCTGTGGCTGCTGCACTGGCTGCCGTTGTCGCTGCAGGCGGCAATCGGCAACGCGCTGGGCTGGCTGCTGGCGCTGATTCCAGGCAAGCGACGGAAGATCGTCGCGACCAACCTGGCACTGTGTTTTCCTGAAACCCCCAGGGCGCTGCGCCGCCTCTGGCTGCGCCAGACCTTCCAGACCTCGATGCGCGCCGTGCTCGAACATGGCCTGCTGTGGTGGGGATCGGAAGCCCGGCTACGCCGCCTGATTCGCATCGACAATCCGGAAGCCGCGCGCGGTGACGGCAAGCGACCGGTGATCTGGATGGCCCCGCACTTTGTCGGGCTCGATATGGGTGGTGTGCGTCTGACCATGGATCAGACCATCGTTTCCATGTATGCCCGGTCCCGGGATCCGGTCACCGACAGATTCATGCGCCACGGACGCACCCGCTTTTCGAATATCGTGCTGATCGAACGCCACGAGGGCATCAAGCCGACCCTGCAGGCGATCCGTTCGGGGCTGCCCTTTTATTACCTTCCGGATCAGGATCATGGCCGCAGCAACGCCGTGTTCGTGCCGTTCTTCGGCGTCTCGGCCGCCACGGTTTCAGCCCTGCCGCGCCTGGCAAAGCTCACCGATGCGCAGATCATTCCGGTCATCACCCGCCAGCTGCCCGGGGGGCAGGGCTATCGGATACGTTTCTATCCGCCCTGGGACGACTTCCCGAGCGGCAACCTGGAAGCCGACGTCGCCCGCATGAACACGTTCATCGAGGCACGCATCCGCGAGATGCCGCCGCAATACCTGTGGCTGCACCGCCGCTTCAAGACCCGCCCGGTGGGCGAACCCAGTCTCTATGAATGACCCGGTCGTAACACGCTTGAACAGAGCCGAGATCGAGGCCGTCAGCGCGCTCGCACGAACCGTGTGGCAGGCGACCTATCCGGCGCTGATTTCACAGGCGCAGATCGATGCCATGCTGGCCGACCGGTACGATTCCGCACGGATCCGCGAACAACTCGACGATCCGCGCCATGGATGGTGGGTGGCGCTGCAGGGACCCGCACTGGCTGGTTTTGCCCACGCCATCCTCGATCAGGGCAACTGCAAGCTCGACAAGCTTTACGTGCACCCGGACCAGCAGCGTCGCGGCATCGGCGTCGCACTGCTGCATGCGATCGAGGACTGGGCGCACTCGCAGCAGGCGCACCGCCTGCGGCTGCAGGTCAACCGCGGCAACACCCAGGCAATCCACGCCTACGAAAAATATGGCTTCCGCATCATCGAGTCGCGCGTGTTCGACATCGGCAACGGCTTCGTGATGGACGATCATGTGATGGAGAAACTGCTGTGACGTTCCGCAATCCCGACGACGACGCCCTGCGCGTGCTGCTCAAAACCGTCAGAACCATCGCCGTGGTCGGTCTTTCGCCGCAACCCGCGCGGCCCAGCTACCGCGTGGCGCAGGCGATGCAGCACTTCGGCTACCGCATCGTGCCGGTGCGCCCGCTGGTGGACGAGGTGCTGGGCGAAAAGGCCTATGCAAGCCTCGCCGACATTCCGTTCCAGGTCGACCTGGTCGACGTCTTTCGCGCCGCCGAGCATGTGCCGGCTATCGTCGGGCAATGCCTGGCGCTACACTTGCCCGCTATCTGGATCCAGGAAGGCATCGTTCATGAGGCCGCCGCGCAGCAGGCGCGGGCGGGCGGCATGACGGTGGTGATGGATCGCTGCCTTCTCAAGGATTACGTCAGGCTATTCACGACATGAAATTGCGCTTCACCAAGATGCACGGCCTCGGCAACGACTTCGTCGTGTTCGACGGCGTCCGCCAGCCCGTCGCGCTCAGCCCCGAACAATGCCGCCGCATCGCCGACCGCCACTTCGGCGTCGGCTGCGACCAGATCCTGCTGGTCGAGACGCCGACCCACGATGATGTCGACTTCCGCTACCGCATCTTCAACGCCGACGGTAGCGAGGTCGAACAGTGCGGCAACGGTGCGCGCTGCTTCGTGCGCTTCGTGCACGACAAGGGCCTCACAGACAAGACAGCCATCCGCGTGGAAACCGCGTCCGGCGTGATCGAGCCGCGCCTGCTCGACAACGGGCAGGTGACGGTCGACATGGGGGCGCCGCGCTTTGCGCCGGCCGAAATCCCTTTCGCCGCCGAGGCCGAGGCGCCGACCTATGCACTGAAGGTTGGGCAACACGTCCTCGACGTCGCCGTGCTGTCGATGGGCAACCCGCACGCGGTGCTAAGGGTGAACGATCTCGACAGCGCGCCGGTGGACATCCTCGGCGCGGCGATCGAATCACACGCGCGGTTTCCGCAACGGGTCAACGCCGGTTTCATGCAGGTGCTGACGCCGCACGACATCCGCCTGCGCGTATACGAGCGCGGCGCCGGCGAGACGCTGGCCTGCGGCACCGGCGCCTGCGCTGCGGCGGTCGCCGGCATCCGCCAGGGCTGGCTACACAGCCCGGTCAGCGTACACACCCGCGGTGGCGATCTGGTCATCGAGTGGGCGGGCATGGGGCAGTCTGTATTCATGACCGGACCGGCCGAAACGGTTTTTGAGGGAGAAATGGAAATCTAATGGACATGCAACCCACCCACCTGGAACCCCAGGCCATCGCCGAGTTTCTGACCCGGCATCCGAATTTCTTCAACGACTTTCCCACCCTGCTGGCGGACCTGAACATTCCGCACCCCCACGGCACCCACGCGGTATCGATGAGCGAGCGCCAGCTGATTGCGATGCGCGACAAGGTGCGGATGCTGGAAAACAAGCTGGCCGAACTGATTCAGTTCGGCGAGGAAAACGACGGCATTTCCGACAAGCTGCACGCGCTGACGCTGGCGCTGCTGGCGGCCCACGCGCCGCAGGAGATCGTCGCCGCGCTGGCGCTGCATCTGCGCGAAGGCTTCGCGGTGCCACACCATGCGCTGCGGGTGTGGAACCTGGCGGGCGATACCGTGGCGGGGCTGACCGATCCGGTGCCGCCCGCCGTATTCGATAGCGTAGCCGCCATGGCACAGCCGGTATGCGGCGCCCTGGCCGTCAACGACGCCAGCAGCTGGTTTGGTGAAGTGTCACCCCACCTGCGCGCCTTTGCCTGCATCCCGCTGCGTCCCGCTCCGGCAGCAGCGCCGATCGGCCTGCTGGTGCTGGCATCCGAGGAGGCCAGACGCTTCTATCCCGGCATGGGCACGCTCTACCTGGAACGACTGGGCCAGCTGATCGGTGCCGCGCTGGTGCGGATGCAGGGGTAAATGCGGCGGTGAGCGCAGTCGCGCAGTACCTGCAACACCTGGCCGCCGAGCGGCGGCTGTCGCCGCATACGGTCACGGCCTATCAGCGCGACCTCGCCAACCTGGCCCGGCTGGCAGGTGAAAAACCGCTGGCCGAACTCGGCGTCACCGACATCCGTGGCGCCATCGTCAGGCTGCGCGGTCAGGGCCTGTCGGCCACCAGCGTGGCGCGGCAGCTGTCGAGCTGGCGCGGGTTTTACACTTTCGCCTGCCGTCGCCTTGGCTTTGCCAGCAACCCCTGTCTCGGCCTGCGCCCACCCAGGGCAGCCAGGGCACTGCCGCAGATCCTGTCGCCCGATGCCTGTGCCCAACTGCTCGACGGCACAGGAGCGGCCGCCGCCGACAATGCGCTGTCGGCACGCGACCGCGCCATGTTCGAGCTGTTCTATTCATCCGGTCTGCGGCTGTCGGAACTGGCCGGGCTCGACCTCGATAACGTCAACCTGCAGGCGGGCGAGGCGCAGGTCACCGGCAAGGGCAACAAGACCCGCATCGTTCCGGTGGGCAAGGCGGCGCTCACCGCAATCAACGCCTGGCTGCCACACCGGCTGTCGCTAGTGTCCCGCGAGGACGGTATCCCCGGGGAAACGCGCGACAACACGGCTGCGCTGTTCATCAGCCAGCGCGGCAGCCGCCTTAGCCCGCGCAGCGTGCAGTTGCGGCTCAACCGCTGGGCGCTGCAGGCAGGGCTTGGCCAGCACGTTCACCCGCACATGCTGCGCCATGCGTTCGCCACCCACGTGCTGCAGTCATCCGCCGACCTGCGCGCGGTTCAGGAAATGCTCGGCCATGCCAGCATCAGCACCACCCAGGTCTACACCCATCTCGACTGGCAGCACCTCGCCAAGGTATACGATCAGGCGCATCCACGAGCACGCAAGAAAGGCTGATCGAGGCCGCAACAGGGTGTGAGCAATCACACACCCAAAACGGGTTGACCGCCCCTTCAGAAACGCCGCATGCGGTCGATTCCTTCCGTATGCCCATGAATCCTGCCCCCCGATTTTCCCGTCTGGTGCAGAATCTGCGCCCGGCCCCGCTCAGTACGCAAGGCCGCGTCATGGGCGCGCTCATGCTCATCCTGCTTGCCGTGCTCGCCCTGGCGGGTCAGCAGGCGCTGCAGATCGCCCGTCAGGATGCCAACGACTCCTTGCAGATACAGGCTTCGGCCCAGCTTGATGCGCTGTCGAAGACGGTAGCCGACTCGGCCATTCTGAGCGATTACCAGGCCCTGCAGGCCCAGCTGAAAACCCAGATCGCGCTGGGCAATCTTCGATACGTCGAATTCACCACGCCCCACGGCCATGTCCTGCACGAAACCGCACCCGCTCACCGTGCCGACCGCCCCGACTGGTTTGCGGCGCTGGCCAGCCTGACGATTCCCGTTATGAAGGAAGCCCTCGTCATCGGCGACACCTACCACGGCCGCTTGGTGATCGAGCCTTCCGCCCATGCGTACGAAGATTTTCTGTGGCATCTCGGCACCCGCCTGTTGCTGCTGCTTGCCGCTGCGTTCACCCTGCTCGGCTGGCTGACCCATGTGCTGTTGCGGGTCAATCTGCAGGATCTTGCCCGCCTGCGCGCCACCGCACGCCAGATCGAGGCGGGAAATTACAGTCTGCGTCTGCCCATCCGCGCCAGCAGCCCGCCCGAACTGCAGGAGACCACACAGGCATTCAACCATATGAGCGCGGCCCTCGAGCGGTTGCTCAGCGACCTCGGCGAGCAGCAGAAGGCGCTCGACAGCACGGCCAGCCTCACCGAATCGGATCTTGCCGGCAACATCACCTTCGCCAATGACCTGTTCTGCACGATCAGCGGCTACACGCGAGAGGAACTCATCGGCCAGAATTACAGCATCGTCAATTCGGGTCTGCACGACCCCGCGTTCTTCAGCGATCAGTGGCAGACGATTTCGGGTGGCCAAACCTGGCAGGGCGAAATATGCAGCCGTGCCCGAGATGGCCGGCTGTTCTGGACCGCGTCGACCCTGATTCCGATCAAGCACGACGATGGCCGGCCGATGAAATATCTGTCGATCCACTTCGATATCACCCAGCGCAAACTGGACGAGACCCTGCTCAGCGAAGAGAAGCAGCGCTGGCAGACCACACTGCAGTCGATCAGGGATGCTGTCATTGTCACCAATCGGCACAACCAGGTGACCTACCTCAACCCGACGGCCGAAAGCCTGCTCGGCATCGCCCTCGAAGACGCCATGCTGAGTCCACTGGATACGGTGTTGCAGCTCGACCAGATGAGCGGCGACGAGGATGCACCGGCCTGTTTCCTGTCCCCGGCACTGGCCCCGCAGGGTCAGATGGGCTCCGCCCAGCTGCAGACCCGGCGTGGCCAGCATCTGGTCATCAGCTACAGCTGTGCACCCCTGACCGGGCAGCGCGGCCTCGGCGCGGTCTATGTGCTGCGTGACGAAACCGAGAAGAAGGAGCTACTCGACAGCCTGCGCGACATGGCTTTCCACGACACCCTGACCACGCTGCCGAACCGGCGCGCAGTCGAAGGCCGTCTGGAACGCGCCCTGCGTACCGCGCGCGACCAGGCACAGCAACATGTGTTCTGCTACATCGACCTCGATCACTTCAAGCTGGTGAACGACACCTGCGGCCACTCGGTGGGCGATACCCTGCTGCTGGATATTGCGAAGACCATGAAGGAGGCCCTGCCCGACCAGGCCTATCTGGGCCGGCTGGGCGGCGACGAATTCGGCCTCATCCTGTTCGAAACCCCGCCCGACCAGGCAATCCAGGTCTGCAGGCAGCTGGTGCAGCGTATCCGCGACTTCCGTTTCGAGCATAAGGGGCGGCGTTTCACCCTCGGCGCCTGCGCCGGCGTGGCACCCATTACCGACACGGCGGCCACCGCAGGCGACATCATGGTGCAGGCCGACATGGCGTGCTACCGCGCCAAGTCGGAGGGCAGCGGGCGGGTCCTGCTGTACGAGGCAGACGAAGTCGGCTTCCGCCGCCTGGAAACGGAAATGGGCTGGGCTGCGGATTTCGCCCAGGCGCTGGAAGCCAACCAGTTCCTGCCTTACCGCCAGCTGATCCAGCCGACGGCTCCCGCTGGCCAGCCGCATTACGAAGTGCTGATCCGCTGGCAGCGTAATGGCGTGATCGAGGGGCCGGCCAAGCTGCTGCCGGCGCTGGAACGCTACGGGCAGGCGCCCATCCTCGACCGCTGGATGGTGGAGGCGGTCGTGTCCTACCTGGCATCCCGGCCTGACGACACCGCGGTCTATTTCATCAACCTGTCGGGCAAGACCGTAGCGGACGAATCCTTCCTTGGCACCATCTGCCATCTGCTCGACCACTATGGCGTGGCCGGGGAACGCCTCGGTTTCGAGGTCACCGAAACGGCTGCGGTGGTGAACCTGGAAGATGCCCAGCGGCTGATACAAGGCCTGCGTGTGCGCGGCTGCCAGTTCGCGCTGGATGATTTCGGGCGCGATGCCTCATCGTTCTTCTACCTCAAGCATCTGCCTGCCGACTTCCTCAAGATCGATGGCGCCTTCGTGCGCGGCATGCTGAACGATCGCCGTGACCAGGCCATCGTGCGATCGATCGCCAAGCTGGCAAGCGACTTCGGCATGTATTCGGTCGCCGAACAGGTGGAGGACACCGAGATGGCCGCCCTGCTGCGCGAAATAGGGGTGGACTATTTGCAGGGCTACCACATTCATCGCCCCGAAGCCTTTCCGTTCTGGGCGCCGTTCGCCCGTGCCCAAACGGATGCGTGGCCACCGACATCGATTCGCCCCCCTCACCTGACGCTGGTCAGCTGAGCCTAGTCAATCCGGGTATCGGCAACGCCTTCCAGCGGATCGGGATAGCGCATTTTCAGTCCTTCCAGCGCCTCGATCAGCAATTCTGAAATCATCAGGTTGCGCGCCAGCTTGTTGTTGGCGGGGATCACGTGCCACGGGGCATGCCTGGTGCTGGTGGCAGACAGTGCAGCTTCGTAGGCCTCCATGTAGTCGTCCCACTGCTTGCGCACGTCCAGATCGCCGGGATGGAATTTCCATTGCTTTTCAGGCGTGTCGCGACGCTCTTCCAGGCGTTTCTTCTGCTCGTCCTTCGAAATGTGCAGATAGAACTTGAGGATGGTGGTGCCGGTTTCCGCCAGCATGCATTCGAAATCGTTGATCTGGCGATAGCGTCGCTTGCATTCGGCGGCATCGATCCAGCCATTGACCCGGGTGATCAGCACGTCCTCGTAATGCGAGCGGTTGAAAATCGCGATTTCACCTTTTCCGGGCACATGGTGATGCACCCGCCACAGATAGTCACGGGCCAGTTCGTAGGGCGTGGGTGCCTTGAAGCTCGCGACCTTCACCCCCAGCGGGTCGACCCCCTGAAACACGTGGCGGATGGTCGAGTCCTTGCCGGCGGTATCCATCGCCTGCAGCACGACCAGCAGCTTGTTCTTGCCCTCTGCATACAGCAATTCCTGCAGCGTCTCCAGCTGCGCGCGATAGCCGTCCAACTCATCGCGCGCATCGGGCTTGTCCTTGCCGATAATGTCGGTATCGTCGGGATCCCATTTCGACAGCTTGACCCGGGTATCGGGCGCAACTCGGGTATCGGCAGGTTTCACAGCATCTCCTTCGGGGGAATCAGGGTCATCCAGTCGCCCAGCGCCCAACGGATCTCGTTCAACGTGAGATGACGCATCAGCGCACGGTTGCCGGGCGCCATCTGGTTCCAGGCGCAGCGCATGCCGCGCAGGGCCGGCTGGGCCGGGTCGCGCAGGCGAAACTCGGTGATGAAATACAGAAAACTCGGGTCACCATCGTCTTCAATATAGCGCGCCCGGATCAGCGGCGATTTTGCCATGACGGTAATCGGGCTGACGCTGCGGCTCACCCGCCACACCTCGAAGCGGCCCGGCTGCAGCGTCTGCGGCTCGGCACGCACCGTGTCGAGTTCCACCACGCAGAACGGATCGTGCTCCTGCACGCTGTTGCGCGGCACGATGCGGCCATATTGCAGCCGTACCGTCGCGGCGCCGGGTTCAATTGTCAATGGCCGGGTGAGCTGCACGACCCAGCCCGATGAATAGGCGTAATACGGCGAAGCCGGATCCGGGGATTCAAGTCCCGCACAGCCACCCAGCAGCACCAGGCCCAGCAGCGCAAACGTTTTCATTCCGCCTCCTTGCAGGATGTGACCGGCAATCTGCTACTCGGTTCTGACCCGGAACCACGCCGCATACAGCGCCGGCAGGAAGAACAGCGTCAGCATGGTCGCTGCGATCAACCCGCCCATCACCGCGACCGCCATCGGCCCCCAGAAAATCGAGCGCGACAGCGGGATCATCGCCAGCACCGCCGCTGCGGCAGTGAGGCTGATCGGGCGCATGCGACGCACCGTCGATTCGATGATCGCATCCCACTGTGACCGCCCGCGCTCAAGGTCCTGCCGGATCTGGTCGACCAGGATCACAGAGTTGCGCATGATCATGCCGGCCAGCGAAATGATGCCCAGCAGCGCAACGAAGCCCATCGGCTGGCCGCTGACCAGCAGCGCGATGGCCACGCCGATGATGCCGAGCGGCGCCGTAAGCACCACCAGAAGCGAACGTGAAAAGCTGCCAAGCTGCAGCATCAGCAACGTCAGGGTGGTGATCACGATCAACGGCCACGACGCGCCGATCGCCCCATTCGCCTTGGCGCTGCTCTCGACCGGCCCGCCGACCTCCAGCAGGAATCCCGCTGGCAGCTGCGCCCTGAATTGAGCCACCTGCGGGGCGATCGAATCGATGATGGTCGCCGGCTGGGTCGTGCCGATCGGATCACCGCGTACCGAGATGGTCGGCAGGCGGTTGCGCCGCCAGATCACGCCGTCCTCGAATGCCGGTTCGAACGTGGCGACCTGCCCCAGCGTCACGCTGCGGTCATCGAAGCGGCCGACAGGCAGCGATTTCAGCACGTCGACATCGCGATGCTCGCTGCGCGGGGTGCGCAAGACCACGTCGATCAGCAGGTCGTTCTCGCGGAACCGGGTCACCGTGGTGCCCGACAGCTGCAGCGCCACCCGCCGGCCAACCTCGTCCGAACTCAGGCCCAGCGCCTTGATCTTGTCCTGGTCGAGCTGCGCCCTGACTGCCAGCGACTGCTCGTTCCAGTCCAGATTGACTGCCGTGACCTGCGGCTGCGCGGCGAGGATGCCGCGGAGTTTTTCGGCTTCCGCCTTGAGCCGGGGAATATCGTTGCCCGAAAGCCGGTACTGCACCGGATAACCCGACGGCGGGCCATATTCGAAGCGCACCGCGCGTCCACGCACGTTGGGAAAATCGGTCTCGAACAGGGTGCGAATGCGGTCAAGCTCACGTTCGCGCGCCGGCACGTCCTGTGCAATCACCACCAGCTGGGCAAAATTGCGGTTGGCCAGCCGCTGGTCCAGCCCCAGCACGAAGCGCGGTGCGCCCTGGCCGATGTAGCTGAGCACATGCGCCACGTCCGGGTCCTGCCGCAGCAGGGTTTCGAGCTTGACCGCCTCGGCATGGGTGGCCTCATACGAGGCGCCCTCCGGCAGCCATAGCTCGACCAGGATTTCCAGCCGGTCGGACTGCGGAAAGAACTGCTTCTCGACTCGCTGCATGGCCGCCACGCCGACCACCAGCGCAGCGATGGTCAGCGCGATCACCGTCCAGCGCCGGCGCACGCACCAGGTCACGGCCGCACGGAATCGCCGATAAAACCGCGTGTCATACGCGGCGTCCTCGTCGGTCACATGATGGGTGGGCTGCAGCAGGGCGTGGCCGAAATAGGGCGTGACGATCACTGCCACCAGCCAGGACGACAGCAAGGCAATCGTCGTCACTGCAAAAATCGCGAAGGTATATTCGCCCACGGTCGACTTGGCGAGCGCGATCGGCAGGAACGCGGTGGCAGTCAGCAGCGTGCCGGTGAGCATGGGAAAGGCGGTTGACTGAAAAGCGTAAGTGGCCGCCTCGAAGCGGCCCCATCCGGCCTCGAGCTTGTGCGCCATCATTTCCACCGCGATGATGGCGTCGTCCACAAGCAGGCCGAGCGCGATGATGAGCGCGCCTGTGGAAATCCGGTGCAGATCGATGTTGAACAGCCACATGGCAGTGAAGGTGACCGCCAGCACCACCGGAATGGACAGGGCCACCACCAGTCCGGCGCGCCATTTCAGCGCCAGGAAGGTCACCGCAAGCACGATGGCGACGGCCTCGGCGAAGGCCTTCATGAACAGGCTCACCGCGCTTTGCACAATGCCGGGCTGGTCATGAATCTGCCGGATTTCCAGCCCCACCGGCAGGGTTTTCTGCAGCGCATCCATTGCCGCCGTGACATCCCGCCCCATCGCCAGTACGTCTCCGCCATCGCCCAGCGAAACGCCGAGCAGCACCGCGGGTTCGCCCTGCGAGCGAATCTCGCTGTCAGGCGGGTCCGCGTAACGCCGCGTCACCTCGGCGATGTCACCCAGTCGCAGGCTGCGTGCGCCGACGCGGATGACGGTCTCGCGCAGGCGCTTGACGTCGGTATATGACCCGGACATGCGCAGTGGAATCGACAACACCGCGCTGTCGACCCGGCCGTTCGCCACCACGCCATTCTGCTCCTCCACCGCCTGCATGATCTGCTGCGCGGTCAGGCCCAGCGTGGCGAGCTTCTGCGTGGGGATCTCGATATAGATTTTTTCCGGCACGATGCCAAACAGCTCGACCTTGCCGACATTGGGCAGCCGCCGGATTTCGCGCTGTGCATCCTCGGCGATGCGGCGCACCTCGGCACGGGTAAAGCCATCGCCGGTGAAAGCGTAAATCGAGCCGAAGGTGTCGCCGAATTCATCGTTGAAGAACGGCCCCTCCACTCCCGCAGGCAGCTGCGATTTCAGGTCGCCGACCTTTTTGCGGACCTGATACCAGGCGTCCGCCACATCGCGGCCGCGCACCTCTTCCTTGATGGTGACGAACAGTGCAGTTTCGCCCGGCTTGGCATAACTCTGCACGTAATCCAGCTCGGGCATTTCCTGCAGCTTTTTCTCGATGCGTTCGGTCAGCTGCTCCGACACTTCCTGCGCGGTCGCCCCCGGCCAATGCGCCTGGATCAGCATGATCTTGAAGGTGAAAGGTGGATCTTCGGCCTGGCCCAGCTGGAAGTATGAGCGCACGCCCAGCAGCAGGATCAGGATGACGAAGAACCGCACCAGCGCCGGGTGCTCGATCGCCCAGCGCGACAGGTTGCCGCGACCGGGCTCGAAAGGCGGCGGCACGAATGGCGACGTGTCGCTCATGGCTGCGCGGCTTGGATGAGACGAACCCGCTGCCCCGGCGCCAGTTTGTGCACGCCTGCGGTCACCACCCATTCCCCGGCAGCGAGGCCGGACTCGACCGTTGCACGCTGGCCGTTGAATCCACCGAGTTTCACGCTGCGCGCCGCCACGGTCTGGGCCTGTCGATCGACCACCCATACCTGGGGCTGGCCGTTGACCCTGAACAACGCGGTCTGTGCAACGGAAAGGCTGGGGACGGCATCCTGGCTTATCCCGACCGTGGCGGTCATGCCGAGTTTCACTGCCGCATCGGGCTGCAGCAGGCTCACGCGTGCACTGTAGGTGCGGCTGGCCGCATCCGCCATCGGCGACAGCTCGCGCAGCTTTCCAGTGTAGGTTTTCTCCGGCTGCGCCCACAACCGCACAGTCAGGGTCTTCGCCGAGCGCAAGTCGTCCACTGCGTTCTCGGGCACGTCGATGCGCACCTCCGGTTCAGTGGTACGTGCCAGCTGTGCCAGGGGCTGTCCGGCCGCCACCACCTGCCCCGTCTCGAAGGCAAGCGCCGTCAGCACTCCAGCATGGGGTGCGGTCAGTCGGGTATAGGCCTGCTGATTGCCCAGGCGGGCGGCCTCGGCGCGGAGTTGGCTCACCCTCGACTGCGCCGCTTCGGCTGTGGTGCGCCGGCGGTCGAGCTCAGCCTGGGAGATGAAATTTTGCGCATGGAGTTCGGCAAACCGCTGCAGATCCTGCTGCGCCAGCCGGGATTCCGCCGTCGCCGCGGCCAATTGCGCCTGAGCGGCGTGCACCGCCAGTGCGTAGTCCTGCGGGTCCAGGGTGGCAATGACCTGGCCCGCCTTCACCTGCGTTCCGACCTCGACCTGGCGGGCGCTGACCCGCCCAGGAACGCGAAAAGCCAGCGTGGTCTCGTAGCGCGCGCGGATATCGCCTGCATACTGGCCCGGGGCGTTCGCCTGGGTCGACGCCACGGGTTCGGCGAGCACCGGGCGGATATCGGCGAGAGGGGGCGCGGGCTCGCGGCTGCAGCCGGAAAGCATTGCAGCGAGCGCCAGAAAGGATATAAATGTCTTCATGCGCGCATTATCCTGTAATCGCGCCCGAAATAGCGCACCCCGGCAACCCGCATCCAGCCTGCCGGGTTGCACCTTTGGCGCATGACGTTCAGACTGCTGCCCTTCGCGCCGGCACATCCGGCAGTGAATTCTCATTTGTTCGATTTACGGAGCGTTTTGATGTCCGCCTCAACCAAACCCCTCACCGAAGCCGCATTGCTGAAGATGCCGGCTTCCGCCTATATGAATGCCGACCAGCTGGCGTTCTTTCGCAACCGTCTCGAAGCACTGCGAGACGAGATGCTCAGCAATGCCGCCGACACCGGCGCGACCCTCAAGGAAAACGAGAACTTCGCTGACCCCAACGACCGCGCCACCGTGGAAGAGGAGCACATGCTGGAGCAGCGCGTGCGTGATCGCGAGCGCAAGTTGCTGAAAAAAATCAATTCCGCCCTGAATCGCATCGAGAGTGGTGAATATGGCTGGTGCCTGGAAACCGGCGACCCGATCGGCCTGCCGCGCCTGCTGGCCCGCCCCACCGCCGAATACTCGATCGAGGCACAGGAACGTCACGAAAAGATGGAAAGGCTGCGCGCCTGAGCAAAAGTCCATTCGACCCCGATGGCGCCCCTGAAGAACACTGACCCGCTTCCGATCACCCTGCTCACCGGCTTTCTGGGCAGCGGCAAGACCACGGTACTGAATCACCTGGTGCGCACGCTGCCGCGCACCGCCATCCTGATGAACGAGTTCGGCGAAGTCGCGCTCGACCATCAGCTGCTGCAAAAAATGGAAGGCCCGATGGCGCTGCTGTCCGGCGGCTGCGTCTGCTGCACGATTTCGGGCAGCCTGTCGCCGACGCTGAAAAACCTGTGGATGGCGCGGCAGAAAGGCGATATCCCGCCTTTCGAGCGCGTCGTCATCGAAACCACCGGCATCGCCGATCCGGCGCCGGTGCTCGACAACCTCTTGCACGACAACTGGGTGCGTGCGCGTTTCCGCCTTGACGGCGTGGTCACCACGGTCGACGCGCTGTTCGGCATGGGCCAGCTGGACGAGCATTTCGAGGCGGTGAAACAGGTGGCGGTGGCCGACAAGCTGCTGCTGACCAAGACCGACCTCGCACCCGCCGACAGCGTGACCGCCCTGCGCGAACGGCTGGCGACACTGAACCCGGCCGCCGACATCGTGACGGTGACGCACGGCGAACTCGACCCCGCCGCGATCCAGAACCTCGGGCTGTGGAACGCCGAGACCCGTTCGCTCGAAGTGGTGCGCTGGCTGAAGCCGCAGCGCTACCAGCCCGCCAGCGCGGGCAAGCTCGGCGGCAAGCCGCGTGCCGTATTGCACGATGCGCGCATCCAGGCCTTTTCGGTGGTCCTCGACGCCCCGCTCGACCGCTACGGCCTGCAGTCGGCGCTTTCGATGCTTGCCTCGTTCCGGGCCGAGAACCTGCTGCGCTTCAAGGCCATCGTCAACCTGCAGGGTGAACCGCAGCCCACGGTGCTGCACGGGGTCCAGCACGTGCTCTATCCGGAAGTGAAGCTCGACGCATGGCCGGACAACGACCGCCGCAGCCGCTTCGTCTTCATCGTGCGCGACCTCGACCCGGAATTCGTCGCCAAACTGCTGGCCGATTTCTCCGGCGCGGCACAAAACCATGCCGGAGTGTCGCCATGAACCTCGGACAAAAGCTGCTGACCGGCTTGATTCGCGTGTACCAGCTGGCGCTCTCGCCCTGGCTGGGCAGGCAGTGCCGCTACCTGCCGACCTGCTCGGAATACGGCAAGGAGGCGATCGAGAAACACGGCGCACTCAGGGGCGGCTGGCTCGCTGCCAAGCGCATCGGCCGCTGCCGTCCCGGCTGCAGCCACGGCTACGACCCGGTGCCGCCGGTCGAACCGCGCAAGTAAAATGTCGCCCATGTTGCCGCGCCGCCTGTTTCCCTGGCTGTTCGTACTGGCCCTGCTGTTCGGTCAGGCGACCGCGTTCGCGCATGCGGTCAGCCATCTGGATGCGCACGATGGCGCGCTGCCCGACAAGGTCTGCGAAGTCTGCGTCGCCCAGGCCAACCTCGGCAGCGCCGTACCGGCAACCGTGTTCAGCCTGCCCGTCGAAACCGCCGGCAACACCGAGTTGCCGGCCACGGTGCTGCCGCTCGTCACCGCCTGCTTCAACCACGCGCAAGCCCGCGCCCCGCCCACTCCCGTCTGAAATCCGAGCCGCAACGTCAGCAGCCCCGCAAGGCCGGCTGACGCGTTCTCATTTCTACGGAGTTCAACCATGTTACGACCCGCCCTGCTGGCGGCTGCAGCCGCGGCCGCCTTTCCGGTTCACGCCGATCCCCAGCTCGACGCCCTGCGCGCCGAATTGCAGGAACTGAAATCCGCCTACGAAACCCGCCTCCAGGCGCTGGAAACGCGGCTGCAACTGGCCGAAGCCCGGCCCCCCGCCCCTGCGATCCAGGCCGAACCCGCTGCGCAAGCACCCGCCCGTTCCGGGTTCAACCCGGACATCTCGCTCATCCTGCAGGGCCGCTATGCGCATCTGGACGACATCGAGCATCGCCACCTCAGCGGCTTTCTTCCGGCCGGACACGACCACGGCGCGCCACGCGGCTTCTCGCTCGACCACACCGAACTGGTGATGGCGGCCAGTATCGATCCCTATTTCCGCGGTTACTTCAATCTCGCGCTCGCCGACGAGGAAGTCGAAATCGAGGAAGCCTGGGTGCAGACGACCGGCCTCAGCAACGGCCTGTCGCTCAAGGGCGGCCGCTTCCTGTCCGATCTCGGCTACCAGAACACGCAACACCCGCATGCATGGGATTTCGCCGACAACAACCTGATGTACCGCGCACTGTTCGGCGAAGCCTACGGCAACGACGGCGTGCAGCTGAAATGGGTGGCGCCGACCGAGCTGTTCATGGAACTCGGCTTTGAGGCCGGACGCGGCGCCAACTTCCCCGGCACCGACCGAAACCAGAACGGCATCGGCAGCCATGCCCTGTTCGGCCACCTCGGCGGCGACGTCGACGTGTCGAACAGCTGGCGCGGCGGACTGTCGTACCTCGCCGCCAAGGCCAGCGTGCGCGAGGGCGAACTCGAAGACCTCTTCGACGAGCCTGCCGAAACCCTGTTCTCGGGTACAAGCAAAACATGGGTGGCGGACTTCGTCTGGAAATGGGCGCCCCACGGCAATGCGTCCGAGCGGAATTTCAAGTTTGCGACCGAGTATTTCCACCGTAGCGAACGCGGCAGCCTGCTGTGCGCGAACAACACCGCCGAGGGCGGCGCCTGCGACGGCACCGAGGATGTGTACCGCTCACGCCAGTCAGGCTTCTACGCGCAGGGCGTCTACCAGTTCATGCCGCGCTGGCGCTCCGGCTACCGCTATGACCGCCTGGATCCGGGTACGGTCGATTTTGGCGCCAACAGCGCCAACCTGCCGGTTACGGATTACAGCCCGACGCGCCATTCGCTGATGCTCGATTACGCACCGTCCGAGTTCTCGCGCCTGCGCCTGCAATACTCGAGGGACAGGTCGATGGAAAGCGTGAGCGAGAACCAGTGGTTCGTGCAGTATGTCCACAGCCTGGGCGCGCACGGCGCCCACAAGTTCTGAGGAGAACAGCATGAAGCGACTGCTGGTTTTTCTCATCCTGTGGCTGCCCGTCTACGCGCATGCCGCCCTCAACATCTTCGCCTGCGAGCCGGAATGGGCCGCCCTGGCGAAGGAAATCGGCGGCGACGACGTCAGGGTCTATGCCGCCACCACCGCCCTGCAGGATCCGCACCGCATCGAAGCGCGGCCCAGCCTGATCGCGCAAATGCGGCGCGCAAACCTGGTCGTGTGTACCGGCGCGGAGCTGGAAGCCGGCTGGCTGCCGGTGCTGCTGCAGAACGCCAACAACGCCGCGGTGCAGCCGGGCCGCCCGGGCTATTTCGAGGCGGCCCGGTTTGTGCCGCTGCTGGAAAAGCCGGCGCGACTCGACCGTGCCGACGGCGACGTGCATGCCGCCGGCAACCCGCACCTCCACACCGACCCGCGCAACATCCTGCGCGTAGCCGAGGCGCTGGCGGCGCGGATGATCGAGGTCGACCCGGCGAATGCGGCAGCGCATCGCGCGCGCGGCCAGGCGTTCGCCGCGCGCTGGCAGGCGGCCATCGCACGCTGGGAAGCCCGCGCCGCATCGCTGAGAAACCTGCCGGTGGCGGTGCAGCACAAATCCTTCTCCTACCTGCTGGCCTGGCTGTGGATGACCGAAGTCGCGGTCCTGGAACCCAGGCCGGGCGTCGAGCCCTCGGTCGGCCATCTGGCACGGGTGGCAGCACGCTTGCAGACGACCCCGGCAAAAATGGTGCTGCGCGCGGCCTACCAAAGCCCGCGCCCGGCCGACTGGCTGGCGAAGCGCGCCGGCATCCCCGCGCTGGAGCTGCCCTACAGCGTGGGCGGCAATGATCGCGCACAGGACCTCTTTGGCCTGTTTGACGATACCCTCAATCAACTGCTTGAAGCCGCGCCATGAACCTCACCGCACTCGATCTGCTGCTGTGGCCGTTCATTGTCGGCCTGCTGGTGCTGGCGACTCACGTCCCGCTGGGACGCAGGGTGCTGGTACGCGGCATCATCTTCCTCGACCTGGCGGTGGCGCAGCTGGCCGTGCTCGGCGTGGTTGCGGCGCACGCGCTGGATCTCGCCGCCGACGGCTGGCCCACCCAACTGGCAGCGGCCGCCGCCGCGCTAGTCGGCGCGACGCTCCTGGCCGGATGCGAGCGACGCTGGCCACAAATCCAGGAAGCGCTGATCGGTTCCACCTTCGTGGTCGCCGCCAGCGCCGCGGTGCTGCTGCTGGCGGGCGACCCGCACGGCGGCGAGCACCTGGCCGAACTGCTCAGCGGGCAAATCCTGTGGGCGACGCCCGCACAGGCGATCCGGATAGCCGTGCTGTATGGCGCCTTGCTGGCGTTCATGTCCTGGCGCAGCGAACGCCTCGGCGGACTCGGGTTCTATCTGGTCTTTGCGCTGGCGATCACCGCATCGGTGCAGCTGGTCGGGGTATATCTGGTGTTCGCCAGCCTGATTTTGCCTGCGCTGGCGGTGCGCGGCCTGCCTGTTCGTCCCGCGCTGCTGGCCGGATGGACCGCGGGAGGACTGGCGTACGCGGCAGGTCTGGCGGCGTCCGCACGGTTCGACTGGCCAGCCGGACCCGCGATTGTGATCGGGCTCGCCGCCGTCGCCCTTATTGCCGCGGCAGTTCGACAGCGCTAGTATCCGTACTGAACCCCTTTTCCGACCCCCCTATTCAGTGGCTCTCCCGTTTTTCAAAAAAGGCAAGGACAAGCCCGCCAGCCCCGCGCGCAAGCCGTCATCGCCCGCCGCCCCTGCTGCAGAACCGCAGCACAGCGAAACCCTGATGACCATGGACATGAGCGCCACGGGCATCGTTGTGGAGGAAAACAGCGGTGCGCCGCAGTCGCCGGTCGACGAAGCGGCCATCCTCTATTCCAGCGGCCAGTCCGACATGGCCGAGCGTTTGCTGCGGGATGTTCTGGCAACAGGTGACCGCCGCGCCTGGCACATGCTGTTCGATCTTTACTGCCTGCAGAGCCGCGAAAAGGAGTTCGAGCAATTGGCGCTGGATTACGCGATGCGTTTTGAAACCTCGCCGCCGGTCTGGCAAAAATTGGGGGGGAACGGTGCCTCCAAGCCTTTGCAGGCACAGGCCACCAGTCTGGAATTGCCGAGCCTGCTCGACAAGGCCGCAGCCGCGACCTTGCGCGAAGGCATCGACGCCACCCCCAAAAATTCCGCGGTGCGGATCGATTTTTCGCGCATCGCCATGATCGACGAATCAGGCGCGGATGAGTGCGCCAGGACGCTCGCCGCTGCGCGCAAGGCCAAGCGCAAGCTCCAGGTCAGTGGCGTCGACACCCTGATCGCATTGCTGCAGGACCTGAACCGTGCCACCCACAGCCGTGCCGTGCACTGGCTGCTGCTGCTGGAGCTCTACCAGACGCTGGGCCAGCAGGAAAACTTCGAAGATCTGGCGGTCGATTATGCGGTGCGCTTCGAGATGTCACCACCGTCATGGAGCGAGGTGCAGGCTGCCGAAGTGGTGAAGGCCGCGCCTACGGAGCCGCACGACGAAGCCCTGTATCTGAGTGGCGAAATCACGCCCGCCAACGATAGCGCCCTGCAGCAGTTCGGCAGTTACGCGGCCACTCATAACGAAGTGCTGGTCGACCTCTCCCAGGTCACCCGCGTCGATTACGGCAGCGTCAGCCAGTTCATCGGCGTACTGATGCAGTGCCTGGGAAGCGGCAAGGCCATCACCCTGCGCGGCCACAATGCGCTCATCCACGAACTCTTCCATGTCATGGGCATCGACCAGCTGGCGCAACTCGCACCGCGTCACCCCAACTGATCCCGTTCCGCCATGTCCGATGCCCTGATTGCCCAGGCCGCGCTTGCCGCCGCCGTGGCATGGGGAGCCGGCTTTCGCCTGTATGCAGTGGTACTGGGCCTCGGCCTCCTGGGCTGGTTCGGCGCGCTTGACCTGCCCGAGTCGCTGCAGGTGCTGTCGCATCCGCTGGTCCTCGGCATCAGCGGCTTCCTGACGCTGGCTGAATTCATCGGCGACAAGATCCCCTGGATCGACAGCGTGTCGGACGCAATCCACACCTTCATTCGCATTCCCGCCGGGGCCGCGCTGGCTGCCGCCTTCTTCGGCGACAGCGGTGCCGCCCTGCAGGCATCTGCGGCACTGCTGGGCGGCACCTTCGCCGCGGGCAGCCACATCGCCAAGGCTGGCACGCGCGCCCTGATCAACACCTCGCCGGAACCGCTCAGCAACATTGCCGCCTCGTTCGGCGAAGAGGGCCTGCTGATCGGTGGCCTGTGGCTGGCCTTCTTTTACCCGCTGGCCTTCCTTGCCGCACTGGCGGTGTTCATGCTCGTCACGCTGTGGATGCTGCGCCGGTTGTGGCGCTGGCTGCGACAGGGCAGGTCGCAGCCTGAACCCGACTGAGCGTCATTTATAATGGCGCGATGGAACAATATCGCGGCACCACCATCCTCTCCGTTCGCCGGGGTTCCGAAGTCGCCCTTGGCGGCGACGGCCAGGTCACCCTCGGCAACATCGTCATCAAATCCACCGCGCGCAAGATCCGGCGCCTGCATCAAGACAAGGTGCTGGCCGGATTCGCCGGCGGCACCGCTGATGCGTTCACCCTGTTCGAGCGCTTCGAGGCCAAGCTCGACAAGCACTCGGGGCACCTGCTCAGAAGCGCGGTTGAACTCGCCAAGGACTGGCGCACCGACCGCATGCTGCGCCGCCTCGAAGCCATGCTGGCCGTGGCCGATCGTGAGTACTCGCTCATCATCACCGGCAACGGCGACGTGCTGGAACCCGAACTTGGCATTGCCGCGATCGGCTCCGGCGGCGCCTATGCCCAGTCCGCTGCCCGCGCGCTGCTTGAAAATACCGACCTGCCGCCGCTTGAAATCGTCAAAAAGAGCCTCACCATCGCAGGGGACATCTGCATTTACTCGAACCAGAACCACGTAATCGAAGTGCTAGGGAACAGGGATCAGGATTCAGGAGCCAGGGAATGAGCGGCCTCTGGCCGCGCCCTGAGAAAACCGCGAAGCGACAAAGCCCCCTGATTCCCGACCTCTGAATCGTGCCCCCTATGACCCCCAAAGAAATCGTCCACGAACTCGACAAGCACATTGTCGGCCAGGCCGCAGCCAAGCGCGCGGTCGCGGTCGCGCTGCGCAACCGCTGGCGGCGCCAGCAGGTCGATGAGCCGCTGCGCCAGGAAATCACGCCGAAAAATATTCTCATGATCGGCCCGACCGGCGTCGGCAAGACCGAGATCGCGCGCCGCCTGGCGCGGCTGGCCAACGCACCCTTCATCAAGATCGAGGCGACCAAATTCACCGAGGTCGGCTACGTTGGGCGCGACGTCGACACCATCATCCGCGACCTGATGGAAACCGCCGTCAAGCAGATGCGCGAGCAGGCCACCTCCAAGGTACAGTTCCGCGCCGAGGAAGCCGCCGAGGAGCGCGTCCTCGACGCGCTGCTACCGCCACCGCGCAGCGTTGGCTTCAATGAACCCGAGCCGCCGCGCGAGGAAGGCGCGGCGCGTCAGCGCTTCCGCAAGATGCTGCGCGAGGGCCAGCTCGACGACAAGGAAATCGAGATCGAGCTCGCCGCGGTCAGCCCCAGCATGGAAATCTTCACCCCGCCGGGCATGGAAGACCTGTCGCAGCAGTTGCAGGGCATGTTCGCCAACCTCGGACAAAGCCGCCGGCAGAGCCGCAAGCTGAAGGTGCGCGAAGCCATGAAGCTCCTGACCGAGGAGGAAGCCGGGCGCCTGATCAATGACGAGGACACCAAGCAGCAGGCGCTCGAAGCGGTGGAACAGAACGGCATCGTGTTCCTGGATGAAATCGACAAGATCGCCACCCGCAGCGAGGCCCACGGCAGCGACGTGTCGCGCCAGGGGGTGCAGCGCGACCTGCTGCCGCTGATCGAGGGCACGACCGTCTCGACCAAATACGGCATGGTGAAGACCGACCACATCCTGTTCATCGCCAGCGGCGCGTTCCATCTGTCCAAGCCGTCCGATCTCATCCCGGAATTGCAGGGACGGTTGCCGATCCGTGTCGAACTACAGGCGCTCTCGGTGGAAGATTTCGAGCGCATCCTGACTTCCACCGACGCCTGCCTGACGCGCCAGTACGAGGCACTCCTGGCAACTGAAGGTGTCACGCTCAGGTTCACCGGTGACGGCATCCGCCGCCTCGCCGAGATCGCCTTCGAGGTCAACGAGCGCACCGAAAACATCGGCGCGAGGCGGCTGCACACGGTGATGGAAAAGCTGCTGGAAGATATCTCCTTCGACGCCGGCAGTGTCACGGGGGAATACGTGGTCGATGCCGAAGCGGTCACCACACGGCTGGCTGCGCTGGCCGCCCGCGAAGACCTCGCGCGCTATGTCTTGTAGCGCGCCTGTCAATTCATCCCGTAATGTCCTGTAAATCGTTGTTCCTGAACCCCACACTTTTTCCCGATCCGTCCCCATGAAACCCGAAATCACCCCGCCCGTCGAAGCCCGCGGCAAATTCCTTTCCACCATCCTGTTCGGCAGCCGCTGGCTGCAGGTACCGCTCTACCTCGGCCTGATCGGCGCCCAACTG
>JAABQU010000229.1 GCA_011391285.1 Thiobacillus sp.
GACGTGGTGGGCGAAGTCAACGGCGTGGTGGACATCGTGGGCTGGTGTCACAGCAAATACCTCGCACCCGTCAACGCATAGATTCGCTTCCGCTTGCTCATTTCCCCGTCCAGACAGGAGAACGACATGTCGAAATCAACCAAAGCCGCCAAGCCAAAAGCCAAGCCTTCATCGAAGCAAGCCGAGCCTGCTGCGATGCGCTATTGCTCGCAGCCGATCCAGCTTCCCCGACAATTCGATCCCGCCGTGGATGCGCTGCGCGCCCGTGCCATTATCAATGGCGGCAAAAAATGGGTGAATGGCACCCAGCTGACCTATTACTGCTACAAGGCCGGCGATGCCGTTCCCGCTGCCTGGCACGGGAATGCGGCCGATATCCGGGAAGTGGGCGTTGCATTTCAGGCCTGGTTCAAACTCGGTATCGGCATCAGTTTCAAGGAAGTGAGCCGCCCCGAGGACGCCACGATCCGCATCGGCTTCGATTCGGATGACGGCTCATGGTCTTATGTCGGGCGCGACACACTGAATATTCGCGACCCGTTTTCCCGCACCATGAACTTTGGCTGGGCGCTCAACACCAGCTATGGCCGCGACACCGCCCTGCATGAAATCGGCCATGCGATCGGTCTGGAACACGAGCACCAGAACCCCTATGCCGGCATCACCTGGGACACCGATGCGGTGAAAAACTACTTCCAGGGCCCGCCCAACAATTGGGGGATGCAGGAAATCGAATGGAACATTCTGCGGAAAATCTCGCCCGCGGAAGTCAAAGGGACCCACTGGGACCCCGACTCGGTCATGGAATATCAATTCGGCTCCGGACTGATCATCGAGCCTGCGGCCTATCGCAACGGCTTGACGCCTAGCGGCGGCCTGTCCAAAGCGGACAAATCCTGGATCGTTGAGTCCTATCCTGGCACCAAACCGAAGGAAGTCATTCCCGCGCTGGAAGTCGGCCTGTCGCAGCGGCTGGCCATCAAAGCCGGTCAAACCCGCGTGTTCAACTTCACGCCCAAACGCACCCGCACTTACCGGATCGGCACCTTTGGCACTTCGGATACCGTCATGGTTCTGTTCGAGATCACGTCCGCCGGCAACGTGCAAATTGCCGGCGACGACGACAGCGGCAGGGATTTGAACGCCCGCATCAACATGCGCTTGATCTATGGGCGGCGCTACCAGATCGGCATCCGGCTGTATTACTCGGACATGGCATCCGAAACCTCAATCATGGTTTGGTGACATCCCGATGGCTGACGCGCCGACCTCGCACAACTGGGAACACGTCCTCGCGCAGGAGCGCGCGACCATCCGTGAGCCCGATGGCCACCACGACGGCCCCGGGCGGCCGTTGACCGGACTGACCTTCTCCGGTGGCGGCATCCGCAGCGCCACGTTCAATCTGGGCATCATCCAGGCGCTGGCCGAGCTCAGGCTGCTGCGCCAGTTCGATTACCTGTCGTGCGTCTCGGGCGGTGGCTATATCGGGGGCTGGCTGTCGGCCTTCATCCATCTCAAGTTCAACGGCCGCGTCGAGGACGCCGAGCCGCAGCTGCACACCGGTGGCAGCGAAAATTCCGCCATCTGCTTCCTGCGCAGCTACAGCAATTACCTCACGCCCGAGGCCAGCATCTCTTCCGCCGATACGCTGACCGCGGTGGCCACCTATCTGCGCAACCTCTACCTCAACCTCACCCTGCTAATCCTGGCACTCGGCGGATTGCTGCTGCTGCCGCGCCTGCTGGTGTGGTTCGCCCGCTGGCTCACCGGCTGGGAAGGCCCCAACGCTGCGGCGAGCCCCAAACTGTGGCCGCTGTTCGGGGGAGGCATCCTGTGCATCTTTATTGCCATGCTCTTCATCGGCCTCAACCTGGGCAGCCGCGGCGCATTCAAAAGCCGTCCCTTCTATACCCGCCAGCGCGGTGTGCTGGCACTGGTGGTACTGCCCGCGCTGCTGTCGGCCTGGCTCATTGCCTATGGTTTCTATGCCGGTGCTGCACCACTCGAGCGGATTTCGCTCGGCGGCTGGGTGCTGTGGGGCATGCTGGTCTATGTCCCGCCCTGGCTGGTGGGTTGGTCAATTGGCCGGTTTGTGGGCCGCCGCGCGCGCGACCGCGACCAGCCGCAGTTCACCCCCGGCCGCAGCGTTGCCATGGCCGGCTACGCCCTGCTGGGGGGGGCACTGGGCGGCCTGCTGTTCGCCGCGTTTGCCGAAGTGACGCAGTTCATCCGGCACATCGGCCAGGGCTACAGCGGCTCCTGGATCGCCTCGGCGCTCGCCACCGCCCTGCTGCTGAAATTCTATTCGCTCACCGTGGTGGGCCATATTGGCCTGATGGGGCGCCATTTCTCGCACGACTCGCGTGAATGGTGGTCGCGCCTCGGCGGCTGGGTGCTGCTGGCCTCGCTGGTGTGGGCCGCCCTGTTCAGCATCGTCTACATCGCGCCTGCCTTCTTCCGCTGGGCGCCACAGGCTTTCGTCGCCGCAGGTGGGGTGACCTGGGTGCTGTCGACGACCGCCGGCGTGCTGCTGGGGCGCAGCGCGAAAACCGCCGCCGACACCCGTACAACCTGGCGCGATCGCGCCGCCCAAGTGATGCCGCATGTCTTCATCGTCGGCCTGCTGGGCCTGTTGTCGTTCGGCCTGCACCAGTTGCTGATGCTGCCGGTGTTTTGCAGCGACTGCGCCGCCCATCCCGTCACCCCGGGCAGGTTCATGAACGTGCTTTACCAGGAATCGTCCAACTTCCAGCGCATCGACATCGCCTGGGTGGCGGTCCTGTGTGCCGGCAGCCTGGCCCTGGCCACTGCACTGGCGTGGCGCATCGACGTCAACCTGTTCTCGATCTATCACTTCTACCGCCAGCGCCTGGTGCGCTGCTATCTGGGGGCCTCACGCTGCAAGCAGCGCGTGCCGCACCCTTTCACCGGCTTCGACCCGCGCGACGACCTCAAGCTGGCCGACCTCTGCAACAAGTCGCTGGGCAAGCCGCAGTGCCAGCGTCCCTACCCGATCCACAACACCGCAATGAATCTGGTCGCCGGCAAGCAGCTCGCCTGGCAGGAACGGCGCGCTGCTGCGTTCGCGTTCACCCCCATGGCAGTCGGCTACAGCTTTGTTCTGCCCGACGAAAAGGGCCAGCTGCTGAGCCATTACCGCCCCACTGCCGAGTACATGGAAGGCGTGTGGATGGGATCGGCAATGGCGATCTCGGGCGCCGCGGCCTGTCCCAACATGGGCTATCACAGCTCGCCCGCGCTGACGTTCCTGATGACCGTGTTCAACGCCCGCCTCGGTCACTGGAGCCCCAACCCGGCCAACGAAAACCACTGGACGCAACACGATCCGCCGTTCGGCGGCATCTACCTGCTGAGCGAGCTGTTCGGCCACACCCAGCATGGTTCGCCATTCGTCTATCTGTCAGACGGCGGCCATTTCGAGAACCTCGGCATCTACGAACTGGTGCGGCGGCGTTGCACCTGCATCGTCGCCATCGACGCCAGCGAAGACGGCAACAGCCGTTTCGAGGATCTCGGCAACGCCATCCGCAAGTGCTACGCCGACTTCGGCGTGGTCATCGACATTCACGCCGAAGACCTGAAGAACGGCTACTCCGCTGTCGGACGTGTGATCTACCCGCCCAGCGAGGGCGACCCAGAACAGCCGGTCGTAGCCTATTTGATCTATATCAAGCCGAACCTCACCGGCACCGAACCCGCCGACCTGTTGAACTACAAGTGCACCCATCCCGGCTTTCCGCACGAATCAACGCGGGACCAATGGTTCGACGAATCGCAGTTCGAGAGCTACCGCAAGCTCGGGCATCACATCGGCAAGGCCGTGTTCGAGGCGGCGTTGATCGAGGCCACCCAGCGTCAGGAGCTGGCCAGCGACAGCGGACCGATCCTGCCGTGGCTGTGTGAAATCCTGCGCGAACGGCGTGACGAGGCGACTTGAATGCGCAGCATCCTTGACTAAGGTTCAGGGCAGTCTGTCCTGCAACTCAGGAGAGCACCATGAAAAAATCAATCTGGCTTGGCATTTTCAGTGTATCCACCCTCGCCCTGTTAGCCTGGCTCACCCAGCAGCCCGAAACGGCACGCGCCGTCCTGCCGCCTCCATCCGGCATGGTGCAAAGCACGCCTGCCGCCGCCGCAGCCGACCCGCTCTCACTCGCCATGCAGGATGCGGCATCGCCATATAGTGACGCCGGTTTCCACGAAGCCGAGGCGGGCCTGTCGCCGTCCGCCCGCTCCGGGCGTGAAATCTGGTTCAAGGCCACTGCGGGCAACGCACGCTTTCACACCTATACCTTCCAGCAGCGCGTCACCGCTTTGATCGACTGGTACGGCGTGCTGCGTGGCGACGCCCGCGACACCCGCTTCAAGACCTGGGGCCTGATCAATGACCCTGGCTGCTGCAAACCGGGCTCCGACGGCTGCCCGGCTAAGGACTACGAAGAAACCTACGGCTTCGACTGGTGCCCGGGTGATGAGAGCCTGCTGAAATTCGTCGGCAAACCCGGTTACCGCGACCCGGCGTGCGACTTCAAGGACGCCAGCGCCGCCGCGAGCGATCCCGATGGCCATCAAACAGGCCGCGAGGACAGCTGCAACCTCGCGTTCGGCACCTCCACCGGCGCGCTCGGCTTCCGCAAATTCCCCAATCCGCGTTTCGATGCGGCGGTGTGGAAGCAGGTCAACGGCCGCCTCGGCACCTGGGAAGGCTACAACCGCAAACTGTCGAACGACCCTGCCCGCGCCGACCACAAGGTGCGCAAACTGGCCGACGCCTCGGTCGAACCGCCCTTCCTGATCGGCACCGCCTGCGCATCGTGCCACGTCGCCTTCAACCCGGCCAAGCCGCCGGCTGACCCCGAACATCCGAAGTGGGAAAACCTCTCCGGCCTAGTCGGCAACCAGTACATCCGCGTGTCCGAAATCCTCATTTCCGGCATGCCGCACGACGACCTGCTGTGGCAGATCTTCGCCCACGCGCGCCCCGGCACCTCCGACACCTCGGCGATTCCCAACGACCAGGTCAACAACGCGGGCACCATCAACGCGCTGATCAACACCGCGCAGCGCCCGACCTTTGCTGGCGAAAAGGTCAACCGCTGGCGCAAGGCCGCCGCGTGCCCGGCCGGCGCAAAAGAATCCACCTGCTGGTGCGAGCCCGGCAAACCCGGCAAGTGCTGGGAAAAAAGCGTGAAAGCCGAAACGGTGCATCACATTCTCAAGGGCGGCGGCGACTCGATCGGTGCGCTTGGCGCAATCCAGCGCGTGTACTTCAACATCGGTTCGTGCGCCGAGCAGTGCTGGGTCAACCACCTCACCGACCTGCGCCAGCTCGACCCGCAGGCGCGCAACTTCGGCCAGACGCCGTTCGACATCGGCCAGTGCCGGCGCGACTGTCCCAACTTCCGCGCCATCGAGGACCGTCTACCCAACCTGCTCGACTTCTTCCTGACTGCGCCCGAAGGCCAGGCACGCGACCTCGTCGAGGCGCGCGCCAACCAGCGGGGCACGCCTTACGCTCAAGCGGAACTGGTACGCGACCTTGAAAGCCATTTCGGCAAGGATTCGGTTTCACGCGGCCAGCAGGTGTTCGTCGCCAACTGCGCGCGCTGCCATTCCAGTGGCAAGCCGCCGTTCGAGACGGTGGATTTCCGCGCCATCGACAGCAAAAGCGGTCTGCGCGCCGACTGGCTGGGCAACGACGTGCCAACACCGGTCACTGAAATCGGCACCTACCGCTGCCGCTCGCTGCACTCCAACCATATGCGCGGCCACGTCTGGGAGCAGTTCGCCAACGAGGATTACCACGCGCGCAAGACCGTGTCCGGCATCCTCGAACCGCACGACGGCGGACGCGGCTATTACCGCAACGTCTCGCTGGTGAACCTGTGGGCGCACGCGCCCTTCCTGCACAACAACTCGGTCGGCCCCGAACTGTGCGGCTGGGGCGGTGACAAGGCGAATCCCTACGAGCTCTACCGCTCCAGCTACGTAGATACAACGAAACCCGGCAACCCGCCGCTGGCACAGGACAAACAGCCAGCATGCTGGAAATACGACCCCTCGGTCGACGGCCGCTTCAAGCTGTATGTCGCGTCAATGCAGGACTTGCTAAATCCGGCGAAGCGCATCCCCAAGGCGACCAAGGTCGACCAGGACATCGTGCTCGACATTGGCCCGCGCATCTTCGACGGCAAGGAGGAAAAACGCCTGGTCGGCTTCACCGTGCGGGTGCCGGCCGGCGCCACCGCGGGCAACGTCGGCAACTTCCGCCACAAGGATTTCATCGTCGACCTGGTGCGCGCGAAGTTGAAACCGAAAGAGCTCGAAGCGCGGCTCGCCACCGTGTTACCTGCCAGTGACGCCAAAAAGCTCGCAGCCGAGATGCAGGCAATCGGCAAGGCTATCGTCTCCGACCCCGACCGCCTGGTCGACGTGGTCAAAGAGGCGCGCGCCCGCACCCCGGCGCTGTGGCAGGTCTACTCGTCATGCAGCGCGGAGATCGAGAACGACGGCCATCGCTTCGGCGAGGACCTCAGCGACGCCGACAAGAACGCACTGATCGCCTTTCTGGCGACGCTGTAAGGGAGATCGCCATGAATACTCCATTGCGACAGGAACACACACCCGATCCCATGTGCTGCGGCTACGGCCTCAGGCCGCGCCGCGTCATTACAAGCAATGATGCGCTGCGCCTGGTGTGCATCGTGCTGCTTATGCTGCCGGCAGTCCTGGGCCTGTCAGGATGCGATCGGACCCAGGGCTGGTTCACCGGCAACCCCGACATTGCCTTCGCCCCCTACGGCGACACCTACGCCAGCAAACCCGATTTCGCGCAGGTCGAATACGAGCATCCGATTCCGCTTAAGGAACTCGTCAAGATCACGCCGAAATATCTGGCCGGACTGGAACAGGAAGAGCTCGACCAACTGTATGCGCGCCTCGGTTCCGGGCCGATCCCCAACGGCGCGTTTGACGGCGAAATCGTTTTCCCACGCGGCAGCTCGGGCAAGCTGCGCGCCGCCGAAATCATCGGCGGCCTCAAGGGGCTGGGGGTCAACTTCAAGGGCAACCTGCTCGAAACCGCAGGCGAAACCCTGTGGAAAGGCAAGGTGTTCTATCGCGATCAAAAAGTGCTGCGCAACCGCATCCAGGATCTCGCCGCGCTGCGCCCGGTGATCGGCCCCGGCGACATTCCCAAGATCGACGTTGACGGCAAAGACGCCTGGCTGCTGTTCCCCGCCAAACTCTACTGCGGACAAAGCCTGATCGACTCGCGCCGCGAATCGATCATCATCGACTACGCCTTCACCGACGACATTCGCGGCTACCGCGAGAGGCCCGACTTCCTCGCGGGCCGACGCGGCCTCAAGGTGCGCGACGAAATCCGCATGGTGCGGCCCGGGCTCTACCTCGGCCGCGCCTACATGGACCACGCCTTCATCCTCAACTTCGTCCTGTACAACAAGGACCTCGATCAAGCCGGCCGCGCCGAATTCGAGATCGGCCAGGTCAAGGACGAGTGCTGGAGCGGCACCCAGACGCGTGCCGTCGCCAGTCGCTGAGGTTCCCCATGCAAACGCTTGCCGACATCGACTTTGCCTCGCTCACCCAGCGGTCCTTCCATCCCTCGCCGGCGGCGTGGGAGGACCAGGTGTTTTATTTTTTTCTGCTGGATCGCTTTTCCGACGGCAACGAGGCGGGTTATCGCGACAACGCGGGCAACCTGGCGCTGGGCGGCGCCACGCCCTTGCTGCAATCCGCCGACCACGGCAACGCCGTTGGCTCCGAAGCCGACGCGGCGACTTGGCGCGATGCGGGGGCACGTTTTGTCGGCGGCACGCTGCGCGGCGCGATGAGCAAAATCGGCTACCTGAAGCGGCTCGGTGTCAGTGCGCTGTGGGTGAGCCCGGTGTTCAAGCAGCCCCCCTGGAGCGACGCCTATCACGGCTACGGGGTGCAGGATTTCCTCGCCATCGACCCGCGTTTCGGCAGCCGCGAAGACCTGCGCGACCTGGTCGCCACGGCGCATGCGCAGGGCATCTATGTGATCCTCGACGTGATCCTCAACCATGCCGGCCCGGTGTTCACCTACGCCGCCGACCGCTACCCGACCTGGCACGGCATGGACCCGCGCTGGGACGGCCGTCCCTATTCGGTCGCAGGCTGGAACGACGCAACCGGCCAGCCGAGCCTGCCGTACGGCCAGCCGGTGAGCGACCCTGACGCTGCCGTGTGGCCACGTGAACTGCAAGACGGCAACAGTTTCTCCCGGCTCGGCCGCATCAACAACTGGGACTGGTATCCGGAATTCATCGAAGGCGATTTCCTCGACCTGAAAGAGATCCGGCTCGGTGACGGCGTGGTCGACCATTACCGCGTCTCGCCCGCGCTAAAAACGCTCACCCACGCTTATCAGTACTGGATCGCCTATGCCGACCTCGACGGCTTCCGGGTCGACACGGTCAAGCACATGGACCCCGGCGCGACGCGCTATTTCACCGCCTGCATCCACGAGTTCGCACAATCGATCGGCAAAGAACATTTCACCCTGATCGGCGAAATCACCGGCGGCCGCGGCAACGCCTTTGCCCTGCGTGAAACCACCGGACTCGACGCCGCGCTCGGCATCGACGACATCCCCGACAAGCTCGAATATCTGGTCAAGGGGCAGCGCAACCCAGCGGAATACTTCGACCTGTTCCGCAATTCGTTCGACATCGGCAAGGATTCGCACACCTGGTTCCGCAACAAGGTCGTCACGCTCTACGACGACCACGACCAGGTGCGCAAGGGCAACAAGAAGGCTCGCTTTTGCGCCGGCGGTGGAACGCGGCTCGCGCTCAATGCGCTGGCGCTCAACGCCCTGACGCTCGGCATACCCTGTATTTACTATGGTTCTGAGCAGGGTCTTGACGGTGAAGGCGGCAACGACCGCTACATCCGCGAGGCGATGTTCGGCGGCGACTTTGGCGCCTTCCGTTCGCGCGGCCGTCACTGCTTCGATGAAAACCACCCGATCTATGTCGGGCTTGCGCGCCTGCTCGCCGTGCGCCGGCAGCACCTGGCGCTGCGCCGCGGCCGCCAGTATCTGCGCGCGATTTCCGGCAACGGCCACGATTTTGGCGAGCCGCGCCTGATCGGCGGCGAACTGCGCTCGGTGGTGGCGTGGTCGCGGCTGTTCACCGACCGCGAATGGCTGTGTGCGATCAACACCGACGACACCAGCGAACAGGCCGCCTGGGTGGGGTTGGACCACGACCTGAGCCCGCCCGGGAGCCAGTTGATCTGCCTGTATAGCAGCGACCCGACCCGGATTGGCAGCACGCTCGACGTCGCGTCACCGCATCCCGACTGGCACGCCGTGTGGCTTGCCTTGCCTGCCGCAGGCTGTGCGGTGTATGGGCCGGCAGACTGATGCGCCATGCGCCGCGCATCCTGTCCCTGCAGATGGTGCTCGCCATGTGCCTGATGATGTCTCCGCTCCAGAGCCTGTCGGAACCGGCGCAGCCTGATCTGCCGCCGGTCGGGCGCTCGCGCTTCGACCTGCTGATCGGCAACGCTCCGGTGCCGTACCCGTTTCCCCGGCTGGTGAACCTGATCAACCGCCAGATGCAGACCGATGCCGGCGGCCTGCCACCGCTCAAGGTCACACTGATCCCGCTCGGCCGCTCGCTGCAGCGTGAGGCAGGGGCGCCGGATTACTTCCACTTTCCGCGCGTGGTCGCCGCCGCCGACGGCACCAGCAAGCCCGGCATCCCGCCCCTGAAAGACCGGCTGTTCCTCGGCTTTCACGAAAAAGGAGGCGTGATCGAGGCCATCAGCTACAACGATGCCGCCGGCCGCTTCGAATTCCAGGTGGTGCGGGATTATCAGCCAGGCAAGATACCGCAGCTGTACTACGCGCGGCGCAGCCTGTGCCTCGCCTGCCACCAGAATGCCGCGCCCATCTTTGCCCGCCCGCTGTGGGACGAAACGCCGGCCAACCCGGCGATTGCCACCCGCCTGCGCGACGCGCGCAGCGATTTCTATCAGGTCAAGCTGACTGGCACCGACATCGCGTATTTCATCGATAGCGCGACCGACCGTGCCAATCTGTTTTCGGTCTGGCAGACGCTGTGGCAGTCAGGCTGCGGTCAGGGCAAAGCTGGCGACCGCTGCCGCATGCAGGCCTTCGCCGCAGCACTCGACTATGCACGTAGCGGCACGCTGCCCGCGCCGGGCACACTGCCGACGCTGGATTCAGGCTGGAAAACCCGCTGGCCGCATGGCCTTGCCCTCCCCAATCCCGACCTACCCAACCGCGATCCACTCGCCGCTTTGCAGGATCCGGCCAACGACCCGCTGCTGCTGCGCCCGCCGCTCGACACCTGGCATGCGCCGGACAAGACCGCCTTCATCGTCGGGCTGGCCGGCATGCTCGACGCCAATGCCGTGAAACAGCTGAAAGCGGCCGACCTGTCCGCCCCACTCGAACGCCTGCGCACGCGCGGTGCACTGGCCGCCCGCCCGTTCAGCCACGATCTGCTGGATACCCTGCTGGCCGAACTCGGTGCGCCACGCCGAATCCGTCCGCTCAGCCTGTCGCCTGCACGTTTGGAACCTGCCTCGGCGTCAGCCGAAGCCGGCCCACTCGTCGCGCCATTCCGCACCCATTGCGCCAGCTGCCACGACACCACGCTGCCGCATCCGCCCAACTTCCTGCGTGGCAGCCCGGCCGAGGTTGAGGCCAAACTCGAACACTGCGCGCCGCGCATGTTTGTCCGCCTGAGCATGGCGGGCATCCCGGAAGCCGCGCGCAGCAAGCCGCCGATGCCGCCAGCCACAGCGCTCGCCAGCCGCGGAATCGATCCCGCGCACTGGGCAGCGTCGCCCGAGCTCGCGGCGCTGAAACGGATTGTCGCCAGCCGCCTGCGCAGCCAGGACCCGGCCAGCCTGCTGCGCCAGCCCTATGCGCAGCTGCGTCCCTGCCTGCCGCCGTCCAGTTATGCGGAGCGTGCGCAATGATCCCGTCCGCCGCCCGCTGCTCCGTCTGCCGCTTCTTTCTGTGGGCGCTGCTGCTCCTGCTCGCGCTCGCTGCGCTGGGGGCCGCGATCCGCTTTCTGCCTGACCGTCCGGTCACCTACAACGACCCGGTTGAACACTTCAAGTACGGCTCGACCGGCGGCGAGCGCAACATGGGCTTCCCCTACTGGATGTGGCAGGTGCTGCCCGAGGTCTGCCCCGACCTGCTGCCGGGCAAGGGCTATGCCTCGCTCGGTTTCATTTACGAGCAGGGGCGCGATCTGCCGGTGGGCATGTCGAAACGCCGGCATATGGGCATCGACCGCGTGTTCCTCAACTGCGCGGTGTGCCACACCGCCACCGTGCGCACCTCGCCCAATGCCAAGCCGCTGCTGGTCGCCGGCATGCCGGCCAATCAACTCGACCTGATGCGCTTCCAGAAATTCGTCCAGCAATGCGTCAACGACCGCCGCTTCACTCCGGCGCAGGTGGTGCCGCGCATCGAAGAAAAGGCTGGCGGCCTCGGCCTGCTCGACCAGTGGGTGGTCTATCCGCTCGGCGTCCACCTGATGCGCGACGGCGTCGCCGGCCTGCTCGGTCGCCTGCGCTTCATCCATCAACAGGACGACTGGGGGCCCGGGCGGGTCGACACCTTCAACTCGGCCAAGGCCATTTTCGGCGTGCCGTTCGAGCACTTGCCGCCAGAGGAACTGGTCGGCGTATCGGACTTTCCGGCGATCTGGAACCAGGGCAAGAAACAGGGCATGCAACTACACTGGGACGGCAACAACAGCCGCGTCGAGGAACGCAACCTGTCGGCCGCGTTCGGCACCGGCGCGACGCCGAAGCTGATCGACCACGCCGCTATTGCCCGCATCGAGGCGTGGATCGCCAGCGCCACGCCGCCGGCATTCGGCAAGGTTTACCCGATCAACCCGTCACTCGCCGCGCGTGGACAAGCGCTCTACGCGCAAAGCTGCGCCGCCTGTCACGGCAAAAGCGGCAGCGATTTTTCCGGCGCACACGTCGGCCAGGTCACGCCACTCAGCGCCATCGGCACCGACCGTGGGCGCCTCGATTCCTACACGCTGCAACTCGCGCAAAACCAGGGCATGCTGTATTCAGCCGACCCGGCACGCCGCTTCCGCCATTTCCGCAAGACCTGGGGCTACGCCAATGCGCCGCTCGACGGCCTCTGGCTGCGCGCGCCCTACCTGCACAACGGTTCGGTGCCGACGCTGTGGGATCTGCTGCAACCCGCCGCGCAGCGACCCCAACTCTTTTATCGCGGCAACGATCTGTACGACCCGCAGCGGCTCGGTTTTGTCGCCGACCAGCCCGAGAGCCGGGGCCAACCCCTGTTCGCCTTCGACACCCGCATTCCCGGCAACCACAACGCCGGCCACGAAGGTGCCGCCTACGGCACCACGCTGCCCGCTGCCGACAAGTGGGCATTGATCGAATACCTGAAGACGTTCTGACGCCATGTCCACCCCCCTGTCATGTCTGTTGTTGTTGATTGGATGCCTGTCGCAGATGTCCGCGATGGCCGGGGCTGTGCTGTGCCCGCGCGATAACGAGCGCCCCGAAATCCAGGTCCACTTTTTCGAGGCAGCGCAGGTGCGCGTGCTGGAAGCGGACAGCAGAAAGGAAGTTGCGCGCTTCGACAGCCGCGATGCGAGCAGCCGCACCTGGCAGGCGCCGGAAGGGACGCGGGACTGTTACGCCATCGAGCTCGAACTGGCAGCGGCCCCGGGCCAGGAAATGTTGTGCCTCACCAATGACGAAGCCATCGGCTTTGCGCGCGACGCGCAGTCCGAACTGCTCGCCCTGGTTCGCTACCGTGACGCGCGCCTGGACACGCGCGGCACGCCCTGCGGCATCCTGCCCGAGCAGCGGGGCGCCACAGCCGCGCCCAAGCCAGCTCCTCCCGCCGCCAATGGCGATGCGACCCCAGCCTTTGCCTGGCCGCCACCGCGCCCATCGACCCGGCGCACGCTTGCGCGGCACCTGCTCACGGGGACTGCGGCGGCGCCCACGCTGGAATACGTTTCGGGCCGCTTGCAGGCGGCGCTGGAAAGCAACGGCTATGTGGAATACAGCTACTACAGCGTGCCCGGCGGTTTTGCGCTCGCCACCCGGCTTGAGCGCATTTACCCAGACGGCCGCTCGATGGCCGAGCCCAAACGCTGGCAAGTCGCACACCAACCCCTCACCCGCTTCGACCTGAACGAATACCTGCGTGCGCTGTTCGATGCCGAGCGCGGCCACTTCCGCGTCATCGTTTTCATCGTCACCCCGACGCCGCTCGTCACCGGTACCGAATCGCCCAGCGCTGCTGCCGCGCTGGCCTGGCCGCACGAAGGCCTGCCGGTGCTGCCCGATGCGATGCGCCCCATTGCCTATGACGACCGCTTTCAGGCGCACGCGTTGATCTACGAATTCGAGACCCGGGGCGTCGGCCAGCCGGCGGAATTCAAGGCGTCCAGCAACCTCACCGGGGACGCCCATTTGCGTCGCGCAAAAATCCTGGGGGCGCTCGAACAATGACTGTCCTGACCGCCAAAAAACGTCTTGCCCTGATCTGGTTCGCCGGCGCGGCCGCCCTGTTTCTGTTCGTGTTTGGCCTCAGCCTGAACTCGCCTTCTGCGGGCGCGGTCTGGGCCTGGTTCCTACCCACGGTCATGCCCAATCTTTCACTCATTGTCGGCGTCTGGGTCGCCGATACCCGTGCGGGCGGCGTGCCCGACCAGCCGACCGACCCTTTCATGTATTGGCTCACCGCCGGATTGTCGGGCTTTTACCTGCTCCTGATCGCTGGGCTTTTTCTGCTCCACCCCTATTCGGCACAGGGGCTCACCGCCTGGCTGCAGTCATCACAACTGTGGCTCGCCGCCGTGCAGAGCCTGGCCTCGCTCGCCATGGGCGCATTTTATGTCACGCGTGCCCAAGCAAAGCCGGGGGTCTGATTTACACAACCCTGATTTCAACCACCAGGAGGACACCATGAAACCCATTTCACCCATACGACTGACCGCCTTGGCGGCCACCACGCTGATGGCACCCTATGCGCTGGCCGCCAATCCGGCGTTTCAGGACACGGTGGACACGGCAGCGGCGGGCATCTGTGCGAACTTCCCGACTTCGCCGGTGTGCGTCCAGTCCAATCTGTCCGGCGCCAGCGAAGACTCGCTCGCCCCCACCCAGTCGCTGGCGAGCAACGAAGGGGTACTGGATCAGGCGCGCAAGCTGGCACAGGACGAGCCCTCTGGCGGCAAGCTCGAGATCGGCCCGTTCAGCCTGTTGCTGAACGGCCGCGCGAGCTGGTTCGAACGCGACTCCAGCACGCTCGAGCGTGGCTACGACGGCGATGCCTACAGCGTGCAACTGGGACTGGATAAACGCCTGTCGTCGCACACGGTGGTGGGCGGGTTTCTGGTTTACGAACGCAGCCGCTCCGAATTCGCCCCCGATCTGGCGGGCCTGAGTTCACAACCCAGCGAAGGCCAATCCGACGCTGACACCCTCTCGCTGTTGGTGTTTGGCGCGCACAACCTGAACGACGCGCTGTACGTCGAAGCAGCGGCGGGCTACGGCTGGAGCGACTACGAATTCAACCGCAGCGTGTATTACCAGCCAACAGGTGGCGGCGCGCTGATCCCGGTCAACACCGCAGGCGAAACCGACGGCAGCAATTACTGGCTGAGCCTGGGCACTGGATACGAGCTGGCCAGCGGCGCGTCCAGCCTCGTACCGTATACGCGGCTGACCTATGCTCGTTCGACCGTCGACGGCTACAGCGAGAGCGAGCTGACCGCCACGGGTCTGGCCATGCGCTATGACGATGCCGACCGCAGTTCGCTGACCGCCACCCTGGGGCTGCGCGCAGGCATGACGCAAAGCTATAGCTGGGGCGTGCTCGTCCCCTTTTTCAAACTGGAGTACGAACACGAATTCAAGAACGATCCGCAGGAAGTCAGCACGTCCTTCGTGCTGGATGACGCCAACACGATCTTCACGCCGGCAGGCCAGGAACCCGACCGCAACTATTTTCACCTTGGCGCGGGCACGCAGTTCCTCATGCCGCATGGCTGGATGAGCTTCATCGAGGTCGAAGCCCTGATGGGACATAGCGAGCTTGAGCGCAGCCGCTTGCTGCTTGGGCTCAGGAAGGAACTCTGATGCGTGTGTGGGCGACACTGGCGGTGGCGTTGGGTTGCCTGCTGGCTACGCCGGCAGCCCAACCGGCGCCTGCCGTGCCGCAGGTGGTCGACTGCCTGTTGCCGGGCCAGGTGCGCAAGCTGGGAGCGATGGTGACCTACCTCTCGGCCCGCCGCCCGGTGCGCACCACGGCAAGCGACTGCGAAATCCGCGGCGGCGAATATGTGCTGTATGACCGCGCCGACACTGGCAGCGCACTCAAGGTCTGGCTGCCGCAGGCCGAAGCGGGCGACAAGGCTGCGCAGGCTTACGTCGGCGAGATTTACGAAAAGGGCATGGGCACGCCGCCCGACTATGCGCTCGCCGCCGCCTGGTATCGCCGCGCCGCCGAACAGGGCGACAGCCGGGCGCAGATCAATCTCGGGCATCTCTATGAAAAGGGGCTGGGGGTGGCGCGCGACCCGGCCGAGGCGCTCAAATGGTATCGCCTGGCGACCGGGCTGCCCGGTGCGGTCGCGCTCGACAGCGGGACGGTCGAGGCGAGGCCAGCCACGGCGTCCAAAGCCAGACGCGACGAGCGCGTGGCGCAACCGGCCGCGGCACCGGCAGCGGCGCTGTTCGCAGGCCCCAGCATCGAGCTGATCGAGCCCCCGCTGCTCGCCACGCGTGGCGCGAACGACATTCCGGTCACGCCCGATTCGACCCGCGAGATCGTCGGCCAGGTCATGGCGCCCGCCGGACTCTTGAGCCTGACCGTGAATGGCCAAAAGCAACCCACCCAGGCAAACGGTCTGTTCCAGACCCAGGCGCGGATCGGGCGCCAGCCCCTGCCGTTGAAGCTGGTGGCGGTGGATCGCCAGGGCAAACGCGCCGCCCTCGAATTGCGTCTGCTGCCCCAGGCCGCAGCGCCGCCGGCCGACCTGCGTCCGGCTCCGCCACCGGTCGATTTTGGCCGCTTTCATGCTCTGGTGATAGGCGTCGACAGCTATCGCGACAGGCAACTCGCCAAGCTCAAATCGCCAGTCGAGGACGCAAAGGCGCTGGCAAAAATACTGCAGTCGCGCTATGGGTTCGACGTTCAACTGCTCGTCAATCCCACGCGCTATCAGGTCATCTCGGCGCTTGCCGCCTATCACCAGAAGCTTGGCGACAACGACAACTTCCTGCTCTATTTCGCCGGCCATGGCACCCTGCTTGAAGGCGGCGCCATCGTGCGCGGCCAGTGGCTGCCGAGCGACGCCGAAAAGAACAATCCGGCGAACTGGATTTCCAACGTCGAGATCACCGATCACGTCAGCATCTTCCCCGCCAAGCAGGTGCTGGTCATCGCCGATTCCTGCTATTCCGGCGCGCTCACCCGTTCCGCCCTGGCCCGAATCGGCGCCGACACGTCCGACAAAGATCGCCAGCACTGGCTGAAGCTGATGGCCACCAAGCGTTCCCGCACGGTGCTCACCTCGGGCGGGCTAGCACCGGTACTCGATTCCGGCAGCGGCAAACATTCCGTCTTCGCCCAGGCCATGCTCGACGTTCTCGCCGCCAATACCGACGTGCTCGAAACGCAGCACCTGTACCGCGAAGTGGCAGCCCGGGTCGCCTACGCGGCCGATCGTTACCGTTTCGAGCAGGTTCCTGAATACGCGCCGATACAACACGCCGGACACGAGGCGGGCGACTTCTTTTTTGTGCCGAAATAACTGACCGCACCGGCAAGGAGGCTCACATGAAAACCCTATGCAAATGCCCGCGCTGGCTCATCCTCAGCGGACTCGTCCTGTTGGTGCTGGCCATCGTCCTCGGATTCGTCGGCTGGGACCGCTTCCTGCGCGACCACGGCGCGGCGCAGTTCGCGAACCCGGACGAGCGCTTCAAGTACGGCTCGATCGGCGCGGAGAACGACGCCGGCATCCCCTACTGGATTTTCTACGTGCTGCCGCGCGTCTTTCCCGACAAACTGCCCAAGCCGGGCATCGGCTACGCCAGCTTCGGCGTGGTGTGGGAACAGGGCCATGAACTGCCGGTGGGATTTTCCAAGCGGCGCATCGGCTTTGATCGCGTCGCCAATACCTGCGCCTCCTGCCATGTGACGAGCTATCGCAGCCAGCCCGACGAGACGCCGACGCTGGTCGTCACCGGCCCCAACCACACGCTCGACCTCGAAGCTTTCTTTCGATTTTTAGTCGACTGCGCCAAGGACCCGCGCTTCAACGCCGACACCCTGATGGCCGAGATCAACCTCGCCGCCGACCTCGATTTCATCGACCGCCTGGCCTACCGCTACCTGATCATTCCGATCACCAAAAAGCGCCTGACCGAACGCGAAAGCCAGTTCGAATGGATCTACCGCCATGACTTTCCCGAGTGGGGACGCGGGCGCGACGACGCGATGAACCTGACCAAATATTTCATGATCCGCTGGCCGATGGACGACAGCTTCGGCCCGACCGACATGCCATCGATCTGGAACCTGAAGAAATACCAGCCGGAAAAGAGCCACCGCATGAACTTCGCCGGAGACTCGCACGACCCGTATTCGGTCGTCATCGATTCGGCGCTGGGGCTGATGGGCGCGGAGCCGAAGGACAAGGCCGATTTTCTCGGCCAGATCGACTGGCTGGTCGATTATCTGAAGAACAAGCCGGCGCCGAAATACCCCTTCCCCATCGACGCCAGCCGTGCGGCGCAAGGCAAGGCGGTGTTCGACACCCATTGCGCCGCTTGCCACGCCAGCAGCCGCACCGGCACGGTGATTCCATTGAACGAAATCGGCACCGACCGTGGCCGCATCGACACTTGGGGCAAGCAGGCGGCGATCGAGGCCAACCAGGTAGTCAAGGACATGGGGATCGAAAGAAAGGGCTTGGTCGAAGCCCCGTTGACCGGCTACGTCGCGCAGTTCCTCGATGGCATCTGGCTACGCGCGCCCTACCTGCACAACGGCTCGGTGCCGAGCCTTTCCGACCTGCTGACGCCGCCCGCCCAGCGCCCGCAGATTTTCTGGCGCGGCTACGACGTCTACGACCCGGAACGCGTCGGCTTCGTCGTGCAGGGCCCGACAGCCGAACGCGCGGGCACGCCACTCGACACGCGCTTGCGCGGCAACAGCAATCAGGGACACGACTTTGGCACCAGCCTGCCGGCGTCGGACAAGGCCGCGCTGCTCGAGTATCTGAAGACGCTTTAGAAGCTGAAGCGACCGATCGAACGCACATGGCCAGTACGGCCCGAAGAATTGGAAGGAGAGAACATGCAAGCCCGTCGAACAATCTGTGCATTTCGCTGGCAGCGATTCCGCCGTGCTGCCGGCCTCGCCCTCGCTGGCGTGCTCGCGAGCTCCCTTGCGGGAGCTGACTGGGGCCAGACCGACAGCGCTGATGCTGGTGCTGATGCCTCCACGACTGAAACCCAACCTGCGCCCGAGCATAGGACGCCGTCCGGTGGAGGTGGCGGCGTCAAAATCGTCCCCTTCATCGACCTCACCTGCCTCTTCACTGGCTGCGGCAAGGACAAGGCGACCTCGACCGCACCCGGCGACGCCGCACAACTCGCCAAGTTGGGGCCGAAAATCCCCGACCAGTACTCCATGAGCGGGCTCGTCATGCAAGCGCTGGCAAGGGCGGCGCGCCCTTCGTCATTTATTACGACGCCCGCCAGGCTCTGCTGAGGATCGAAATGAAGGTGCAAGGATCAGCGCCTTTCGTCTACAACCTCAAGGCAAACGGCCCGGCGCAGGACATCTTCCGCTTGCCCGAGTCATTCGGCGCCGAGCCCAAGGCAGCGGTGATTTCGGTGCATTCGGTGAAGGACCAGCCGGGTGCGGAAATGCCCGCGCCGCTACGGATCAATGGAATGGGAATGGGCGAAAAGGCGGTCGGCTCGGTGGCCATCGACCAGGTCAGCTTCGGCCCGCCGGAAGTGCGCATCGGACGCTTCGGAAAAGCACGCTACAGCTTCCATTCGCGCTCGGACTTCAACCGGGTCGTCGCCGAATTCGCCCGGCTGGAAAACCGCGACGGCATCATCCAAGTAGTCGAGCGCGTCAACAAGGATGACCTCGGCGAACTGACGCGCGACACCTGGATCGGACGTGACAAGCCGCGCATCTGGGACGGCAAGGGCAAAGACGGCGAAGTCTCCGAGGGCCTTCACGTGCTCAACGTTCGCGCCTGGCGCAGTTCGGTCAAGGAAGGTGACTGGGTGGTGTCCTGGTCGCCGGACTGGGTGGACGTCAAGTGGTGACGCAGCGCCTGGCCTGGCTCGTGCAACGCGGGGGGCAACAGGTTCTCGCGCTCACCGCGCTCGTCGCGCTTGGCGCATGTCATTACGTCCTGAGCCGCCTGCCGGTACCGGTCATGCTGGAAAACGCGGGACAGTTCGAGGCCGCTGCCACATCCGAATTCGTCATTGACCAGACGCTCGCGCGGCTGAGCCTGCCCGCGGGTGACCATCCCGTGAGCCTCCTCACCGACCGGGCGGAGAAGGCGAAGACCTTCCTCCGCATCTCGGTGGTGCCGATCCCGGGACAGGCCTCGCGCGTGACTCTCAAGACGCCCCGCGAGGCTGGCGACTCAGGTCTTGCCCTCACCCTGCGGGCCGATGGGGCGCGCCTCGCGGTGAGCGCCATCAGTGCCGGTGACCCGTCACCCGACGCGCCGCCGCCACAGCGGATGCTGCGCCTCGGCGGACGGCCGCTGCCCGTGCTGAGCGGCGCCGTTCCGCTCTCCATGCTGGCTGCGGCAGGCAGTGAAATCCGCCTGCGCATCACCCCCGCGGGCCGTGGCTGGGAGGATGTCACGCGCCTGGCGCTGGCGCCTGCCGACCAGCGCGATGCGGCATTGGGCGCATTCGGCATCGGCATGCGTGCAGGCCGGGAAAGTCAATTCACCGACTACGCCTGTGCCGCAGGCTCACGCCTGCCCCTCGCCAACCCCGGCCGGCTGGCCGATGGGCGCTGTGCTGAGGGTGAAGCGACGTTGCGGCTGGTCTCGCTCGGATTTCGGCCGGGTCTGTTAAGCGCCCAGGCTTCCGGCTTGGCCTGGGTGAGAAAGGACGGCGCGGTGCATACCCTCGATCTTGTCGCCTGGCTCAAAGAGAACCCGGTCTTCGCAACCCTGATCGGTGCGCTCGATGCCGCTGTGCTCGCGTGGTGCAAGCAGGTGTTTTTCGGCGGCGGGTGGCGTCTGGGCAAGGGCAGTGACGAGACCCGGAATCGCACGCCGACGCTCCACTCCTGAACCGCGAAGGCGTATCCACAGCCATTTGTCAGACCAAACCGAATCGGGAGACCCTCATGACCACAAAAAACGCATCCACAAAATCCGCCGACCAGCCACTCAAGACCAGTGCCGAAAAAGCCACCGGCCAGCGGCTCGACGCCTTTCCCGACCGCATCGACCTGCGCGACTGGTTTTACCAGCCGGCGCTGATTGCGCTGCCCGATACGCTGGTGAGTTGCGCGTTGATCAAGCCGGCGATGATTCTCGATCAGGGCACCGAAGGCGCCTGCACTGGCTTTGCGCTGGCGGCGGTGGTCAATTTTCTGCGCAGCAAACGCAAGCTGACCGCCGTCGTCAGCCCGCGCATGTTGTACGAACTGGCGCGACGCTATGACGAATGGCCCGGCGAGGCCTACGACGGCTCCTCCGCACGCGGCGCGATCAAGGCCTGGGCCAAGCATGGCGTATGTCTGCGCTCGGCATGGAAAGACGACCAGCACGGCATCACCCACATGAGCGACGCCATCATCCAGCAGGCGATGGCGACGCCGGGCGGCGCGTATTACCGCATCCGCCCCTACAACGTGCGCGACATGCATACCGCGCTCAACGAAACCGGCATTCTCTACGCCACGCTGATGGTGCATTCGGGCTGGGCCGCTCCGGGCAGCAGCAAGGGCGACAAGCCGGTGCCGGTGAGCTATGTGCATCGCGGCCGCAAGGTCACGCTCAAGCTGCCGGTGATCAAGCGCAGCGGCAGCGCCGACGGCGGCCACGCTGTCGCCATCGTCGGCTACACCCCGCATGGCTTCGTCATCCAGAATTCCTGGGGACCCGGCTGGGGCGCCGGCGGCTTTGCACTGCTGCCTTATGAAGACTTTCTGATGCATGCCACCGACGTCTGGGTGGCACAACTCGGCGTGCCGGTGATGATGGACCTGTGGGCGGACGACAAAACCATCGACACCTCCGGCATCCAGCGCGCCAGCCGCACCATTCCGCTGTCCGATATCCGGCCCTACGTCATCGACGTCGCCAACAACGGCGAGCTGTCGGATTCCGGCGAATACTGGACCACCGAGTCCGACATCGAACGCCTGTTCTGCGAAACCCTCCCCGCCAAAACCCGCGGCTGGAAGAAACGCCGCATCCTGCTGTATCTGCACGGCGGCCTCAATTCCGAATCGGCCTCGGCCAAGCGCATCGTCGCCATGCGCGACGTCATGCTCGAAAACCAGATTTATCCGCTGCACATCATGTGGGAGAGCGATTTCCTTTCCAGCGTCGCCAACCTGTTCAAGGACCTGTTCACCGAAGCCGACAAGCTCGCCGGCGGCGGCTTTCTGGAAAACCTGACCGAGGCCAAGGATCGCGTGCTCGAACTCACGCTCGCCCGCGCAGGCCACCGGCTGTGGGGCGAAATGAAGGAAAACGCGCGGCTGGCGTCCGACCACCCGCACAACATCGGCGCCATCCAGCTTGTCGCAAGCTACGTCGAGCTGGCCAAAAAGAAATTGGCCAGCCACGACAAAACCGGCTGGGAACTGCACATCGTCGGCCATTCGGCGGGCAGCATCTTCGCCGCCTACGCCATGCCGCTGCTGTCGAGCCTGGGCATACCGCTCAAGAGCGTGCAGTTTCTCGCCCCTGCCATCCGCACCGACACCTTCAAACAGCTGCTGCTGCCCGGGCTGGAAGCGGGGCACATCCCACTGCCGAGCCTGTATCTGCTGTCGGACAAGCTGGAGCGCGACGACAGCGTGGGGCCCTATGGAAAATCGCTGCTCTACCTCGTCTCCAACGCCTTCGAAGGCAGGCGCGAGGTGCCGATCCTGGGGATGAAAGCCTGCATCGACACCGACAAGACACTCTCCAAGCTGTTCGGTGGTGCCGTCAACGGCCGCCCCGCGCTGGTGGTATCGAAAGGCATCCCGCTGGACCCCGCCCAGGAAGTCACCGCCATCCAGCAGGGTGTCTCTGTCAGCCACAGCCACGGCAGTTTCGACAATGACTGCGGCACCATGAATTCAGTGCTGACCCGCGTTCTCAGCACTGCGCCCAAGCGGCTGTTCACAGCGCGTGACCTGAAATACTGAAATATCGAACCCACGCAGCCGCGTACCGCGCGCGCTGCGTTCAACCCCAAGGAGACAGGCATCATGAATATCCACGCCATCATTCACCGGTCATACCCGGCAGTCATGTTGCTTTCATTGAGCCTGACCAGCCCCGTCGCCCTCGCGCAAGCGCCAATTTCTGAGCCGGCGCTGACGCAGACTTTCGATGATGCGCAGCTCAAGTGGGGGCCTTGTCCGGCGTTCTTGCCCACAGGATGTGCGATCGCCGTTCTTCACGGCGACCCGGCAAAAGACAACCTAGACATTTTCTTCAAAGTGCCCGCCAGGTCGACCATCCCGCTGCATTGGCATACTTCTGCCGAGCGCATGGTGCTGGTTGCCGGCGAGCTTCATGTCACCTATGACGGGCAGAAGACGGCCATCCTCAAGCCGGGAACCTATGGATACGGCCCGGCCAAACGAACCCACGATGGCTTCTGCGCCAGTAGCAACCCGTGTGTCCTCTTCATTGCGTTCGAGTCACCGTTAGACGCGGTGCCGGTT
>JAABQU010000230.1 GCA_011391285.1 Thiobacillus sp.
GTCGTCGAACAGCAGCAGGGAAAAGCCACCCGGCTTCAGCGCCGCTTCGCGCTCGGCCAGGTAGCGGTTGATGTCGGCCACCAGGTTGAGCGTGTTGACCTTGCTTTTCTTGGTGATGGCCAGGATCACGGCCGGCTGGCCGTTGCTGGATGCCAGGCTGGACGGACGTGCGCGCGCGGTTTCCACCGTCGCCAGCGCGGACAGAGGCACGGGAGAGCCTAGCTTCGGTGACAGCACCGTCAGGCGGCCCAGGTAGTCGGCGTCGGCCTGCTGGCCGATCACCCGCACCAGCCAGTCGTCTTCGCCCACCCGTGCGCGGCCGGCAAACGTGTCGCGAAACCAGCCGCGCACCGCATCGGCGATCTGTGCGGCGGTCAGCCCGCGCGCTGCGGCTTCAAAGGGTGAGAATTCGATCCGCAGTTCCGGATCGTTCTGGCCGGTTGCCATGACCCGGTCGACCCCGGGCAGCCGCTCGATGTCGTCCTGGATCTGCCGTGCCGTGCGGCGCAGGCGCTCGTCGTTGGCCGGGCCGGTCAACAGCACCATTGCCGTCGGAAAGCCGTTCGACGTGGTGAGCTCCTGCACGTCGGGCTCTTTCGCGTCGTCGGGCAAGTCGCTGTTGTATTTGTTCTGCACCAGTCGCCGCAGGTCGATGACGTGCTTGTCGAACTGGCGTTCGGATACTTCGCGGAAGCGCACCAGGATGGTCGACGAATTGTCGCGGCTGGTGCTGGAGACGAAGCGAATGTCGGGCAGGGTGCCGATCGCCTCCTCCAGCGGATCGGTGACCTTCTTCTCCACGTCCTCGGCCGAGGCACCCGGCAGCACCGTGTTCACAATGAGCCAGTTGAAATTGATTTCCGGGTCCTGCTCGCGCGGCATGCCGAGATAGCCCAGCACGCCGAGCAGCAGGATCACCGCGAACGAGACATTCGCCAGCGGGTGGTTGGTGATTAAACGCGCGTACGGGCTCATGAGCTCAGCGCAGGGTGACGGCCATGCCGTCCTGCAGGGCGAAGCGGCCGTCGGTGATCAGCATGGCATTGGCCGGCAAGGCCACGGCCGATGCCGGGCGTCCTTCCTGAGCGCCGGAAAGCGGAACAAAGCGCGCGCTCTGGCCACTGACGACAAACACGCCAAGCTGTCCCGCGCGGCTGATCAGATAGTCCGCCGGCACGAAGGGACGCGGGTCGCGCCAGCGCAGCACGCCGCTGCTGCCGGGCGCGGGCGCGGCCTGGGCAAAGCCGAAACGCGCTTCGCGGGTGCGACTGGCGGGATTCATCGCGGGCGAGATGCGCAACAGCTTCACCGCAAATTCACGGCCCTGGCTGACGAACACGGGCTGAGTCTGCGTCAGCAGGTCGGCGTCGTCGGCCTGCAATTGCACCGCCAGTTGCAGGCGCGAGGTGTCCCACAGCTGCACGATGGGGGTGCCGGGGCTGGCGAGTTCCCCCACCTGTGCCAGCCGGGCCTCGACGATGGCGGGGAAGGGGCTGCGCAGCGTGCACTTGCCAACCTCGCGCTGGGCGGCGGCGCGCGCAGCGGTATCGAGCCTGACTTCGGCCGCCACCACGGCAACCTCGGTTTTCTTGGCGTCGAGCGCGTCGCCGGAGATGAAGTTCTGGGCGGCCAGGTCCGTACTGCGCTGCAATTGCAGTTGCGCCAGCTTGTGGCGCGCTTGCGACGATTCCAGCGTGGCCTGCGCGCGCTGCGCGGCAATCCGGGTGTCGGCGCACTCGAGCTGCGCGACGACTGCGCCCTTGGCGATGCGCTGGCCCGCCTCCACCGGGATGCTGTCGATGCGTGCGGCGAGTTCGGCCGACAGTTTCGCCAGGTTGAGCGATACGACCTGGGCCGATGCCTCGCGCTGCGGGTGGATGGCCAAACTGGACAGAGGCTGGCTCTGTACGGCAGGGGGCGGCGCGGCCAGCGCGGGCGCGCACAACAGGGCGAGTAGACAGAGAGCGATGCGCATGGCGGGGCACGTAAGTGGAATGCCTGAATTGTAGCGGCTGCTCCTCAGAGCCGGTTGCGACAAACAAAAACGGCCAGGAAAACCTGGCCGTCCGTGCTGCCTTTTTTGCGCAATGACTACTGGGCGGCTTCCTTGGCCTTGTCGGCCGCCTCCTGTGCTGCGTCGGCAGTATCCTGAGCGGCCTCGGCCGCCGCATCCTTGGTTGCATCAGCCGCGGCGGCGGCGGCTTCACCCGTAGCCTCGGCGGCGGCGCCGGCTGCGTCGGCAGCGGAGCCTGCGGCGTCGGCGGCGGATTCCGCAGCGGCGCCTGCAGCCTCCTTGGCTTCTTCCATGGCGGGGGCGGCGGCTTCTTCAGCCTTCTGGCAGGCGGTCAGTGCGAGGGCCGCGAAAAGTGCGACGAGAAGTTTTGATTGCATGGGGCTCTCCCTGTGTAAGTGAAAAAAGAAAGCGGGTCTGGCCACCCGCCCTTTTATTAATATGCATAAAACGGTCCGACAACAAGTTTTTGGCTGCAGACCCGGCCTTTAAATGGGCGGATTCGCGCGTCAGAACGACTCGTCTTCACCCAAATAACGCCATTGCCCCAGCGGCAGTTCGCCCAGCCGCACACGGCCGATGCGCACGCGTTTCAGCCCCACCACCTTCAGTCCCACCAGTTCGCACATGCGGCGAATCTGGCGCTTGCGGCCCTCTTTCAGGATGAAACGCAACTGGTCGGCGTTCTGCCAGCCGACCTTGGCGGGGCGCAGCTTGCGGCCGTCGAGCGAGAGGCCGTGGTTGAGCAGGGCAAGACCCCGCTCGTCGAGCCGGCCTTCGACCCGCACCAGATATTCCTTCTCGACGTCGGAATCGTCGCCGATCAGCTGTTTGGCGATGCGCCCGTCCTGCGTCAGCACTAGAAGGCCGGTCGAATCGATGTCGAGCCGGCCGGCGGGCGCCAGGCCCTTCAGGTGGGTCGGGTGAAACGCCCGTCCGGCGCGCCCGTCCTGCCACAGGGTTTCCGGGCGGATCAGGGTCACGGCGGGCTGGTAGCCCGGCTCCGGCTGGCCCGACACGTAGCCGACCGGCTTGTGCAGCAGGAGGGTGACGCGTTGCTGCTGCTGCGCCGTGGCCTGCGTGTCCAGCCGGATCGCGCAGTCGGGATCGACCTTGGTGCCGAGCTCGGAGACACGCTTGCCGTCGACGAAGACGAGTCCCTTTTCGATGTAGCTGTCGGCTTCGCGGCGCGAGCACAGGCCGCGCTCGGACATCAGCTTGGAGAGGCGAACCAGTTCGGCCATTTTTAGTGCCGCGACAAAACGGGCTGCAGATACGTCCCGGTATGGCTCGCCGGGTTGTCGGCCACCACCTCCGGCGTGCCCTCGGCGATGATCTGGCCGCCGCCGGCCCCGCCCTCTGGACCAAGGTCGATCAGCCAGTCGGCGGTCTTGATGACGTCGAGGTTGTGCTCGATGACGACCACGCTGTTGCCGGCGTCACTCAGCCGCTGCAGCACCTTCAGCAGCAGGTCGATGTCGGCGAAGTGGAGACCCGTGGTGGGTTCGTCGAGGATGTACAACGTGCGCCCGGTGTCGCGCTTGGACAGCTCCAGCGCGAGCTTCACGCGTTGCGCCTCGCCGCCCGACAGCGTGGTGGCGGACTGGCCGAGGCGGATGTAGCCGAGGCCGACGTCGAGCAGGGTCTGCAGTTTTCGCCTGACCACCGGCACCGCGGCGAAGAATTCGTGCGCCTGCTCGATGGTCATTTCCAGCACCTCGCGGATGGTCTTGCCCTTGTAGTGCACTTCCAGCGTTTCCCGGTTGTAGCGCGCGCCGTGGCAGACGTCGCACGGAACGTAGATGTCGGGCAGGAAGTGCATCTCGACCTTGATCACGCCATCGCCCTGGCACGCCTCGCAGCGGCCGCCCTTGACGTTGAAGCTGAATCGGCCCGGCCCGTAGCCGCGGGTGCGCGCTTCCGGCACGCCGGCAAAGAGTTCGCGGATGGGGGTGAAGAGACCTGTGTAGGTCGCCGGGTTGGAGCGCGGGGTGCGGCCGATCGGCGACTGGTCGACGTTGATCACCTTGTCGAAGAATTCGAGGCCGCGGATTTCGCCGTGCGGCGCAGGTTCCGCCGACGAGCCGTACAGATGGCGCGCGACGGCGGTGTAGAGCGTGTCGTTGATCAGGGTCGACTTGCCCGAACCCGAGACGCCGGTGACGCAGACAAACAGCCCGACAGGCAGATTGAGCGTGACGTTTTTCAGGTTGTTGCCGCTGGCGTCGGTCACCACCAGCTGGCGCTCGGGGTCGGGCTGGCGTCGTGTCTTCGGGATGGCGATGCGGCGGCGGCCCGACAGGTATTGCCCGGTGAGCGAGTGTTCGCTCATGCGGATCGCTTCCGGCGTGCCTTCCGCCACCACTTCGCCGCCGTGCACGCCGGCGCCGGGGCCCATGTCGACCACGTAGTCGGCGGCGCGGATCGCGTCCTCGTCGTGCTCGACCACCAGCACCGAGTTGCCGATGTCGCGCAGGTGCTTCAGCGTGGACAGCAGGCGGTCGTTGTCGCGCTGGTGCAAGCCGATCGACGGTTCGTCCAGCACGTACATCACGCCGGTGAGCCCGGAACCGATCTGCGAGGCCAGGCGGATGCGCTGCGACTCGCCGCCCGACAGCGTGTCGGCGGAACGGTCGAGCGACAGGTAATCGAGGCCGACGTTGTTGAGAAAACCGACGCGGGCGACGATTTCCTTGACGATCCGGTCGGCGATCTGCGCGCGGTGGCCGTCAAGTTTCAGCGCCTCGAAAAACACCAGCACCTGCTTCAGCGGCATCGCGCTGACCTCAAAAATCGGCACGCCGCCGACCATCACGTGGCGCGCTTCCTCACGCAGCCGGGTGCCGTGGCAGGCCGGGCAGGCCTTGTTGTTCTGGTACTTGGCGAGTTCCTCGCGCACCGCCATCGAGTCGGACTCGTGGTAGCGCCGCGCCATGTTGGCGAGCACGCCCTCGAACGGATAGCTTCTCGTGGTGAAGCCGCCGCGCGGCGCCAGCACCTGGAAGGCGATGGCCTCCTTGCCGGAGCCGTTGAGGATCACGTCCTGAATGCGTTCGGGCAGCGACTCGAACGGCGTGTCGAGATCGAAGCCGTAGTGCATCGACAGGCTTTGCAGCAGCATGAAGAAGAACTGGTTGCGCTTGTCCCAGCCCTTGATTGCACCGGACGCCAGCGAAAGATGCGGGAAGGCGACCACGCGCGCCGGGTCGAAGAAGGTGATCTGGCCGAGGCCGTCGCAGGTCGGGCACGCGCCCATCGGGTTGTTGAACGAGAACAGGCGCGGTTCCAGTTCCGGCAGCGAATAGCTGCACACCGGGCAGGCGAACTTGGCAGAGAACAGGTGTTCCTTGTCGGTGTCCATTTCCACCGCCAGCGCGCGGCCGTCGGCATGACGCAGCGCGGTTTCGAAGCTTTCCGCCAGGCGCTGCTTGGCATCCAGGCGCACTTTCAGGCGATCGACCACCACCTCGATGGTGTGCTTCTTGTTCTTGTCGAGCTTGGGCACGGCGTCGATCTCATGCACCTTGCCGTCGACCCGCACCCGCACGAAGCCCTGCGCACGCAGTTCGGCGAACAGCTCGACGTTCTCGCCCTTGCGCCCCACCACCAGCGGCGCCAGGATCATCAGCTTGGTGTCCTCCGGCAGCGCCAGCACCGCGTCGACCATCTGCGACACCGTCTGTGCCGCCAGCGTAATGCCGTGCTCCGGACACTGCGGGTCCCCGACGCGGGCATACAGCAGGCGCAGATAGTCGTGGATCTCGGTGACGGTGCCGACGGTCGAGCGCGGGTTGTGGCTGGTCGCCTTCTGCTCGATGGAGATCGCCGGCGACAGGCCCTCGATCAGGTCGACGTCGGGTTTTTCCATCAGCTGCAGGAACTGCCGCGCGTAGGCCGACAGCGATTCGACGTAGCGGCGCTGGCCCTCGGCGTACAGCGTGTCGAAGGCGAGCGAGGACTTGCCCGAGCCCGAAAGCCCCGTGATCACCACCAGCTTGTTGCGCGGCAGGTCGAGGTTGACGTTCTTCAGGTTGTGGGTGCGGGCGCCACGGATGCGGATGAATTCCATTGTTTGACGGCCATCGGTTAAGGCGGCGAGTGTAATTCGCAACCTGCTAATATAACGGACTTCCCGACTTCACCGAACCCGCAGTGGCCCAGATCGACCTGTCCGAAAGCATGACCCGCGCAGAAAAGCGCGCCGCATCGGGCCTGGCGGCGATATTCGGCCTGCGCATGCTGGGCATGTTCCTCATCCTGCCGGTGTTCGCGCTCTACGCAGAAGACCTGCCGGGCGGAGACAATCACACCCTGGTCGGCCTCGCACTCGGCATGTACGGCCTGACGCAGGCCATCCTGATGATTCCCTACGGCATGGCGTCCGACCGCATCGGGCGCAAGAAGGTCATCATCTTCGGCCTCATCGTGTTCGCCCTCGGCAGCTTTCTCGCCGCCACCGCCACCGACATCTACTGGACCATAGCCGGCCGCGCGCTGCAGGGCGCGGGGGCGATTTCCGCCGCCGTCACCGCCATGCTGGCCGACCTCACCCGCGAAGAGCATCGCACCAAGGCGATGGCATTTGTGGGCTCCACCATCGGCATCGCCTTCGCGGTGTCGCTGGTGGCGGGGCCCGCGCTCAATCGCGTGATCGGTGTGCCGGGGATTTTTGCGCTGACGGGGATTCTGGCGCTGGCCGCCATCTGGGTGGTGAAGGCGTGGGTACCCGATCCCGCAGACAGTCACTTCCATGCCGACGCCCAGGCCAATCCGGCGAAGCTGGTCGACGTGCTGAAAAACGGCCAGCTCGCGCGGCTCGATTTCGGCATCTTCTCCCTGCACGCGGCGCAAATGGCGATGTTCGTGGTGGTGCCGGTGGCGCTGAAGAACAGTGGGCTCGCAGCCGACGACCACTGGGCGGTCTACCTGCCGGTGCTGCTGGGCTCCTTCGTGCTGATGGTGCCTGCTCTCGTTTATGGTGAAAAGCGCGGCCAGATGAAACCGGTGTTCATCGGTTCGGTCGCGCTGATGCTGCTGGCACAACTGGGGCTGGCGTTCGGAATCGACCATTTCTGGGGCATCGTGTGGGCGCTGTTCTTCTACTTCGTCGCCTTCAACCTGCTCGAAGCCAGCCTGCCCTCGCTGATTTCCAAGCTCGCGCCGGCATCGGCCAAGGGCACGGCGATGGGCGTCTACAACACCGCGCAGGCGCTGGGCCTGTTTTTCGGCGGCATGTTCGGCGGCTGGCTGGCGCAGCATCATGGCTTTGCTTCCGTGTTCATTTTCTGCGTGGTGATGATGGCGGCCTGGCTGCTGGCGAGCCTGTCGATGAAACCCCCTCCCGCGATCAAGACCCGCATGTTCCGCATTGGCGCGATGCCTGAGGACCAGGCCGCGCTGCTGAAGGCGCAACTGGCCGAGGTGGCGGGGGTGGTCGAGGCCGTGGTGCTGGCCGAAGAGGGGGTGGCCATGCTCAAGGTCAGCCTCAAGGGCTGGGATGAGGCCGGCGCGCGCAGCCTGCTGGATACGGCAAGCGCCTGATAGAATCCGCAACGGGTCGAACTCAGACCATTCAATTTCAATTCGGGGGAAACAACGATGGCATCCGTCAACAAGGTCATTCTGGTCGGCAACCTGGGGCGAGACCCCGAAATGCGCTACCTGCCGAGCGGTGAAGCCGTCGCCAATCTCGCCATCGCCACCACCGACAAGTTCAAGAACAAACAGGGCGAAATGGTCGAGCAGACCGAATGGCATCGCGTCAGCTTCTTCGGCCGCACCGCCGAAGTCTGCGGCCAGTATCTGAAAAAGGGCAGCCAGGTCTACGTCGAGGGCAGCATCCGCACCCGCAAGTACACCGACAAGGAAGGCATCGAAAAATACGCCACCGAAATCCGCGGCGATCGCATGCAGATGCTGGGCGGCAAGGGTGGCGGCGGCATGGCCGACATGGACGACAGCGGTTTCAACCAGTCCACCCCTCAGCGCAGTCAGCCGCGCGCCAACGCCCCGGCCGCCGCCCAGCGGCCGGCCAGCAGCGGCTTCGACGACATGGACGACGATATCCCGTTCTGACGCAGCGAGCGGCCGTGGGCCGTTCAATCCCAAAATTTGATAATAAATATCGAGGGAGGCGGTGCGCGGTGCGCGCCGACATCGGTGAGCAAGGAACGACACGACAACTGCGATAAGTGGGTGCGGGCGCTGGTGCTGGGCGCCTCGCTGGCATGCTCGCATGCCGCGCAGGCAGCCGTCACCGAAGCCGATTATCTGGACGAGATGCCGGTCGTGCTGTCGGTGTCGCGCCTGTCGCAACCGCTGAACGAGGCGCCCGCCGCCGTCACCGTCATCGACCAGGACATGATCCGGGCGTCCGGCTTCCGCGATATTCCCGATCTGCTGCGCCTGGTGCCGGGGTTTTCGGTTGCGTACACACGCGACGACACCTGGGCGATCGGCTATCACGGCATGGCCGATGCCTATTCACGGCGTTTCCAGGTTCTGGTCGACGGCCGTTCGATCTACAGCCCGCATTATGGTGCGGTCAACTGGGGTGAACTGCCGCTGTCGATCGACGACATCGAGCGTATCGAAGTGGTGCGGGGCCCCAATGCCGCGACCTATGGCGCCAACGCGTTTCTCGCCGTCATCAACATCATCAGCAAGGATCCCAGCGTGACGCCGGGAAGCTTCGCCTCGGTGCAATACGGCGAACAGGGCATGTCCGGCGTCACCTTGCGCCACGGCGGCGGACAGGGGGACCTGCGTTACCGCCTCACCCTCTCGACGCAGAATCGAGACCGTTTCGAAACAGACACGGTCGACGGTCACGGACCCCTCAAGATGTATGAGGAAACCCAGACGTATTTCGTGAACGGTCGCGCGGATTATCGCGTCTCGGCAACAGATGAGTTCAGCGCGCAGTTCGGCATGAGCGTCGGCGACTGGAAGACGGGATATTCAACGCTTCCGGAAAAGCCCTATGACGAGGATGTTTCGGCGCAGTTCGTCCAGCTCAAATATCGGCGCGCCCACAACGCTGACGACGAATGGATGGTGCAGGCCTATTACAGCCGCAACACATTGGATGCATTTAATCAGCCGCCGCTCTGCTTCGATGCTTCGAAGTTCCCCGCCTTGGCGATTGTCGTCTGTCCGAACGGGGTGCCCGCTCCGCCCCAATACATCGATACCGGCCTGAAGCTCGAGGCCGGCGGCGATATGGTGCAGACCCGTCTGAATCTCGAGTTTCAGCTCAACCGGCGGCTGGCGCGCGACTTGCGGATGTCCGCCGGCGCCGAGGTGCGGCAGGAATCGGTGGAAAGCCTGCGTTTTTACGATCGGCAGGATGAACTCGACGGGACGATCGGGCGCGCCTACCTGAATCTGGAATGGCGCGCACGTCCCGACCTGCTGGTGCAGGGCGGCGCCATGCTGGAGCACCATTTCTATACCGGTACCGACATCTCGCCGCGGGTGGCGGTGAACTACACGCTCGCCGAAGGGCACACCCTGCGCCTAAATCTTTCCCAAGCCTATCGCTCGCCCACCTTTTTCGAACAGGATGGCAATTTCACCTACTACTCGACGAGTGGCATCAGCGGTCTTCAGGTGGTGGCGCCTTCTGCTCCCCTGCAGCCCGAGCGCATCCTGTCGCGCGAAATCGGCTATATCGGGCACTATCCGGCACTGCGGCTACAGCTGGACGCCAAGCTGTTTTACGACACGGTCTACGAATACATCAACGGGGATGGCGAGCCCAGGCAATACACCAACCGTGACGATTTCACCGTGCGCGGAGGCGACCTGCAGCTGAATTGGCAGCCTATTCCGGCGTTGCGCCTGTCGGCACAGTATTCGCATGCCGTCATCGATGCCGATCCCAGCATCGACAATGATCTTGAAGAGTCGGCGCCAAGCAACGTGTTCAGTCTCCTCGCACGCTACGACCTGGGGCAGGGCTGGAGTGCCAGCGCGGGGGTGTATTACGCGGGCGACATGAAATGGCAGTCCGAGGGCGATGTCACCGATGCCTTCACCCGATGGGACGCGCGCCTGGCACGCCGCTGGACCTGGCAGGGCAACGAGGTGGAAGCCGCCTTGGTGGGCCAGAACCTGGGTGAGGATTACAGCGAGTTCCGCATGGAAAACGTGTTCAGCCAGCGCGTCTACGGCAGCCTCAGCCTGAACTGGTAGGGGGCTTGAATCCTGGCGCACCGCCGCCAGATTGGCATGACATGCCCACTGTTCGGGTATTTATGCCCGGTGTTTGGGTGCTCGTGCCCGGCACGGGTATAATTCCGCAACTTCTTGATTTATCGGAGCGAATCATGCCGATTTACGCTTACAAATGTGCTTCCTGTGGCCATGCCCAGGACGAAATGCAGAAAGTATCCGATGCGCCCCTGAGCGTGTGCCCGTCGTGCGGCAAGGCCGATTACGCCAAGCAGGTGACGGCGCCCGGCTTTGCGCTGAAGGGCACCGGTTGGTATGCCACCGACTTCAAGGGCGGCGCCAAGCCGGGCGAAGCCAAGTCCGATGCGCCTTCGCCCGCTTGCGGCACGGGCGCCTGTCCGGCCTGCAACTGACGGCGGCGATTCAAGCTGAAGCGGGCGGTGCAAGCCGCCCGCTTCTTCATTTTTGACTGAACTGCGCCGCTTTCAATCCCTCATCGATGAAACGCTATTTCATTACCGGACTGCTGATCTGGGTGCCGCTTGGGATCACCCTGTGGGTGCTCGACCTCCTGATCGGAACCCTGGACCAGAGCCTGACGGTGCTGCCCGCCGAATGGCAGCCGGAAGCCTTTATTGGCATGCGCATCCCCGGTCTTGGAGTGATCCTGACGCTGCTGGTAATCGTGCTCACCGGCGTGTTCGGCGCCAACTTCTTCGGCCAGAAGATCATCGATTTCTGGGAGCGGCAGCTGATCCGCATTCCGGTCGTCAAAACCATTTACGGCAGCGTCAAGCAGGTGTCCGACACCATTCTGTCGGGCAATGGGCACGCCTTCCGCAAGGTGCTGCTGGTGCGCTATCCGCACCCGCAGGCGTGGTCGCTGGCATTCCAGACCAACGTGCCGGACGAGGTGACGCGCATGCTGCCGGACGAGCACGTGGCGGTGTTCATCCCCACCACGCCGAGTCCGGTCAACGGCTTTTATTTTTTCGTGAAAAAGAGCGAGGTCATCGAACTGAGCATGTCAGTCGACCGCGCGTTGAAAAACATCGTCTCGATGGGCGTCGTTTCGGGCGATGCGCGCACCTTGACTCAGTAGGCCAGTCGTTTAATCAGCCCAGTATTCAATTAGGACAATCCATGCGTACTCATTACTGCGGTGCCGTCACCGCCGCCGACATCGGCAACACCGTCACCCTGTGCGGCTGGGCCCACCGCCGGCGCGACCATGGCGGCGTCATCTTCATTGACCTGCGTGACCGCGAGGGAATGATGCAGGTGGTGATCGACCCCGACACCCCTGAGGCATTCAAGCTGGCCGAGGACGTGCGTCACGAATTCGTGCTGAAGATCGAAGGTCTGGTGCGGCCGCGCCCCGCCGGCACCGAGAACCCCAACATGGCGACCGGCATGGTCGAGCTGCTGACCAAGAAGCTGGAAGTGCTGAACCCCTCGCTGACGCCGCCGTTCCAGATCGACGACGACAACATCAACGAGAACATCCGCCTGCAGTACCGCTACCTCGACCTGCGCCGCGAGCCGATGCAGAAGAACCTCAAGCTGCGCTATCGCGTGTCCAAGCTGATGCGCGACTACCTCGACACGCACGGCTTCATGGAAGTCGAAACGCCGATGCTGACGCGCTCCACCCCCGAGGGCGCCCGCGACTACCTGGTGCCCTCCCGCGTGCATGACGGCATGTTCTACGCGCTGCCGCAGTCGCCCCAGCTCTTCAAGCAGCTCCTGATGGTGTCCGGCGTCGATCGCTACTTTCAGATCACCAAGTGCTTCCGCGACGAAGACCTGCGCGCCGACCGCCAGCCCGAATTCACCCAGGTCGACCTGGAAACCTCGTTCATGGGCGAGGAAGCAATCATGAACCTGGTCGAGGGCATGATCCGCGACATGATGCAAAAAGCGCAGGGCATCGACCTGCCCGCCGCCTTCCAGCGCATGACCTACGCCGATGCAATGAACAAATACGGTTCCGACAAGCCCGACATGCGGGTGACGCTGGAAATCGTCGACGTCGGCGATGTGATGAAGGAGGTTGCGTTCAAGGTCTTCTCCGGCCCGGCCAACGATCCCAAGGGCCGCGTCGCCGCCCTGCGCATCCCCGGCGGCGCCAGCTTGAGCCGCGGCGAGATCGACGGCTACACCGAGTTCGTCAAGATCTACGGCGCCAAGGGCCTGGCCTACATCAAGGTCAACGACATCACTCAGTTGAACGAGTCCGGCCTGCAGTCGCCCATCGTCAAGAACCTCTCCGAAGCCTCGCTCGCCGCGGTGATCGAACGCACCGGCGCGCAAAACGGCGACCTCATCTTCTTCGGCGCCGACCGCGCCAAGGTGGTGAACGACGCCCTCGGCGCGCTGCGCCTCAAGATCGGCCACGAAAAGGGCCATGTCGATGGCCGCGCCTGGGCGCCGCTGTGGGTGGTCGACTTCCCGATGTTCGAATACAACGAGGACGAGAATCGCTGGGACGCGCTGCACCACCCCTTCACCGCGCCGAAGGACGGCCACGAAGACTGGCTCGCCACCGATCCCGGCCGCTGCTTGTCCAAGGCCTACGACATGGTGCTGAACGGCTGGGAAGTCGGTGGCGGCTCGGTGCGTATCCACCAGCAGGACGTGCAGGAGAAGGTGTTCGCCGCATTGAACATCGGCGAGGACGAGCGCCGCGAGAAGTTCGGCTTCCTGCTCGACGCCCTGCAGTACGGCGCCCCCCCGCATGGCGGCCTGGCGTTCGGACTGGATCGCCTAGTCACCCTGATGACCGGCGCCGAGTCGATCCGCGACGTCATCGCCTTCCCCAAGACCCAGCGCGCCTCCTGCCTGATGACCAACGCCCCCAACGTGGTCGACGACAAGCAGCTGCGCGAGCTGCACATCCGCCTGCGCAATGCGCCGGCAGCGGACAAGCCAGTCGCATGAGCAGCGAGCCTCGAAACGCGCAAGCGCCCGCGAATGCGCTCGGCGCCCGACGTCGAGGCCGGGGATGTCGCGAGGATCTGTCGGAGGGCGCGGCATGAAATTCGCCGACACCCTGAAAACCCTGCCCGAATTCGCCGGTGACAGACTCGTGCTGACCGACGCGGCCGGCACCGAGGTGGCAAGCATCGCCAACGCGCCCGGCACCGCCGGCTCGTTCCGGGTGTATGCGCATCTCGCGAAGCAATACGGCGCGATCAATGCCGAGGCCGCTGCCGAGGGGCTGGCGATTTTCGCCGAGCACACCGAGGACGCGAGCCTTCACCCCGGCAAGCACCCCAACATCGACCGCCTGATCGGCCTCATGATCAGCGGCGACACCCTCAACGTCCGCATCATTTGACCGCACACAAGATCCCCGTCTCGGTTCTGGTCGTCATTTACACGGTCGACGGCCAGGTATTGCTGATGGAGCGCGCCGATGCGCCCGGCTACTGGCAGTCGGTCACCGGTTCGCAGGATGAAGATGAAACGCTGCAACAGACTGCGATCCGTGAGGTGCGCGAGGAAACCGGGCTCGACGCCGGCGACTTCGAGCTGACGCGGTGGGAGATCGAAAACCGCTACGAGATCTACGAACGCTGGCGCCACCGCTACGCCCCCGGGGTGACGCACAATACCGAGCACGTGTTCGGGCTGAAACTGCCCGCGCCGCAGTCGGTCACCCTGGCACCGCGCGAGCATCTGCGCTATGCGTGGCTGCCTTGGGAAACCGCTGCCGAACGCTGCTTTTCGCCCAGCAATGCGGCGGCCATCCGCCTGCTTTCCACGCGCTTATAATTCGAGCATGATCGAACCCCTGCACATCGCCAGCTACAACATCCACAAGGGCCTGTCGCAATTCAATCGGCGGCTGACCGTGCATGAGCTGCGCGAGCGCCTCGGCACCCTCGGCACCGACATTGTCTTCCTGCAGGAAGTGCAGGGCGGTCATGGCGTGCGCGCGAGCCGTTTTCAGCACTGGCCGAACCGGCCGCAGACCGAATTTCTCGCGGGCCATATCTATACCGATTTCGCCTACGGCAAGAACTGCGTCTACGACACCGGCCACCACGGCAACGCCATCCTGTCGCGCTACAAGATCCTCAACTGGGAAAACGAGGACATTTCCTCCCACGCCTACGAAAGCCGTGGCATGTTGCACTGCGAAATCGAGGTGCCGGGTGTCACCACGCCGGTGCACTGCATCAACGTGCACCTGGCGCTGAACGAGAGCGGACGCAAGCGCCAGCTGGCGATGATTGTCGCGCGCGTGCGCAAGATGGTGCCGGACAACGCGCCGCTGATCCTGGCCGGCGACTTCAACGACTGGCGGGTACGCGTCGGCCGCTATTTCGAGGATGAGCTCGGGCTCACCGAGGTGTTCGAGACCCATCATGGCAGGGCGGCGCGCAGCTACCCGTCCTTCCTGCCCATGTTCCAGCTCGATCGCATCTATGTGCGCCGCTTCAACGTCGACGCCGCACACGTCCATACCGGTAACGCCTGGCACCGCATTTCCGACCACGCCGCCCTCACCGCGAAGCTCAGCCCGGCTTGATGATTCGTTTGAAACGGTGGAGGCCTGCCCCCGGGCCGAATGTGGGCGGTAGTGCAGCGAGGGCATCCGAGCAGGGCTGCAGCCGCTTTGGCGACAACAGCCGCGCGCGATAGGCGACACCGGTGGAAGCTCGCCTGCGCACCTTGTTCTTCCGCGGTATCGAGACTGTGCCCGGCAACCAGCTGCGCCTGCTGCAGGGCGGCGCCGAATTCTTTCCGGCGCTGATTGCCGCGATCGATGCCGCGCACGTCGAGGTCCATCTCGAAACCTACATCTTCAATGTCGACCCCAGCGCCGAAGCGGTGCGCGATGCGCTGATGCGTGCCGCCCGGCGTGGCGTGGCGGTGCGGCTGCTGATCGACGGCGTCGGCTCGCGCGATCTGCCCGCCGACTGGCTGGATGCGTTGAAGGCCGCCGGCGTCAGCGTGATGGTCTACCGTCCGCTGGCCGGCCGTGGCTGGCGCTCCAATCCCAAGAGCCTGCGACGGCTGCACCGCAAGCTGGCGGTGATCGATGCGCGCATCGCCATCCTCGGCGGCATGAACCTGATGGACGATTTCGAGCCGGTGCGCTTCGACATGCCGCGGCTCGACTTCAGTGTCGAAGTTCAGGGCCCCCTGCTGTCCAGCATTCATCACAGCGTGCGCAGCCTGTGGCGGCTGGTGGCGCTGACCCAGCTGCAGCCAGACAGGTACAAGGCATTGATCGAGCCCACCTGGCCAACCGACGGCCATGTGCGCGCCGCCTTCGTGGTGCGCGACAACTTCGCGCATCGTCGCGACATCGAACGCGTTTACCTTGCCGCACTGGCGCTGGCGCGTGAGGAAATCCTCATCGCCAATGCCTATTTCCTGCCCGGACGCCGCTTCAGGAAATTGCTCAAGAAAGCGGCCGCGCGCGGCGTACGCGTGCACCTGCTGGTGCAGGGCCACACCGACCACCCCTTTTTTCAGCTTGCCGCGCGCGCGCTTTACCGCGACCTGCTCGCCGCCGGCGTGAAAATTTTCGAATACTCGACCAGCGAACTGCACGCCAAGGTGGCGGTGGTCGACGGCCACTGGGCCACCGTCGGCTCCAGCAACATCGATCCGTTCAGCCTGCTGCTCGCGCGCGAGGCCAACCTCGTCGTCGACGACGCGGCTTTTGCGCAAAACCTGTGGCAGCGTCTGCAGCTCGCCATCGACCAGTCTGCAGTCCTCGATTCCGCCGATTGGCAGCGCCGCCCGTGGCCGCGCCGCATGCTGTCGTGGCTGGCCTATAACAGCGTGCGGTTCATGGTGGGCCTGGCGGGGGGCGGCCGCTGGGTGTAAGACAGGCCCATCGCTAGCCCCGCTGTCACTGGCCGCGCCGCCGCGCCAGAAACCGGTCGAGTTCTCGGGCGAACGCCTGCCGGTCCGCCTGCGATAGCGCCGCCGGTCCGGCAATATCCACGCCGGCGCCGCGCAGGCCTTCCATGAAATCGCGCATGCCCAGCCGTTCACGAATGTTTTCGGCGCTGTAGAACTCGCCCCGCGGCGACAGCGCAAAGGCGCCTTGTTCGATCAGCGCGGCCGCCAGCGGAATGTCCGCCGTGACCACCAAGTCGCCGGCCGACACCTCATCCATGATGTGCCGGTCGGCCACATCGAATCCCATCGGCACCTGCCGCGCACGTATATAAGGCGAGGGCGGCACCCGCAGCAGGCGGTTGGCCACCAGCGTCAGCGGCAGCTTCGTCCGCTCGGCCACGCGGAAAAGGATGTCCTTGATCACGCCCGGGCAGGCGTCGGCGTCAACCCAGATGTGCATCTAAAGGGCGAATCCTTACAGCCGCGGCGCCTGGAATGTGTCGCACTGCCCGGGATCGCCGCTTTGCAGGCCGCGGTTGAACCAGCGCATCCGCTGTTCCGACGACCCATGGGTGAAAGAATCCGGCACCACGTAGCCGCGCGTCTGTTGTTGCAGGCGGTCGTCACCCACCCCGGCCGCAGCCGCCAGGGCTTCCTCGGTATCGCCGGGCTCCAGGATCTGCCTTTGCTTGTGGGCGTGGTGCGCCCACACCCCGGCGAAGCAGTCGGCCTGCAGTTCCATCTTCACCTGCAGCATATTGCCCTGCGCCTCGCCCGCACGCTGGCGCGCTGCGTGGACCTGCTCCGAAGTGCCCAGCAGCGTCTGCACGTGGTGGCCCACCTCGTGCGCCACCACATAGGCCTGCGCAAAGTCGCCCGGCGCGTCGTGGCGCTGCGCCAGATCATTGAAAAACTGCATGTCGAGATACAGCTTCTGGTCGGCCGGGCAGTAGAACGGCCCCATCGCCGCCTCGGCAAACCCGCATGCCGACTCCACCGCGCCGGAAAACAGCACCAGCTTGGGCGGCTGGTAGCGCTGGCCCGACGCCTGGAACAGCGCGCCCCACACGTCTTCCGTGTCCGCCAGCACCACCGACATGAATTCCTTCAGCCTTTCCTCCTCCGGGCTGAAGGTGACGGGCTGCTCCTGCTGCGCCGGTGCCAGATTGCCCGCCTGATTCAGTAACACCGCCGGGTCTACCCCGAAGTACATCGCCACCAGCACCAGCACGATCGTCCCGATGCCGCCGCCGACCAGACCTTTTCGGCCCACGCGTATTCCACGCCGGTCTTCGATGTTGTCGCTGCGTCGTCCGTGTTCCCAGCGCATGGATGTCTCCTGGTTTTCTAAGCGTCAAGGCTTGATTGTAGTCAGGGGCGGGCGCATGGCATGGCGCGACATGGCATGCGCTATGGATGTAAGTCGCTTCTTCAGGCCGCTCAGAGTGGCCCGTCTGTTGCGCTTGTGCAACAAAACAACACTTTTTGCGGTGCGTTGCAGAAAAAACAACAGCTTTCCTTGCTCGCCTCCCCGTGGTCTGGATAATCAATCCCGTCCCCAGGCTTCGAGTCTGTTCAGGACAGCTCTGCAGAGCTGAATAAGCTTTTATTTCAATCCAAGGAGAAACACAGATGAAAAAGATTCTCGCACTGGCGATTGCTTCCGCCTTCGCTGCCCCGGCATTTGCTGCCACGTCCAACGTCGACATCTACGGCAAGTTCAGCTACTCCGTGAACTTCCTGGATGACCAGAACGTTAGCAACAGCGACCTGCAGTTCACCAACAACTCCAGCCGCATCGGCTTCAAGGGTGCGGAAGATCTGGGTGGCGGCCTGTCCGCCATCTGGCAGATCGAGTCCTCCGTCAACCTGGACGAAGGCGGTGGCTTTGGTTCTGGCCGTAACACGTTCATCGGCCTGAAAAGCGGCTGGGGTACCGTTCTGGGCGGCAAGCACGACACCCCGCTGAAGTCTGTCGGCCGTGCAGTCGACATGTTCGGCGACGGCTTCGCTGACTCCCGCAACGTGATGGGCGGCGGTTCCGACACCCGCGCCGACAACGTCGTGGCCTACCTGTCGCCGAACTTCAGCGGCTTCGCCTTTGCTGCGGCCTACTCCACCGACCTCAGCAACACCAGCTCGCTCCCCGTCCTCGTTCCTGCGGCTACTGCTGACGCGGATAACCGCGACCTGTACAACCTGAGCGCCACCTACACCAACGGCCCCCTGTACGTGGGTCTGGCCTACGGTGACGGCGACGGTCACGAAGCGCTGGGTGTCGGTTCGCAGTGGCGTATTGCTGGCGGCTTCAACTTCGGCGACTTCCGCATCGTCGGCCAGTACGACAGCCTGGAAGATGACGATACTGTCAACGCTGCTGCCCAAAATGGCGACTACGACGCATGGATGGTTGGCGCTTCCTACACCATGGGCGCGATGGTCTTCAAGGGCAACTACATGAGCGGCGAGTTCGACGGCATCGGTGGCGCTGAGCCCGAGCAGTGGACCATCGGCATGGACTACAACCTGTCCAAGCGTACCGCCATCTACGGCCTGTATGTGTCGGGTGATCAGGTCACCCTCGGCGCCGGCGCTGGCCTTGGCGATCGCAACGCTTCCTGCGCGACCTGTGGCGGCGACATCTCCGGTTTCTCGGTTGGTATGTCCCACAGCTTCTAATTCAACGCCGGGGCAACCCGGTTAGAGTTGGAATGGCAAGACTTGAACGGGCTCCTTCGGGAGCCCGTTTTTTATTGAGCGTGGCCGCGGCAACGGCTGTAATATTCCTGGCCTGTTGCCGGATATTTCCGTTGTTTGTCCTGACTCTCAATGATGCCTACACCCCCTACACACTCCCTGTCCCCCGATCTGCAGCAGGCCCTGCATATCGCGCTCGAATACCGCAAGGGCGGGCGTCCCGCCGAAGCGGCGGCGCTCTACCGGCAACAGCTTGTCCGCTATCCGCAGCAACCGGCCCTGCTCGGGGCTTTGGGTGAACTGTTGATGAGCCAGGGGGATTTCCAGGCGGCATTGCCGCCCCTGGAGCAGGCGCGCGAGGCCGCGCCCGGCAATGCGCAGCACTGGCTGATGCTGACGCGGTGCCTGCTGGAACTGGACCGCGCAAAAGAGGCCAAGAAAGTAATTTCAGAGGCGATCAGCAAGGGCCTGCGCCATCCGCTGGCGGATGAACTGCTGCGGCAGGCGCGGTCGGGAAGCAAGAAAAAATCCGAAAAACCGGCCCCGCTGGGCGAGTCGCTGCGCCAGCTCGACGCCCTGTTGCGGGCAGGCCGTTATGCCGAGGTGGAACGGCAGGGACGGGAACTGCAGCAGCACCATGCCAAATCTGCCCAACTCGAGTATTTGCTGGGCATGGCCGCGTTGCTTCAGGGGCGCCTGGAGGCGGCGCTTCCTTTGCTCAGGCGCGGGGTGGAACTTGCTCCCGGCATGGCGCCGGCGCTCTACAACCTGGGCTTCGTACTGGAAAAACTGGACCGCATGGACGAGGCGCTGGTGGCCTATCGGCGGACGGTGGCCGCCGCGCCGCAGATGGCCGAAGCGTATAACAATCTGGGCAATGTGTTGCAGAAGCTCGAGCGCCATGGCGAGGCCCTGACGGCTTGCGACAAGGCGGTCGCCCTGCGGCCGGAAATCGCCGAGTACCAGATGAACCGGGGCAATGCCCTGCGGAATATGGAACGGCTGGACGAAGCGCTGGCGGCCTATGAGGCGGCGCTCCAGCTTAAGCCCAGCCTGCTCGAGGGGCGTGTCAGTCTTGCGATGACCTTGTATCTTCTCGGCCGTTACGAGGACTCGGTGCAGGTGTCGCAACGCGTGATCGAGCAGCGGCCGGATTCTTTCGAGGCGTATCAAAGCCTGGGCCATGCCCTGAACAAGTTGCGCCGCCATGCGGAAGCGGTGGAAGCGTATCGTCGTGCCGTGGAACTCAGGCCCGATGAGGCTGTGGCGCGCAAGGATCTGGGTGCGGCGCTCAAGGATGCGGGGCGCTATGAAGCGTCCCTGGACGAACTGCGGCGGGCGCTGCAACTGCGGCCGGACCATGCTGGCGTAATCTATCTCATCGCGGGCACGCTGCTGGACATGGGGCACCTTTCTGAAGCGATCGATACCTACCGGCAGGGCCTGGCGCTCAATCCGGATGGGGGTTTCGACATGCACGACAGTTTGTTGTTGGCACTGAACTATCAGGCGGGCGCGACGCCGGGGGCACTGCTCGCAGAGGCGCGCGCCTTTGGCGAGAAGGCGGCGCGCAAGGCATTGCCGTTTGGTCGGCATGACAATATCCCCGACCCCGATCGCCGGCTGCGCATCGGTCTGGTTTCAGGGGATCTGGGGCTGCACCCGGTGGGATTTTTCATGCAGAGCGTGCTGGAAAACCTCGATCCGGACAGGCTGGAAGTCTTCGCCTATGCGACGGCCGAACGCACGGATGCACTCAACCAGCGCCTGCGCCGGTCCATCCCGCATTGGCGTGAAGCCGCAGGCTCGAAGATTGACGACGACGCGCTCGCAAACCAGATCCGGGCGGACGGGATCGATATCCTGATCGATCTGGCCGGGCATACCGCGCATAACCGGCTGCCGGTGTTTGCCTGGAAGCCGGCGCCGGTGCAGGTGAGCTGGCTGGGCTATCTGGGAACCACCGGCCTGGACGCCATGGACTACATCCTGGCCGACGCCTGGGCCTTGCCGGCCGGGGAGGAGGACCAATTCACCGAAACCCCATGGCGTTTGCCTGAGTCCTATATCTGCTTTTCGCCGCCGGACTCGGCGGTCGAAGTCGGGTCGTTGCCCGCACTGGACAAGGGGGTCATCACCTTTGGCTGCTTCAACAACCTGAACAAAATCACGGAGGAAGTGGTGGCGTGCTGGGCGCGCGTGTTGCAGGCGGTGCCTGATGGGCGCTTGTATCTCAAGACCAAGAGCCTGGAGGTTCCCGAGGCACGAGAATCCCTTGTTGCGAGCTTTGCCCGCTTGGGCATTGCGCCGGAGCGCCTGGTGATCAAGGGGCGGTTCGAGAGCCACGAAGAGCATTTCCGGGCTTACCACGAGGTCGATATTGCATTGGATCCCTTCCCTTATCCGGGCATCACCACCACGGTGGAAGCTCTGTGGATGGGGGTGCCGGCGCTGGCGATGAAGGGGGACCGTTTCATCAGCCATCAGGGCGAGACGATCCTGCACAACGTCGGGTTGTCGGAATGGATCGCGGCGGACGTGGACGACTACGTGGCGAAGGCGGCGGCGTTTGCCAGCGACATCAAAGCACTGGCTGGCCTGCGAGCCGGCTTGCGTGAGCGGCTGCTGGCGTCACCGCTGTGTGACGCGCCGCGCTTTGCGCGCAATCTGGAAGCGGCGCTCAGGGGCATGTGGCAGAAATGGTGTGAGCAGCAGAAAGCGCCCGAGCAGGCGAGTTGACGTACGATTTGTGATGTAACGGGCTCCTTCGGGGGCCCGTTTTCTTCATGCGGAGGGCCGCCGGCCGAATCCGCTTCTGCAGACGCTGCAGTTCAGCCTTCCACCACCTCGAAATCGTGCGTGATCTCGGCCGTCTTGCCGAGCATGATGCTGGCCGAACAATACTTTTCGGCGGAGAGCTTCACCGCCTGCTCGACGCGTTTCGGGTCGAGCGCCTTGCCGGTGACGGTGAAGTGGACGTGGATTCGGGTGAAAACCTTGGGGTCGCTGTCGGCCCGTTCGGCTGAAAGGTCGGCGACGCAGTCGGTGACCTGCTGGCGGCCCTTGCGCAGGATCAGGACGACGTCGAACGCGGAACACCCGCCCAGCCCCATCAGCAGCATTTCCATCGGACGCACGCCCAGGTTCTTGCCGCCGGATTCGGGGGCGCCGTCCATGACGACGCTGTGGCCGGATTCGCTCTGGCCGACGAAGCTGACGCCTTCGATGAGTTTGACGCGGGCTTTCATGGGGTTCCTTCAGCAAAAATCGAGCGGAGTTTGTACCACAAAATGCCCAGCCATTCGTGCAGGGCATAGCTGCTGTCGCGCAGCCCGTTGGGCGTGGGTAAAACGTCGAACAGGGCGTCCAC
>JAABQU010000231.1 GCA_011391285.1 Thiobacillus sp.
GCTTGCCATTGGCGTAATACCACTCCAGCCGCTCGCGCAGCTCGACCTTGATCTGCTCGATCGCGCGCAGGGTCGTCTCGCGCGGCGTGACGTAATGGCTCGACGGGAACACGGTGAAGCGCGACACCTTGGACAGCACCTGCCCGGTGAGTGGGTCGAACAGGTGCAGCGTTTCCACCACGTCGTCGAACAGCTCGACGCGGATCGCGGTCTCGGCGTGTTCCGCCGGGAAGATGTCGATGACGTCGCCGCGCACGCGGAACACGCCGCGCTTGAATTCGATGTCGTTGCGGTCGTACTGCATCTGCGTCAGCCGCGTGATGACCTCGCGCTGGGTCATCTTCTCGTTCTCGCGCAGCAGCAGGATCATGCTGTGGTAGTCGGACGGGTCGCCGATACCGTAGATCGCCGACACGGTGCAGACGATCACGGTGTCGCGCCGCTCCAGCAGCGACTTGGTCGCGGAGAGCCGCATCTGCTCGATGTGCTCGTTGATGCTGGAGTCTTTCTCGATGAACAGGTCGCGCGCCGGCACGTAGGCTTCGGGCTGGTAGTAGTCGTAGTAGGAGACGAAATACTCGACCGCGTTTTCCGGGAAAAACTCGCGCATTTCAGAGTACAGCTGCGCCGCCAGGGTCTTGTTGGGCGCCATGATCAGCGCCGGGCGCCCCGTCCGCGCAATCACGTTGGCCATGGTGAAGGTCTTGCCCGAGCCCGTCACCCCCAGCAGGGTCTGATAGGCCAGGCCGTCGTCGATTCCCTCGACCAGGCTGGCGATGGCCTGCGGCTGGTCGCCGGCCGGCTCAAACGGCTGAAACAGACGAAACGGGCTATTGGGGAAGGTGACGAACACAGGTAAAATCGCGCGGCTCAAACTTGTCGATAGTAGCACTTCCGCCCTGGCGGATGCTCTGAAGGAACCACTGTGGAACTCTCCCGCCGCGTACAGGCCATCAAACCCTCGCCCACCCTGGCCGTCACCGCCCGTGCCGCCGCGCTCAAGGCATCCGGCCGCGACATCGTCGGCCTCGGCGCCGGCGAGCCCGATTTCGACACCCCGCAGCACATCAAGGATGCGGCGATCGGGGCGATCAACAGCGGCTTCACCAAATACACGGCGGTCGATGGCACGCCCGGCCTGAAGGCCGCAATCATCGCCAAGTTCAAGCGCGACAACGGCTTCGACTACACGCCCAAGCAGATCCTGGTGTCGTGCGGCGGCAAGCAAAGCTTTTTCAACCTGGTTCAGGCCGTGGTCAACGCCGGCGACGAGGTCATCATCCCTGCGCCCTACTGGGTATCGTATCCCGACATCGTCATCCTCGCCGACGGCAAGCCGGTGATCGTCGAGGCCGGCATCGAGCAGGGCTTCAAGATCACCCCGGCGCAGCTGGAAGCGGCGATCACGCCGAAGACCCGCCTGTTCGTCATCAACAGCCCGTCCAACCCCACCGGCGCGGTCTACACCCGCGACGAACTGGCCGCGCTGGGCGAAGTGCTGAGGAAGCACCCGCACGTGCTGATCGCGTCCGACGACATGTACGAGCACATCCGGCTCAACGACGTGCCCTTCGTCAACATCCTCAACGTCTGCCCCGATCTGTACGACCGCACCCTGGTGCTGAATGGCGTGTCGAAAGCCTATTCGATGACCGGCTGGCGCATCGGCTACGCGGCGGGCCCGGAGGCCATCCTGCGCGCCATGACCAACGTGCAGTCGCAGTCCACCTCCAACCCCACCTCGATCTCGCAGGTGGCCGCCGAAGCGGCGCTGAACGGCGACCAGGGCTGCATCACGCCCATGCTCGACGCCTTCAAGACCCGTCACCGCTACGTCGTCGATGCCCTCAACGCCATCCCGGGCTTCCACTGCGTGGACAGCGGCGGCGCCTTCTATGCCTTTCCCGACGTCCGCCCCGCGATCATGAACCTGCTGGCGCGCGACATCATCGAGGAAGGCACCGACATTGCGTTTTCCGAATACCTGCTGGAATCCGCCGACGTCGCCGTCGTCCCCGGCTCGGCTTTTGGTGCCGAAGGCTATATCCGCCTGTCGTTCGCCACTTCGCAGGCCAATCTGGAAAAGGCGCTCAAGCGCATCGCCCTGGCGCTGGCCTGACCGCTGACCGCTGGCCTCCTGCATCCAGTGCAGGTAGGCTAGCGCCATGTTTCGTACCCCCGACCTGCCCCCCGTCCGCGGCACCGTATCTTGGCTGCTGCAGCTCGGCTACACCACGGCGCGCCTGTTCCACCAGAACGGCCTGACGAACCACGCCGCCGCGACGGCGTTCTATTTCCTGCTGTCCGCCACCCCCGTGCTGCTGCTGCTGAGCTACGCCATGCAGTTGCTGGGCCGCGTCGCCGAAAACTCGGTGCCCGCGTCCATCCTGATGGCCGCGCTCTACGAGCAGCTGCAACTGGAAAAACTGACCGCGCTCGGCTTCATCCCGCAGCAGACCCAGCTCGCGGCCGGCGGCGTCGGCCTCGCCACCCTGCTCCTGTCTTCGCGCGGCCTGGTCAACACGATGCATGGCGCCTTCCGCATCATTTTCCCCGATCAGATCAAGCGCAACCTGGTGGTGTCGTGGGTGCTGCCGCTGATCATCCTGCCTGTCCTGTTCCTGCTGATGGGGCTGGCAGCGATGGCGCAGGTGACGCTGAGCTTCCTGGCGCAGTACGACTTGATCGGCGCGGGCAACGCACAGGTGCTGCAGGCGCTCAACTCCCTGTTCGGCTTTGCCATGGTGTGGGCGCTGCTATTCGCCGCCTATTGGCGATTGCCGCGTCAGCATCCCCGGGCGCGTGACGCGGCGGTATTCGCACTGGCCGCCACCCTGAGCCTCGGCTTGCTGCTCACCCTGTTCGGCGCCTTCTTCAAGCTGGAGAACTACCACAACCTGTATGGCGCGCTGGGCGGCGTCGTGTTCGTGCTGATCGGCGGCTACTTCGCCTTCCTGCTGCTGTATCTGTGGGCGCAGGCCCTGTATGCCTACGGCAAGGCCGACATCACCGCGCTGGAAAAGCTGTTCCTCGCCGGAACCGGCGAAGGCGCCGGCAAGCTCGAAGGCTTCGTTTTCGGCGATGCCCACCGCCTGTTGGAAAAATACGGCCAGGTCCACCCACCGGGCCACGTGCTGATCGAGGAAGGCGACGACTCGCGCACCGCCTACTTCCTCTACGCCGGCCGCGCCCTGGTCTACAAGGACAGCGAAGCGGGCCGCCGCCACCTGGGCGAACTCCAGGAAGGCCAGCTGTTCGGCGAAATGGCCTATCTGCTGAACGAGAAACGCACCGCCTCGGTGGTGGCCGACACCGAGATCACCGTGCTGGCGCTGCCGCCGCAGATCATGGAAGAGCTCATGCGCCATTCCGCCCCGCTGTCGCGCCGCATCATCGACATCCTGTGCCATCGGTTGGAACGCATGAATCTGGCAACCCAAAATCCCGCTGCATTGGTGGATAAGGGTTGACCGAAACGCGCGCCATCTCTAGAATGCGCGCTTCCAATTCCCCGATAGCTCAGTCGGTAGAGCGACGGACTGTTAATCCGCAGGTCCCTGGTTCGAGCCCAGGTCGGGGAGCCAAACATAGCAAGCACTCAGGCCACTCTTCGGGGTGGCCTTTTGCTTTTCCCTGTTTCTGTATTGGCTCGGGGCCCGCCATGGGTCACGCGCTGATCCACACTTAAAAGGAATCGAGATGCAGACAGACCAAGTTCTAAGCCACTTGAAAAAACATGGGCAGCTTCTCGACCTGGAAATAGCGTCAGCAACCGGGATTGCACTGGCTCAAGTACGCAAGTCGCTGGCTGACTTAACGACACGCGGAGAAATATCCCAGTGCAGCGTCACCCTCTTCAATGGCAACAAGCGTATTGATGGTTTTCAGTGCAGGATTTCGGGCTATGTGCCGCCCGTTGCACCAGGTCGAAAGGCCGGGCCTACCAAAAGCGCCTCATCCGACTAGAAACGGGTCAGCCATTGAAGGATATGTCGAAGTGAAGCGGCTCAAGGCCCGGGCCGCCAGCGACGATGAGTTCAAGAACGAACTCGGGCGCAGGCCGTTTGCACGCTTCGAGGATGGCTTGGCAGCCGAAGAGTCCAGCGGGCGATCCCTTCAGCGAGGGGTGATCCCAGTGGGTTTCAACCAATTTAAGGAGCAATACCAGTGACCAACGCACAACGCCGAGCAGCATGGCTCGCCAGCCAGGCTGGAGGGGATTCGTTACGGAACGACAGCAAGCCTGAGCCAATGCCCAGGCCAACGCCCAGCAGCGCGTTCTGCCCCCATGAGGCAGGCGTGTATTACCTGGCTGCCGTGGGTACTGTCGGCACGTTCAAGATGTTCGCCAAGGACCTCAAGCCGCCCGTTCGCACATACGGCATCACCACCATTCGTTTTGAACTGGATGCTGATACCGGGAAATGGATCTGGTTTGATGGTGAGAAAAATCAATCTCCGCGCAAAACCCAGGATGGTTGGCGTCTTGGCAGCAGGCGGTTGCACGACACACGCGAAAGCGCAGAGGCCGAGCTTCAGTGCGAGATGGTCAAGAACGGCGACCGGGTGACCAAGGTGCATGACCTGCCCGACGACATGACTGCGCTGAAAAAGATCCGTAGCGCCCACCACCCGGACCGCAACCATGGCGCCGACCTGGATCTCTATCAGGCTGTCGTCGAGAAGCTGGACAGGATGCGCACGGCGATCCAGTGAACCGTAGCGGAGCCTGACAGAGTCTAAAACCATGCAAAAGACTCAGCCCAACAATCCACTCCACGGTGTCACGCTTGAACAGTTATTGAACGAATTGGTTTCGTTCTATGGCTGGGATGCGTTGGGGCGGAAAATTGAGATCCGCTGCTTCACCCATGACCCGAGTATCACGTCGAGCCTCAAATTTCTTCGTCGTACCCCGTGGGCACGGGAGCGTGTGGAATCACTGTATATCGAAATGGCACAGGGCATTGCTACCAAGCAGCGGTAATCCGCAGGTCCCGGGTTCGAGCCCAGGTCGGGGAGCCAAATTTGAAGAGCCTCGCAGCGTTGCGAGGCATTTTCATTTCTTGCCCACCGTACCACATCGCCAGTCACAACATTACCCCAGCGTGCCGCAGACGCGCGTGTGCTAGCCCAATGTGGGCATGGCCAGCGTGCTGCCGGTGCGCTCTGCCGGCGCGGGCCAACGGCTGGTGACGACCTTGGTGCGGGTGTAGAAGTAAACGCCCTCCATGCCGTGCATGTGGAGGTCGCCGAACAGCGAGGCCTTCCAGCCGCCGAAGGAGAAGAAGGCCATCGGCACCGGGATCGGGACGTTGATGCCGACCATGCCGACTTCGATCTCGTTTTCGAAGCGGCGCGCCCAGTGGCCGGAACCGGTGAAGATGGCGGTGCCGTTGCCGTAGGGGTTGGCGTTGATCAGTTTGACTGCCGCTTCGTAGCTGTCCGCCCGCAGCACGATCAGCACCGGGCCGAAGATTTCCTCGCGGTAGATGTCCATTTCCGGCGTCACGCGGTCGAACAGCGTCGGCCCCACGAAGAAGCCGTGCTCGCCCCCGGACACTTCGATGCCGCGGCCGTCGAGCACCAGCTCGGCGCCCTGGGCGACGCCGCTGTCGATGAGGGAAACAATGCGGTCGCGATGGGCAGCCGAGATCACCGGACCCATGCCGGTGTCGGCTGCATCACCGCGCCCTACCCTGATCTGCGCCGCCTTGTCCTTCAGCAGCGGCAGCAAACGATCGCCCGCCTCGCCTACCGCCACCACGGTGGAGATCGCCATGCAGCGCTCGCCGGCGGAACCATACGCGGCGCCGACCAGGGCATCGGCGGTGAATTCCATGTCGGCGTCCGGCATCACCACGGCGTGGTTCTTGGCGCCGCCCAGGGCCTGCACGCGCTTGCCGTTGCGGGCCGCCCTTTCATAGATATATTTCGCGACCGAGGTGGAGCCGACGAAGGAAATGGCGCCGACGTCCGGATGCACGAGCAGCGCGTCCACCGCTTCCTTGTCGCCGGGCACGACGTTGAAGACGCCGTCGGGCAGGCCGGCTTCCTTGAACAGCTCGGCCATGCGCAGGCTGCACGAAGGCACCTTTTCCGAGGGCTTGAGCACGAAGGTGTTGCCGCAGGCGATGGCGACCGGGAACATCCACAGCGGCACCATGGCCGGGAAATTGAACGGGGTGATGCCGGCGCACACGCCCACCGGCTGCAGCAGCGAATGGCAGTCGACGCCGCGGCCGACGTCCTCGGCCTGCTCGCCCTTAAGCAGATGCGGCACGCCGCTGGCAAACTCGATCACCTCGATGCCCCGCTGCACCGAACCGGCGGCGTCGGCAAGCGTCTTGCCGTGTTCTTCCGAAGCCAGTTGCGCCAGTTCGTCGCGATGCTGCTCCATCAACTCGCGGAAGCGGGTGAGAATGCGGGCACGGCGCAAGGGCGTGGTGTCGCGCCAGGCCGGGAAGGCGGCCCGGGCCGCCGCCACCGCGGCATCGATATCGGACTGGGATGCCAGCGGCACGCGGCGGATCACTTTGCCGGTGGACGGGTTGAAGACATCGCCCATGCGGCTGCCTCTCGGCTGGACGCGCTGGCCATTGATCCAGACATGCAGTTTGTCGGCTGACATCGTTCGTTTCCTTTCTGCAATAGCGCCGCAAGCGCGCGTTAAAGGGGGTGCGAAGCGTTTAGTTTAGTGCCACACAGCGAAAGGCGCGCGCTGCATTGGGGCTGCTTCAGGCGCTATGCCCACCACGGCAGCCTGCCCGCCACCAGAAACACCCCGAGCGGGAAGTCCTGGAGATCGCGGCCGCGGGCGGCACGAAATCGCACGCGCTCGCCGTCGAGTTCACACAGCCAGGCTTCCTGCGAGATGGGTTCCTTTCTGGCGAACGCGCTGGGCGTGAACAGTGCGACGTTGGTGCCGCCTTGCGGATCGCGCGCGGAGACGAACTCGAACGCCTCGATGGCGGCCGTGCGCATCGCCGCGACGCCGTGGCAGCCTGCTTAAAGTTTGGCTACCAAAACCCGTGAATACCCGTCATGACACAACCCAAAATGTTCGATCACGTGGATCGGCTTGGCTCGCTCGACCGGAACGTCAATCTTGCCGTCAAGGTGCAAACCATCCACGACGCGTTGCGGGAGCGCTTTGCCTTTATTCAACGCATTGCGGCGGCTGTTTATGATCCTGCGACGGATACGCTGAAGACCTTCCTGCACACGGGTGAAGACCGTTGCCCGCTCACGCATTACGCGGCCAGGCTCGCAGATGTGCCTTCGCTGCAGGAAATCATCGAAAAAGGACGGCCACGGGTGGTGAACGACCTGGGCATTTTTTCCGGGAGCCCGCGCGAACACACCCAGCGCATCGTCGCCAGCGACTACCGTGCCAGTTACACCATGCCGATGTATCACCAGGGAAGGCTGTTCGGTTTTCTGTTCTTCAATTCACGCGACCCGGACTGTTTCGGCGATGAAGTGCTGAGCCAGATCGATCCCTTCGGGCATCTGATTGCGCTCACCATCATCAACGATCTCACCATGCTGCATACCTTGCTCGCCTCGGTGAAAACGGCGCGCGACATGGCGCATGCGCGGGATGGCGAGACGGGTTCGCATCTCGACCGCATGTCACGATTTGCGCGTGCCATTGCTGAAGCGGTTGCTGAACGTTACGAGTTGACCGACGAGATCATCGAGAAGATTTTCATTTTTTCCCCGCTGCATGACATCGGGAAAATCGCCATTCCGGATCGCGTGCTGCTGAAGCCCGGCAAGCTCGATTCTGACGAAGAAGCACTGATGCGTACCCATCCGATCCGTGGACGCGAAATCATCGACCAGATGTTCGCGCACTTCGAGATGGGTCGGATGCAGGGCAGCGACATCCTGCGCAACATCGCCCTGTTTCACCACGAGTCCATTGACGGATCGGGCTATCCGGATGGACGCACGGGCGGGGATATTCCGGTCGAAGCGCGCATCGTCGCTGTCGCAGACATCTTCGACGCGCTGACCAGCCGCCGGCCCTACAAGCCGGCGTGGAGCAATGACGATGCGTTCGCCCTGCTGCGCCAGCTCGCAGGCAGAAAACTGGACGCGCACTGTGTGAATGCGCTGATCGACAACCGCGAGCAGATCGAGGACATCCAGCGCCAGTTCCAGGAAAACGTCATCGGCTGAATGCGGATTCCGACAGGCACGCCTCCGCAACTTTGCTATGTTCAAAGGAAGGGAGGTGTTCATGGTCTTTCATAACCGCAACGAAGCTGCCGACCGCCTGGCTGTCGCCCTCGAGGCCTACAAAGGCAAAAACCCGCTGGTTCTCGCCATCCCGCGCGGTGCGGTACCGATGGGGCAGCGGCTGGCCAAAGCGCTGGAGGGCGAGCTCGACGTGGTGCTGGTGCGCAAGCTGCGCGCGCCGTTCAATCCGGAATTCGCCATTGGCTCGATCGACGAATCGGGCTGGACCTATATCGCGGACTACGCCGAATCGGCCGGTGGCACGCCCACCTATCTGGAGCAGGAAAAGCGCGACCAGTTGGCCACGATCCGCACGCGCCGCGAGCAGTACACGCCGCTGCGTCCGCCGATCGATCCGGCGGGGCGCATTGTGATCGTGGTAGACGATGGCCTGGCCACCGGGGCGACGATGATTTCGGCGCTGCATGCGCTGCGCGACAAGAAGCCGGCGAAGCTGATCTGCGCGGTGCCGGTGGCGCCGCCGGACACGCTGGAAAAAATCCGGGGCTATGCGGACGAAGTGATCTGCCTGCAGGCACCGATGTTCTTTCAGGCGGTCGGGCAGTTCTACGCCGACTTTCCGCAAATCGACGACCGCGAAGTCGAGGCCATTCTCAAAGAGGCCTGATCCTGCAATTCAGCGCGGCTTCACCCGCGTTCCATCGCCGATCTTGTCGTCCGGGTGACTCACAAGCCTGGCGCCGGCAGCGAGCCCTGACAGGACCTGCGTGGCCAGCCCCGCGCGCTGGCCGGTCACGACCGGGGTCAGTCGTGCGCGGCCGCCGTCTATCGCAAACACGGCCCAGCCCTCGCCATGGCGGAACAGCGCGCTGGTCGGCAGCTGCAGCACGTCGTCGCCTTCCCACAGCACGAAGCGCGCTTCCACCCGATAGCCGTCGCCGAGCGACTGCCAGGCTTCGCGCGGCGAGGCGAAGTCGACGATCACGCGCACCCGCTGCTCCTCGACGCCGAGCGCCGAGATCTTGGTGAAGCCGCTCGGCTCGACCACGCGCACCGTACCTTCGACGGCCTGTTCTCCGCCCCAGCGATCGAGAATGACCTTGGACCCAGGCGCGATTTTCACCGCGTGGGTGGACAGCACTTCCACCTCGACTTCCAGGCTGTCGGGATTGCCGATTTCGAGCAGCGGCTGGCCGGACGCCACCGCACCCTCGCTTTCCTGCAACAGCTTCAGCACACGCCCCGCCACCGGCGCGCGCACCTGCAGCAGGTCGGCCGCGCCGCCGTTCTGCAATTTGCTGGTGCTGGCAACCGCGGCGCGCGCGGTCTCGAGTTCGAAGCGCGCCACCTTGACCGAATGCGCCGAGGCTTGCTGCACGGCACGGGCGCGGGTCTCTGCGCTGCGGGCGGTGTCGAGCGCCTGGGGGGAGAGGAAATTCGACTCGCCCAGGGATTCGGCGCGCATGCGTTCCTGCTGCGCCAGTTCTGCCGCGGCGGTGGCGGCGCGGGCGTTTTCCTCGGCCACCGCCAGCGCGGCCTGCGCGGCGCTCACCTGCGCCTGCGCCTGCGCACGGGTGCGCGGATCGAGCGCCACCGAACGCGCGGGTTCGATCACCGCGAGCACCTGCCCAACGACGACGGCATCGCCCGCTTTGAGGTCGCTGCGGCGCGCGTAGCCGGCCACCGGCGCCGTCACCTGATAGCGCTCCATGACGCGGGTCTTGCCTTCTTCTTCCACCGTCACCACAAGCGGCGCGCGCGTCACCTCGGCAACATCCACCGGGACCGCGCGCGGCATGAAGCCGAACGCGAGACCCGCCGCCACGATGACCGCGGTCGCCAGCATTCCGAATTTTGCGCGTACCTGCATGTTCGTTGTTTTTCCTATTCGCGTGTTTTGAGTACCGCCACCAGATCGAGCCGGCCCAGGCGCAGCCACAACAGCAAGGCGGAGAGCAGCGCGGACACGACGACCACGGCCGCCCCCATGGCGTAGTTTTCCGGCGTGAGCAGCAGCGGCAGCCGGTAGAGTTCGTTCTGGAACGACACAATCAGGATGCCGACCAGGCCGACGCCGACCAGAAATCCGACCGGAATCGCCGCCAGCGTCAGCAGCGCCAGTTCCCCCAGCAGGATATAGGCGATCTCGCCACGGGTGAAGCCCAGCACCCGCAGGCTGGCGAGTTCGCGCCCGCGTTCCGAAAGCGCGATGCGCGCGCTGTTGTAGACCACGCCGAAACCGATCGCGCCGGCCAGCAGCGTGGCCACCAGGTTGTAGAACAGGATGAACTCGCCGATGGTGGCGTAGAAGCTCTGGATCGCCGCCTTGTTGGCGACCATGCCGAGCACACGCGGACGTTCGTGCAGCCGGGCATAGAGTTCGGTTTCCATGCCCGGCTGCACCGCGAGGTAGGCGCCCGACACCGTGTTGCCCTCGCGCATCAGCGCGTTCAGCGAGTCCTTCTGCATGTAGGCCGAGACGCCGAGGAACTGCCTGGTGATGCCGAGCACCGGCACCTGCAGCACCGGACGCCGGCCTTCCAGCACCTCCACCGTCAACATGTCGCCCGGCTTCACGTGCAGGATCTTGTTCGCCAGGTGATCGGTCAGCACCACGCCGCCCGGCGGCACCGCCACCGGCTGCAGCGTGCTGTCGAGCGAGCGGTGCAGCTGGCCCTCCGGCTGGATGCCGAACAGCGCGGCACGATGCTGGTAATGCCGGAAGCGCAGGATCGCCGGCACGTCGCGAAAGCCTTCCACGAAATCGACGCCCGGAAGCGCAGCCAGCTCATGCAGCGCGCGGCCGGAAGTGGGCTCGATGAAGGCGAGCGCCAGATCCTCACGCGCGGCCTGGCGAAACTGCACGTCGACCATGAAATCGATCGCCCCCTTCTGGTAGTTGCCCACCATCATCAGGCCACAGGCGCAGGCGATGCCCAGCACGGTCAAGAGCGACTTCAGCGGGCGCCGCTCGATGTGGCGCAGGATCATCCGCGTGGGCGCGGCGAACCAGCGCTGCAGGCCGATGCGCTCGACCAGCGTCGTGCGGTAAGTCTCCGGCATCTCTGGTCGCATGCCTTCAGCTGGCGGCAGCCGCACGGCGCGCGCGACCGAATACAAGGTGCCGCTGACTGCCGCCGCCACGGCCACTGCGAGCGCAACCAGCATCACCCCGGCATTGAGCCGGTAATCGAGATAGGGAAAGCGGAACGTCGTCTCCATATACACATTGGAAAGGCCCTGGCCGAACCAGGCGCCGAGCGCCACGCCGCCGGCCACGCCGAGCAACACCATCAGCAGCACCAGCTTGACGTAATGCGCGCCGATCGCCAGATAGGGATAGCCGAAGGCCTTGAGGATGGCGATCTGGTCACGCTGCAGTGCGATCAGCCGGCTCAGCACCACATTGAGCAGGAAGGCGGCGACGCCGAGGAAGATGGCGGGAAACACGGTGGCCGTGGTTTGTAGCTGCTTCAGTTCCTCGCTGAGAAAGCGGTTGGAAAACTGGGTCTTGCGCCCGTAGGCGCCGGTGCTGCCATAGGTTCCGAGCACCGCGTCGACGCGGTCGATCACATCCTGCTCGTGGGCGTCGCGCGCCAGGGTCAGGCTGACCTGGTTGAAGGCACCCTCCATGTCGTAGGCCGCGGCCAGCGCATTGCGCCCCATCCACAGCACGCCGTAGCGCTTGAAGTCAGGAAACATCGCGCCGGGCGCGATCTGGTAGACATATTCCGGCGACACCGCGACGCCGACCACGGTGAGCTGCTTGCGCTTGCCGTTGATGATGGCGGCGAGCGTATCGCCCGGCTGGAAACCGTGGGCGTCGGCAAAGGTGTCGGACAGCACCACTTCGTCCGTGCTCCATGGTTGCACCATGCGTCCGCGCCGGATGTGCAGCGCATTGAGTACCGGCTCGCCCTGGTCCGGTAGCGACAGCAATAGGCCGGTGATGGGGTCGGAAAAGCCTTCCACTTCGAGCTTCACCCCTGCCCTCACCCGCGTCTCCACGCGTTCCACGCCGGGCAACGCAGCGAGTCGCTCGGCCACCGGCTCGGGCGCGCGCTTGAGGCTGGCGAACACCTCGGCAAAGCGGTACTCGCTGTAAAAGCGGTCGCGCGTGGTGGCCAGCGAATCATAGGTGGAGAGCGACATCACCAGGGTGGCGACGCCGCCCATGATCACCGCCGCAATGGCCAGCACCTGGCCGCGCAGGTGCCACAGGTCGCGAAAGAGCTTGCGGTCGAGCGCGCGCATGGGCCTACCAGCTCAACTCCCTTGCCGCGCGCTTGTGCGGATTGGAATGGATTTCAGCTATTTGACCGTCCGACAGGCGGATCACCCGATCGGCCATGTCGGCGATGCCCGCGTTGTGCGTGATCAGCACGGTGAGCGTGCCGAGTTCGCGGTTCACCTTTTCCAGCACCTCGAGCACCACCACGCCGGTGGCCGAATCGAGCGCGCCGGTGGGTTCGTCGCACAGCAGCACTGCCGGGTTCTTGGCGACCGCGCGGGCGATCGCCACGCGCTGCTGCTCACCGCCGGAGAGCTGGGCGGGAAAGTGGTCGAGGCGGTTGCCCAGCCCGACCAGGCCAAGCGCGTCTTCCGGCCGCATCGGCGCCGTGGCGATTTCAGTCACCGCGGCGACGTTCTCGCGCGCGGTCAGGCTGGGAATCAGGTTGTAGAACTGGAACACGAAGCCGACATGCTCGCGGCGGAAGCGGGTGAGTTCGGCCTCCGAGGCGCCTGTGAGCTTGTGGTCGAGGTAACGCACCTCGCCGCCGCTGGGGGCGTCGAGCCCGCCGAGGATGTTCAGCAGGGTCGATTTGCCACTGCCCGAGGGGCCCAGCAGCACCACCAGTTCGCCGCGATACAGGGTGAGGTCGATGCCGCGCAGCGCGTGCACCTCGACCTCGCCCATGCGGTAGATTTTGGTGAGGCCGTGGGCGACGAAGATGGCGTTGGATTGATCAGCTGGCATGCGTTTCATCATGCCACAGCCTGTGGTTAGAGCGTGCGACGATGGTCTCTGCAATGTCATTGCGAGGCGCGAAGCGGTGCGGCATACGACTCCACATGGCCTTTACCCCATAGTGGATCGGAGTCCTTTAGGGCAATCCAGGCTGCCCGCTCGATCAATGCGCTGGATTGCCGCGCTTCGCTCGCAATGACAAAGCAACCCACCTGGGCACGCGGCTTAAATCGTCTTTGCCGGTAAATGCTTCGCGAACCAGGCCGCCGCCTGACGCGCCACGTCCTCCAGCGTGCCGGTTTCCTCGAACAGGTGGGTCGCGCCGGGAATGATGACCAGTTCCTTTTCGCAGTGCAGCTGGGCATAGGCCTGCTGGTTGAGGTCGATGACGATATCGTCGAAGCCGCCGACCAGCAGGAGAGTCGGTGCCGCCACGTTCCCCAGCGCCACGCGGCTCGCCAGATCGGGACGGCCGCCGCGCGAGACGACGGCTTTGGCATCCGTGCCCAGCATCGCCGCGGCCTCGATCGCGGCGGCAGCGCCGGTGCTGGCGCCAAAGAACCCCAGCGGCAGATCGCGGAGGGCTGGCTGCGACACCACCCAGCGCGCGGCATCCAGCAGACGCTGGGTCAGCAGCGCAATGTCGAAGCGACGCTCGTAATCGCGATCCTCTGCCGGCGTCAGCAGGTCCATCAGCAGGGTACCGACGCCGGCCTGCCGCAGCACGCCGGCCACGTAGTTGTTGCGCGGCGAGAGGCGCGACGAACCGCTGCCGTGGGCGAACAGCACCAGCCCGACAGCGCGATCCGGAATCTCCAGCATGCCTTCGATGGTGACGGGGCCAGCGGGGATGTGGGCCAGGGTCGAGGCCTTCATGGCCGGCCTTCCCGATGCATGGCAATCGGGATGCGGCGGTTGCCGAAGGGATGGCTGAACGCTCCGAAGCGGCCGGCGACAGCAGTGCCGCAATGCGGACAATGGCCGTCTAGCGTGAGCTTGTAGTCGTCGATGCGATACCAGTCGCGCACGATCAGCGGTTCGTGGCAGCCGGGGCAGAACGTGGTGCCGCCGGTCGTGTCGTGCACGTTTCCGGTGTAGACGTAATGCAGGCCGGCCTTCAGCGCGATTTCACGCGCACGGGTGAGCGTGAACGCGGGAGTGGGCGGCACGTCCATCATTTTCCAGTCGGGATGGAAGGCCGAAAAATGCAGCGGCACGTCGGGACCGAGCTCCTTCATGATCCACTGGGAGAGCGCTTCGATCTCGGCGTCGGAATCGTTGTGGCCGGGAATCAGCAACGTGGTGATCTCGAACCAGACGTCCGTTTCGCGCTTCAGGTACACCAGCGTATCGAGCACCGGCTGCAGGTGGCCGCCGGTCAGCTTGACGTAGAAATCCTCGGTGAAACCCTTGAGGTCGACGTTGGCGGCGTCCATCTTGGCGTAGAACTCGCGGCGCGGTTCCTCGGTGATGTAGCCCGCGGTGACCGCCACGGTCTTGATGCCGCGCGCACGGCAGGCGTCGGCCACGTCCATCGCATATTCGGCGAAGATCACCGGGTCGTTGTAGGTGAAGGCCACACTCTTGCAGCCGCTCTCCTCGGCTGCCTTGGCGATCTCGTCCGGCATCGCCCGGTCGACCATGGTGTCGGTCTCGCGCGACTTGGAAATGTCCCAGTTCTGGCAAAACTTGCAGGCCAAATTGCAGCCTGCGGTCCCGAATGAAAACACCGACGATCCCGGGTAGAAATGGTTGAGCGGCTTCTTCTCGATGGGATCGACGCAGAAGCCCGACGAGCGCCCGTAGGTGGTGAGGACCATCTTGCCGCCCTCCATCTTGCGCACGAAGCACAGGCCGCGCTGGCCCTCGTGCAGTTTGCAGTAGCGCGGGCACAGGTCGCACTCGATGCGGCCGTCGGGCAGCACATGCCACCAGCGCGCCGGGTAATGTGATTCAGGGATGCTCATGCGATGCGCTCCTTCCACTTGCTGACCGTGTAGCGCGACAGGCGCACCTGCTCGGCCCAGAAATCCATCGGCAAGCCGGCCTTGCGCTTCAGGTGCGCGAGGAACTCGGCGGGGTCGGGCAGCTGCTCCCACACCTGCGGAAGGAAGGTGCTGCGGGTGTGGCCGTACTCGAACACCACACCGTCGACGTTCGGCCGCAGCGCAACCAGCGCGGCAGCCTCGTCCTTCACGACCAGCGGTTCGGCCGGCGACAGCAACGACACCTCGACCCGGATGTCATTGAATTCCGAGCGGGTCAGCGGCATGAAACGCGGATCACGAAACGCTGCCGCCACCGCGTTCTCGCGCACGTCGATTCCCAGCGGGCGATGCGCCTCCAGGGTGCCGATGCAGCCGCGCAGTTCACCCTGCCGGGTCAGTGTGACGAAGCTCGCACCCGGCTCCTGCAGCCAGCCAGCCTTGTCGGGTTTCGACGCCGGCTCCCCGAGCTTCGAGGCGATTTCGTTGCGCGCCAGCTTCAGCAGGGTTTCGCCCTTTTCCGGGTCCGGCTGCTCGGCGTCGGCCTCATGCGTGAACGCGAAGGCGGCATAGCCCACCACGCGGTCGGGGTCACCGGCGGTGTCACTGGAATTGCGCACGTCCAGCACCACCGGATGCAAGCCGTGCTTGCGCGCCGCCAGCATCAGACCGTTGATCGGCGTGGCGCCGCAAGCCTGCTCATGATTGATGTGCGAATTCAGCGCGAGGATGGCTGCGACGGTGCCGCCGTCCACCTTGCGCGCCAGCGCATCGGGCAGGAAATGCGAAAGGTCTGAACTGATCACGATCAGCGTCTCGTCCCCGCCCCACAGTTTTTCCAGCACCTCGGCCACCTCGGACGCGGTGGCTTCGCCCACCGCCAGGGGCAGCAACTGGAAGTCGCCCAAAACCCGCTGCAGGAAGGGCAGCTGCACCTCCAGCGAATGTTCCATCTGGTGCGCCGCCGCACTGCGGATCACCTGCGGCAGGCCGGCGACAGCCTGCATGCCCTCGCGATCCAGCGGCACCTCGCCCAGAGGTGTGGCAAAGCGGTCCGCCTCGGGCAGCGCCAGGCCGCGAACATAAACGCGATGGGTGGGGCCGAGCAGCACCACCCGGCGAATGCGGCCCCGCAGCACCGACAACTGCGCATAGGCGCTGGCTGCGACGGGGCCCGAGTAGATATAGCCGGCGTGCGGCACGATCAGCGCCTTGGGCGGGCGCGCCGGCGTCGCCGCGCCGGCGCTCGACAGCAGGTCGGTCAGGGTGCGCTCCAGTTCGATGGGATCGTCCGGGTAGAACATCCCGGCGACGGCGGCAGGTCGTGTGGTCAGCATGCTGTGTGTCCTCATTTGTCCAATGTAGTAAATGAGGGGGAATTGCAGCGATTCAAGCAGCCTGATGCGGCTTGAGCGGCGTGCGGGGGAGTTTGGCCCGCCTCAGGCGGGAAACGCCTAGCGCCGGAGGAAACGCCCCGGCGCTATCGCGCGCATCAGATCGGCTTCCAGCGCGAGGGGCCGCCCGGTCATCAGGTCGGCCAGCGCCTCGCCCAGCAGGCCGCCCCACACCACCCCGCGCGAGGCATAGCCCGCCGCCACGTAGAGCCCGATGTGTCCGTCGACTGCGCCCACGATGGGCAGACGGTCCGGCAGCGTGGCGCGCAGCGAGGCGCGCCCGCTTACCGCATCGGCGTCAAAGCCTTCGCCCGCGCCCGGCAGGATCGCTTCCAGCCGCGCCAGGTTGGCACGGTCGCTTGCGGTGCGCGGCGCGGTGTCGTCGTCATCGTGCTCATAGGTGGCGCCCACCAGAAGACGCCCCCCGCACGGCGCCACATATCCCTCGCGCGCGATCACCCGGCTGATTTCCGGCAGGCTACCGGGCGGCAGCTGCGTGATCTGCCCGCGCACGGTGTTAAGCGGCCAGTGTTGATCAGGCACCAGATTCAGCGCATCGCGCGCGTTGGCCAGCACGACGGCATCGACTTCGGCCAGCAGCGCGCCATCGTCATCCAGCAGCTGCCAGCCGCTTGCAACCGCCTGCAGGCGCGCGACGGCACATCCGGTTTTCAACTGGATCGCGGGATGGTCGAGCCAGGCGCGGCACAGGCTGGCCGGCACCACCCAGCCCGCCGTCGGGTAATACACGCCGGGCGCGTCGACAGGCCAGTTGGCCAGTCGACGCGCCTCGGCCAATTCCACCCAGCGGGCAAAATCCGCAGGCAGCGCGCTGTGGGCCAGCGCCTGCTGCTGCTTCGCCGCGGCATCGGCATCGCGGGCCAGATGCAGCACACCGCAACGCGCCCATTCAATGCCTTCGAGCGCATTCCAGGTACGAAGGTCATGCAGAAAGGCCGCGCGCGTCAGGCGCGTGGCGAAGTTGTCGTCGCGCGAGATTACCGGCCGGAACACCGCCACCGGATTGCCCGACGCCGCCTGCGCCGGTGCGGCGGCGCGCTCCAGCACGGTGACCGTGACGCCGCGCTGCGCCAGGGCGTGCGCGACCGCGGCACCCGCCACGCCGGCGCCGATGACGGCGACATGGCGCGGTGCAGAAGCAAACGGCACGCTGGCTGTGAAGTCGGCGCGGGCGTGGGGAAGGGTGTTCACCGGGAAGCCACAGCGGGCCGCTGGGCCGAATGGGGCGGGAACCCGAGCCCCGTCAGCACAGGGCGTATCAGGTGATCAGGCTTCGTAGCCTTCGCGATGCGTCGCGTTGATGGTGCGCAGCAGTTCGCGGAACGGAATATCGCGTTCGTGCTTCTTGAACAGGGGCATGAATTCCAGGTCGGTCCCCTGCCCCACGCCGCCGTATTTCCCCGACGTCATCGACTCATGCAGCGCGCGCAGCATGGTGTCGAGCGTGTCGAGATAGGGGGTGTAGGTCGAGGCCTCCTCGTCATCGTGCTCGAGGCAGGCGCGCAGTTCGTCGACCTCGTACACGGCCTCGTGCACCAGATCGATCAGTTCATTCAGGTCTTTGGCTTTTTTCATGGTCGTGCGTTTTTGGACAAAACGTAAGGATACCGCCATGTTGAAAAAGGCGGTGCCTCCGGAGACCGGTTGGGTACGACGTACTGGCTCGATTGATGGACGAATTTGGCCAGAAGCGGAAGTTCCGTTTGAGATGGACGACCGTCTCGTATTCGCCCTTTAGGCGACGGCTTTAGGTGTCTGGAAAGCGGGGAGGATTCAAAGCCTCATTTTGAGGTAACGGATGCAACGACCTCATTGATGTCTTTGCCTGCCATTCCCATCACGTCAGAGATCGTTCCTCCGAACATCATGCCCAATAGGCCAACATTCAACTGTGAAACATAGACGTTCCCTTGCTTGTCTTCATAGACACCAATCCCCAAAGGCATGAATGCGGTAACCCCGCGGTCAACATCATTAGCAAGAATCTTTGATGCGTAGCGTGGATTGCAGATAGTCACAGTGCCGACTCGCTCAATGGTGCCAAAGGCCGCAGTGCTTCTTTGATAGTCATTCACGGTTAGCACACGCCAATCCTGCTTCTTCTGCAGTGCATCGCTCAGGACGGCAACGGTTTCGTCATAACTCCGGTTGCTCTTGTGCTTGACCAACATCAATGAGGGCATGGTGAACCAAACGATAAGCCCCATAAGAACCATCCCGACCAGCACCCAGCTTGCGGCACGCAATGCTCCCTTTTTCATTTTCGCCCCCTCATAACGCTCAATGTATTAGTGGTTTATGGAACATACCCGCTTCCAAGCATAGGATATCGCCACGCAAGCCTGGCAATGACCCTGGCCAGTTCATGCACTATTGTGAAAGGGTCATGACAGAGTCTATTCCAATGCCGCCCACCCTGCTCGATCCCATTCGGCAACGCTATGCCTGTCGCCAGTTTGTCGCGGACCGGCCTGTGTCACCGAACGAACTGGCCCTGTTGCTGGAAGCCGGCCGGCTGGCGCCTTCCGCCTTCGGGCTTGAGCCGTGGCGGTTCATCGTCGTCGATGTGACGCAACATGCAGTTGTGGCCCGTGCCTGTTTCGACCAGCCCGCAGTGACGAGCGCCGCTGCGCTCATCGCAATCGTCGCGTTGGTGTCGGTGCTCGATCCCGCTTCGGATTACGTGCGGGCGCGCTTCGAAGCGGAGGCGCGCGGCGGAGATAGGGCCCCCATTTACGACGCTTATCGCGCCCACTATCGCGCCGAATCGATCGCAGCCTGGGCGCAGGGCCAGTGCAATTTCGCGGCCGCGCACATGCTGCTGCAGGCGAAGCACATGGGGCTCGACAGTTGCCCTGTCGGCGGATTCGATGCGGACGCGCTGACGACCGCGCTGGCGCTCCCCAAGGGCGAAATCCCCGCGCTGCTGATCGCCCTGGGGCACTGCAGATACCCGGCGCCTGAACGGCTGCGCAAAGCGCTGGACTGAGGACAATCGCGGCCGGAATGCATAAAAAAACAGGGGCACGCAGCCCCTGTTTTCGCGACCGTCTGAAACCGCTCAGCGCTTGACCGGCTTGGCGGCGATTTCCTCCAGGCGACGCGCCTTGATGACCTGGCCATTGAGCGCGGCATCCTTGGCGCTGCCGCCGTAGGCCACCACCATCAACTGGCTGTAGTACATCACCGGGATGTCGAACTTGGTGCCGTAGCGCTTGTTGATCTGGCCCTGATAGATCTCGACGTTGGCCTGGCACAGCGGGCATGGCGTGACGATCATTTCGGCGCCGTGGTCGTAGGCCGACTCGACGATGTCCTTGATCTGCGCCTGCGCCTTTTCCGGCTCGGAGAACGCCAGCGCGCCGCCGCAGCAGGTGACCTTCTGCTCGTACTCGGGGATCGACTCAGCGCCGACCATCTCGACCATCTTGTCGAGGTAAACCGGGTTCTCGAACGACTCGCCGGAGACGCCGAACGGGCGGTTGGTTTGGCAGCCGACATAGCCTGCGATCTTCACGCCTTCGAGCGGCTTGACGACGTGCTTCGCCATTTCATCGAAGCCGAGGTCCTCGATCAGCACTTCGACCATGTGGCGGATGCTGGGCATTTCGTTGATGGTGAGGCCGGCTTCCTTCAGCGCTTCGCGGGTGTCGTTCATCAGCGTGTCGGAGTGCGTCAGGCGCTCGCGGGTCTCGCGCGCGCCGAGCCAGCAGGCGGCACAGGTGGCGACGATTTCCTGCCCGGGCAGGTTCTTCTCGGACAAGGCGAAGTTCCGCGCATTCATCACGTGGCGCGGCAGTTCACCGGCCTCGGCGTAACCGATGGAAGCACCGCAGCAGTTCCAGTCGGGGATTTCGGTCAGCTTGACGTCGAGCGTCTTGCACATCGACTCGACCGAGGTCAGGTAGTTGGATGCGGAAGCGCCCTTCTGCGACGAGCAGCCGGGGTAAAACGCGTATTCATGTTTGGCCATTTCTGTCTCTCTCCTCAGCCTGCCATCTTGGCGGCTTTGCGGGTGCGCTCGATTTCGTAGGCTTTCTTCAGCATTGCCTGGATGCCCTTCTGATCCTTGCATTTGTGGCCGCCGAGCAGCTCCATCACGTTCAGCCGCTTGGCCTTGACCAGGCCCAGCGCGACCGACTGCATCGCCATGCCGTTCTTGATGCCCTGGACGAAGCCGTCCTTGAAGTACAAGCCCATCGAAAGCTTCAGCTCATTGACGCGCCCGGTGTTTGTGCAGTTCTTCCAGAACAGGCCGCTGAAGAAGCGGGTGGCCTGCATCTTCGGTGCCATGCCAATGCGGTGAGCATACTCGGCGATGCCGTGCATGATGTGCGTGATCGGCAGTTTGCGTGGGCAGCGCACGATGCAGTTGTAGCAGGAGGTGCAGTTCCACATCGAACTGCTGGTCAGCACTTCTTCGCGCTTGCCGGCGCGGATCATCATGAAGAGTTCCTGCGGCGGATGCTCCCACGCGCTCTGGAAGTTGGTCGGGCAGGAACCGGAGCAGACGCCGCATTGCATGCACATCTTCACCCAGTCGCCCATCTCGACCTGTTCTTCGATTTCCTTCAGGAAGTTGTTGCGGTATTTCTCCGCCACTGCGGTATTTGCGCTCATGGTGGGTCTCCTGTTAGAAGCCTTTGAACGGGCTGGGGCCAACGGCAACCAGCTCGGCGGCAT
>JAABQU010000232.1 GCA_011391285.1 Thiobacillus sp.
CGCACCGCGGCCATCAACGCCCTCGTCATGGGCGAGATCTTCTACCTGTTCAACTGCCGCCGCCTCACCGCACCGGTGGTCGGCTGGTCAGGGTTTGTCGGCAACCGGGCGGTTCTGATCGCCATCGGTATCCTGATCGTGCTGCAGGGCCTGTTCACCTACCTGCCCGTGCTGCAGACGCTGTTCGCCACGGCCGCGCTCGACCTCGCTGCCTGGGGACGCATCTTCGTTTTCGGCCTCATCGTTTACAGTGTGGTGGAAATCGAGAAGGCCGTGATCCGCAGCAATCACATACGCTCACGTAAAGGCACATGAATAGCTTCGGCCACGCATCCTCCCCGCTTTGCCGCTTCCAGCGCGGTGCTCGCAACAGGCCGCGCCCGGGGTAGGCCGCGTGGATTTCTTCAATCAACTCATCCTCGCCGGCGCGGTGCTGCTGTTGCTGGCCATCCTCGCCAGCGCGCTGTCGTACCGCATCGGCATGCCGCTGCTGCTGGTGTTCCTGGCGGTCGGCATGCTGGCCGGTGAAGACGGCCCGGGCGGCATCCTGTTCGACGACAGCGGCATCGCCTACACCATGGGGAGCGTGGCGCTTGCCGTCATCCTGCTCGATGGCGGCCTCAACACGCGTGCAGACAGCTTTCGCGCCGGCCTGCGCCCGGCATCCGTGCTGGCCACCGTGGGCGTGCTCATCACCTGCGTGGTGACCGGCCTGTTCGCCGCCTGGATGCTTGATTTCGGCCTGCTCGAAGGCATGCTGGTCGGTGCCGTGGTGGGCTCGACCGATGCCGCCGCCGTGTTTGCCCTGCTGCACGCAAAGGGCCTGGCCTTGAAGCAGCGGGTATCCGCCACGCTGGAAATCGAATCCGGCAGCAACGACCCGATGGCGGCGCTGCTCACCATCGCCCTCATCGAGCTGATTCTCTCGGGGCAACGCACACCTGACTGGGCAACGCTCGTGTTGTTCGTCCAGCAAATGGGACTGGGGCTGATCGCTGGTCTCGGTGGCGGCTGGCTGCTGGTGCGGCTGGTCAACCGCCTGCCGCTGGAACGGGGCATGTATCCGATGCTGGTCCTCGCCAGCGGCCTCGCGCTCTACAGCCTCACCACGGTGCTGGGCGGCAGCGGCTTCCTCGCCGCCTACCTGGCCGGCGTGGTGGTGGGCAACAGCGCGCCGCGCGAATCGACCAACATCCTGCAGGTGCACAACGGCCTGGTCTGGCTGGCGCAGATCGCGATGTTCCTCATGCTGGGCCTGCTCGCCTCCCCCAGCAGTCTGCTCGAGCATGCGCCCGCCGCCCTGGCGATCGCGCTGGTGCTGATGTTCGTCGCGCGGCCGCTGGCTGTCTGGCTATGTCTATTGCCCTTCCATTTCCCGTGGCGCGAACAGGCGTTCATCGCGTGGGTGGGATTGCGCGGCGCGGTGCCCATCATTCTGGCCTTGTTCCCGCTGCTGGCAGGCATCCCCGAGGCGGAACTGATCCTCGATGTCGCCTTCTTCGTGGTGCTGATCTCACTGACCCTGCAGGGCTGGACCATCGCCGCCCTGGCCCGACGCCTGCGGCTGCAGGTTCCGCCTGCACCGACGCCGACCGAGCGCTTCGACCTGGCATCGGCCCCGGCCGGCGGCCATGCCTTCTTTGGCTACCGGCTGGCTGCGGACGGGGCATTCATTGGCCGCCCCGCCAGCGCGCTGCGCCTGCCCGGCGAGGCGCGACTGCTGACCGTCATGCGCGACGGCCTGGCACTGGTGCCGGATGCAGCCGGTGAACTGGCCGCCGGGGATACGCTCTATGTTCTGGCGGACGAAGCGGACAGCGCCACGCTGGGCGATCTGCTGGCCGCGCCCCGCGCACCGGCCTATCTTGAAAAGCGTCAGTTCTACGGCGATTTCGTACTGAACGGCGAAGCAATCATGGGGCATGTCGCCGCGCAGTACGGCCTGCCCTTGCCGGCGGAAATGTCAGACATGACGCTGGAGGTGTTTATCACCCGGAAGCTGCCCGGCGTACCCGTGGTCGGCGACCGCGTCCGGCTGGGCAAACTTGAATTCGTGGTGCGATCGATCATCGACGGCCGCATCAGGCAGGTCGGCCTGAGAATTCCGACCCATCTCGTGGATGCACCTTGACCGTCGCGGCCCGAAGCGGTCTGCGAATTGCGGTCGATTGCACCTGCGGTCTTGTCCAGGGGCATGAAGCCATCCATCATGGGCTTGCTTTGGCAGCCGCCCATCACGAACAAATGAATGGAAAACGCACACAAGCAGATCGCTATCGTGGCGCGTGACGAAGTCGACGCCGCCAGTCTGTGCTCGCTCGGCCGGGTCGAGATCATCCTGCCATTCAGCCAGGCCGCCGCTTTCGCCGGGCTCGACCTTGCCGCCTGCATCGCCCCATCCGAACTAAAAGGAAACCAGGAGACATCATCGTGAGTTCATCCCTTTCGCTACTCGCCGCCACCGACTTTTCCGCCCCGGCGCGCCACGCCCTGGAACGCGCCGCGCAGCTTGCCGCGGCTCATCCAGGCGCACAGCTCACGTTGGCCCACGTGGTCAGCGCATCCATGCTGGAGCGGCTGCGCAGCGTGATGCGAGACGAGGCCCCGGCGATGGAAGCGCGCGTCGCCGATGAGACACAGCAGGCCTTGACGGAACTGGCGGTCCGCCTCAGTGCACAGTACGCCTGTCCGATCAACACCCGGCTGAGCCTGGGAGTCGCGCTGGATGCAATAACCGCTCTCGCCGATGAACTGCAGTCCAACCTGCTGGTGATGGGCGCACGCGGCGCGCATTTCGTGCGCGAATTCCTGCTCGGATCGACCACCGAGCGCGTGCTGCGCAAGACCCGTCGCCCCGTGCTCTCGGTCAAGCAGCGGCCGCAGGGCCCCTATCGGCGCGTGCTGGTGCCGGTTGATTTCTCGGCCCATGCCGTGGCGGCGGCGCAGACTGCGCACCGCTGGCTGCCCGACGCCGAGATCATTCTGCTGCACGCGTTCGAAGCCGACATCGAGGGCACCCTGCGCTTCGCCAGCATCGCCGAGGAACAGATCCATGAGTACCGCATCCGCGCACGCGAGGAAGCGCTCGATGCGATGGCACAGTTCATCGAGCAGCTGTCCATTCCGTCCGCCCAGGTGACGCGCCACGTGATGCACGGTGCGCCAACCCTGCGCATACTCGAGCACGAGCAGTCGCTCGATATCGATCTCATCGCCATGGGCAAGCATGGTCAGTCGACGCTGGAAGAGCTACTGCTCGGCAGCGTCACCAGGCACGTGCTGGCCCATTGCAGCAGCGACGTCCTGGTCGCCGGCCATCCCGCCTGAGTCGTCACATCATGCCCGGCAACGCCCCCACCCCACGCAACCCGCACCTGTTCCGCTACCTGCTGATCGGTTTCTTCACCGTGGCCCCGCTGTGGGTGACCTGGCTGGTGTTCGATTTTCTGTTTGGTCTGCTTTCCAGTACCGGCGCGCCCTTCCTGAGGGTGATGGCCGGCCTGTTGCGGCCGCTGTCCGACACGCTGGCGACCTGGCTGCTCGACAGCGACGTGCAATATGCGCTCGCCGCGCTGTTCACCCTGGTCCTGCTTTATCTGATCGGCCTGCTGGCCTCGTTCGTGGTCGGCAAGAAACTCATCGCCACCGTCGAATACTGGGTCAGCCGCCTGCCGCTGGTGCAGACCATCTACGGCGCGACCAAGCGGTTCCTGCAGACCATCAGCCAGCCGCCCATCAAGGGACAGCGCGTGGTGCTGATCAGCTTTCCCTCGCCGGAGATGAAAGCGGTCGGCCTCATCACCAAGGTCATGACGGACGCCGAAACAGGACAGGAACTGGCTGTGGTCTACGTGCCCACCTCGCCCAACCCGACCTCGGGCTACATCGAGATCCTGCCGCTGGCCGATGTGGTGATGACCAACTGGACGATGGAAGAAGCCATGAGCTTCGTGATGACCGGCGGCACCAATGCGCCCGATACGGTGCGTTTCAGAAACACGCCGCGGGTGACTGCGGCTCCCGGGGAATAAGGCCGGCGCACCGTCACGGAACTGCGGGATCACGTCGCGGTCAGGATCGACATGTGGTTTCATACCATGCCAGCACCGCGCCATGCCCCATCTGCTAGCATGGTTTGCAGCAAAACCAATATGGATAACGGATGGAGACCCCCATGACGATTCGCTATTTGTTTGCATTGACGGGCCTGGTTGCAGCGTTTTCCCTGCAGGCTGCCGAACCTGCTCAGTCCCCCGCCCGCACCGGCACCTATTACGGCGCCAAGGCCACCGAATATCCCGCCTGGTTCAAGAACAGCTTTCTCGATTTGCGCGAAGACGTGAAGGAGGCGAAGCAGGCCGGCAAGCGCGTGATGATCCTGTTCAACCAGGACAACTGTCCGTACTGCTCGGCCCTGGTGGAACGCAATCTGTCGCAGCGCGAGATCGAAACCACGATGCGCGAAAAGTTCGACGTCGTCGCCCTCAACCTGTGGGGGGACCGTGACGTCACGGGCCTCGACGGCAAGCCCTACTCCGAAAAATCCTACGGCGCGGCTATGAAGATCCAGTTCACCCCTAGCCTGATTTTCCTCGACGAGTCCGGCGACATCGTGCTGCGTCTCAACGGCTACGTGCCGCCGGCACGCATGCAGGCCGCGCTCGACTGGGTCGGCGGCAAGATGGAGCAGAAAACGCCCTTCCGCGACTTTGTCGCCGAGCGCGAACGCGACCTGCCGAAGCAGTCCTCCGGCGACATGGTCCCGCAGGAATTCTTCCTGAAAAACATCAGCGACCTGCGCCGCAAGGGCAAACAGGCCAAGCCGCTCGCCGTGTTTTTCGAGCAGAAGGACTGCCCGGATTGCGAGGTGCTGCACCGCCGCGTGCTGGCCGACTCGGATATGCGCAAGTCGCTCGAGAAGTTCGACAATGTGCGCTTCGACATGTGGTCGCGCGAGATCATCACCACGCCTGAAGGCAAGCGCATGCCGGTGCGCGACTGGGTGCGCGAGCTCGGCGTCAACTATGCGCCCGGCATCGTGCTGTTCGATCCGGCCGGCAAGGAAGTCATTCGCTGGGAGTCATCGTTCCGCGTGTTCCACACCATGGGCATGTTCGAGTACACCAGTTCCAACGCCTATAGCAGCGAACCGAGCTTCCAGCGCTATCTCGCCGGCCTGACCGAGCACGTCCGCGAATCCGGCCGCGACGTCAACATCTACCGCTACGCCGACGAACCGCTCGCGATGCCGGTCCGCCACCGCTAGTACGCCGGCGTCAGTCCACTTCGCCCTGCAGGCGAAGCGGCAGCGGCGCGGCGTATCCCTGCTTGTCCTGCCCTGCGTACACACTGAGGTGGGGATACGGAATCTCGATGCCGGCGACGTCGAACGCCTTCTTCAGGCGATACAGAAACGCACGCCGCACGCCCCATTGCTCCAGCGGTTTGACCTTGAAGCGGCAGCGGATGACCACGGCCGAGTCCGCCCACTGATCCACCCCGGCGATCTCCAGATCGTCCTCGATCTTCCCGCCCAGTTCGGGGTCGGCGCGCATCGCCGCGCCCACCTCGCCCATCACCGCAAACACCTCGTCGACATCCTCGCGGTACGCAACACCGACGTCGATGACGGCATAGGCAAAGCCTCGGCTGCGGTTGGTGACGCTGGCGATGGTGCCGTTGGGCACGTAATGCACGCTGCCCTCGTAGTCGCGCAGGCGGATATAGCGCAGCGTCATTTCCTCGACCAGGCCGCTCTTGTCGGCCACCTCCACCACGTCGCCCTGGCGCACCTGGTTTTCCAGCAGCAGGAAGAAGCCGTTGAAGTAGTCCTTGACCAGGCTTTGCGCGCCGAAGCCGATGGCAATGCCCAGCACCCCGGCGGTGGCCAGGATGGGGGCGATGGAAATGCCGACCTCGGAGAGCACCAGCATGGTGCCGACCAGTGTGATGATCACGGTGGCCACATAACGGAACACGCGCTCCAGGGTGTCCAGGCGCTTGATCCGTTCAAGATCGTCGAGATCGCTCTGCATGTGCAGTCGCAAGCGCGCCAGCCCCTTGCGCGACAGCCGCAGCGCCAGCCAGGTCAGGACCAGAATGATCGCGACGTGGAGCGCGGATACGGCCAGAGCCTGCCAGTCCCCCATATAGGTTTGCAGGGTATTCAGATAGTCCATGGACAAGCCTTTCAGGGTTCACCCACGGCACGGGCCAGCGGGCGAAATTGCAGATAATGAAACAGTTGCAGGTAGCGGCCGGCTTCCTCGCGCTCGAGATTGCTGACGAATTTCCAGAAGCCGTAAATGCGCGACAGCGTCATCATGCGTTCCGCATACAGCTTCCAGGTGTAGCGCGCCGCCACCCGCGCCAGCGCGGCGTCGGAAATGCACTGCCATTTTGCCCCATCGTCCGCGCACTGCTGCAGGAAATCGGCGATCGCCTCGGCCGCTGCCGCGCCGTCGTTGGGATCGAGGTGAAATCCGGACACGCCGTGCTGGATGATCTCGAGCGGTCCACCGTAGCGGGTGGCGAACACCGGCAGGCCCGATGCCATCGCCTCGATCAGGGTGAGACCGAAGGCCTCGAACAGAGCCGGCTGGACGAACACGCCGCGGCGGTCGGCCACATGGCGGTACAGTTCGCCCGCAAGGTTCTTGTCGAGCCGCGCGCCGAGCCAGCGCATGCGCCCGTCGAGCCGATACTGGTCCATCAGCGCATGCATGCGGCCGATCTCGGTTCGCTCCTCGTCGTCCGTCGATTCGGCCGCATCGACGTGGCCGCCGATCACCAGCAGGTTGGCGGATTCGGCCAGGCGTTCGCAGGCGCCGAACCACTCTGTCAGGCCGGACAGGTTCTTGATGCGGTCGAGCCGAGCCATGGTGAAGATCAGCGGCTTGTCGGGGTCGTCGAAGCGGCCGCGATGCGGCACCCCGGGCGTCTCCGCGTAGAGCAGGCGCTCGATGTCGGGCATCAGCGAGTGCAAGCGCCGCGCCGTTTCCGTGTAGGGAAAATAGATGTCCGCATCGGCGCCCGGCGAGACGATGTTGAACTTGGGATCGAACAGGTCAATGCCGTTGACCACGCGGTACAGCCCCGGCAGGGTGAAGGCGCGGTAGCTTTCGTACTGGCCGATGCTGGCCGCGGTGCCGGCGATTTCCTGATAGGTGCTGGTGATGATGAAGTCGGCGTGGTTCATGCCGATGAGGTCGGCGGTGTACTGGCAGGCGAAGTGATACGCCGGATCGTTGGCTTCCCAGTACAGCGCCGAGTGCAGGTACTTGGTCTGCTCAAGCGCATGGGCGATGTTGCACTGCGTCACGCCCAGCCGCGAAGACAGCAGGCTCGCCACCAGGTTACCGTCTGAGTAGTTGCCGATGATGAGGTCGGGCCGACCGCCCAGCTGGGCCAGCGCCTCGCGCTCGGCGTGGGTCGCAAAGGTTTCCAGGTAGGGCCAGATCTCGAAGCGCGAAATCCACTGCCGCACGATCTCGCCGCTGGCGTGATGGAAGGGCACGCGCACGATCCAGGCATGGTCGGTGCCCTGGATCTTCTCCAGCGGCTGGTTGCAGGTGGTGCCGTCGGCGTCCGGGATCAGCCGGGTGACGACGAGGATCCGGGGATCGACCTGCACCCCCTGGATCGCCATGCGGTCCTGCATTTCTCGTTCCAGCGCGCGCACCTGGTCCAGGATGTAAACGACCTGGCCGCCGGTGTCGGGGCGCCCCAGCACGTTGTCCTGGCCGAAATAGCCGTGCGGCGACAGGATCAGCAGACGCGAGATCATCGGGATGCGCGCAAGGAAGGCCTCCAGCACAGCGGGAGAGGGCGCCTCCAGGATGTCGACCAGCATCCCCATGGTCTCGCCCGTCCGTTCCGCTGTGGCGCCCCAGCCTGGCTCGAAGCCCAGCCTGCCAAGCGCGGCCGCCAGTTCGCTCCACGGCGTCATGGGATCGAGCGCTTCGAGCTTCCCCAGTGCATCGCGCAAGGCATCCTGCAGCACCGACACCTCGGTGATGTGCGGCGCCAGCATCAGCTGCTGGCCGTCGATCCGGTGCATGCGCAGAAAGTTCAAAAGCTTGGCCTGCCCCACCTCGGGCCGGGTGAACATGGCGCTCGCCAGCGCCCGGTTGAGATGCAGTACCCCCTGCCCGATCGAACGGGTTTCCTGCAGCCGCGGTACATGGCGGCCAAACGGCTCGAAGTCGATTTCCAGCACGCTGGCGCCGTCGTCCGCCGGCTTGACGAACTGTTCCTTGAAGGCGAGGAATTCGCTCACCGACACGCGTTCGGGGACAAGCTGCTCCTGATGCATGCGCAGGTAACGCCATCGTCCGGCACCTTCGCGCAGCGCAAAATAGGCCCACGGGCTCTGCAACACCCCCTCCTGGAAATGCCGTACCGCTTGCTGCAGCGGCGTGCCGTTGAGCGGGTGGGCCGATTCGGCTGTCAGGGCCGCGAGCACGCTGCAGAGGTCGCTCTGCAGCATCAGCACCCGGTTTTCGGCGAAGCAGCGGCGCAGAAAGGCGTCCACCGGATCGCGGTGCTCAGCCGTCCAGGCTTTCAGGGCATCGATCATGCGACCTCCTTCAACTGCGTCGGCGCAGGCTGCCATCCCAGGCCGTAGTGGGCCATGCCTTCCAGAATGCCGGCGGCACAGGGCGTGCCGGCAAAATAAACCTGCTCCATGCCGCGCAGCCTGTCCAGTTCGGCGCTGTGGTTGGACACCACCACCGCCTGCGTGTCGCCGACCAGCATCTCGAGGTCGTTGCCCGAGTCGCCGGCCACCAGGAAGGCGCGCAGCGGCAAGCCCCATTTATAGGCCAGGTAGCGGATGGCCTGGCCCTTGGACGCACGGATGGGCAGCACGTCGAGATAGACGTCGTGCGAATGGATCAGGTTGGCATGCAGCCGTGCTTCACGCAGGCGGGCTTGCAGTTCGCGCAGGCTCGGTGCGGTCTCTGGGTCGACAATGAAACTCAGCTTGAAGTCGCTTTGCTGGTCGTCCGATTGCAGCGTCAGACCCGGCACGTCGTCGAACAGTGCCACCAGCGCATCACGCCGCCACAAATGCTGGATGTGGCGCCGCCATCCGCTGTCGGGACGCAATGCGGCCCCGTAATGGATTTCGCTGCCGACCGCGGTGATCAGCACGTCGGGCTGCGGCACCCGCGCCTGCCGCAGCACCTCGACCGCGCTCGGCAGATGGCGCCCGGTGGCGACGCCGAAGCCGCAGCTGCGCGGGCGCTCGCGCAGCACGCGCGACAGGGTGGCGAGTCCGGCGCGATCCCCGACCAGGGTGTTGTCGATGTCGCTTACAAGCATGCGCTCGACAAAGGGCATGGGATTGGCCGCCGGACGCTGCACCACGCGTTCGCGCCGCACCTGCTTGCGGGTGCGGTGAACGACGCGGGCAACCACCTTCAGATATTTTTCGACATGGGCGTCCCAGGTGTAGTGGCGCACCACGCCGCCGATACCACGCCGTGCATAGCGCTGCCAGGTGCGGCCGTCCGACACCACCGCAAGCAGGCCGCGGGCGATGTCGGCAGGGTCGAGCGGGTCGACCAGCACGCCGTTTTCGCAATGGGCAATGATCTCGCGCGGGCCGCCGTCGTGGGTCGCCACCACGGGCAGGCCGCTCGCCGCCGCCTCGATCAGCGTCAGGCCGAAGGGCTCGGTCAGCGCCGGGTTGACGAACACGCCGCGGCGCTGGGCCGCCAGCCGGTACAGCGCGGGGATGTCGTCGGACCGGTGCTGCTTGGGCAGCGCGACGCTCCCCCACAGATCGTAGCGATCGACATCGAGCAGCAGGTCCTTCAACACATCGGCCTGCGCCTCGTCCATGCTGCGGATGTCGTCGCGGTTGCCGGCGACGATGGCGAGGTTGGCGCGTTCGCGCAGCTCGGGTGTGTCGCCGTAGGCCGCCACCAGCCGGCCCAGGTTCTTGCGCATTTCGGGGCGGCAGATGGCGAGGATGAGCGGCTTCTTCGGCTGCGTGAAAAAGCGGTCGACCAGCGCCGGCACGTGCGGCGGGATCGGCTCGCGCCCGGGCGGCGCAAACCGGGACGTATCGGTACCCGGCGGAATCACCACCGTTCGCGCCGGCTGGTGGTTGTCATAAAGGCCGTACTGCTCGTGGCTTTCCTGCGCGGTGCTGGTGACCACCCGTGCGGCATGTGCCAGCACGTCCTCCTCGGCGGCGATGCGACGGCCGAAGTTGAACTGGCGATCGATGGCCTGGGCACGGCGGCCGTGGTCGAGCAGCCGCTGGCGCTTGCAGCGGCCGAGGGAATGGCCGGTGTGCACCAGCGGGATGCCGAGCAGCTGCGACAGCTGCATGCCGACGTAGCCGGCATCGGCGTAATGGCTGTGGATGACGTCGGGCAGGCGCGGCTGCTGGCGCAAATAGCCGAGGGCGCGGTCGACCAACTGGTCGAGATGGTTCCACAGGCTTTCCTTGCGCAGATAGCGTTTGGGGCCGCACGGCAGCCGCACCAGGCGGACATGCTCGCCCAGCGCTTCGCTCGGCGCCGCATAGTCCGGCGACACCGCGGGGTCGTCGACCCGACGCGTCAGCACGTCGACCTGCTCGACCCCCGGGTGGCGCCCGAGCGCCTTGGCCAGCTCGATCACGTAGAGCGTCTGGCCACCGGTGTCGGCGTCGCGCCCCAGTTCCAGATCGTGCCCGCGCATCAGCCCGTGCACGCTCAGCATCAGCACATAGAGGTCACGCATGTCCCGCCTCCGTTTCGAGTTGCCAGTCACGGATGAAAGGACGGTAGAAGTCCTGCGACTCCGGTATCGCCCCGCGGATCTGGCACAGCGCGCGGGCAAAGGCATCGGCACGGGCCAGCGTGTCGGCCGGCGTCCAGCCGCGCAGCATGCCGAGCATGAACACGGCGGCAAAGCCGTCCCCTGCACCCACGGTGTCGACCACACGATTCAGCGGCGTGCCGACCACCGACTCCATGCGTCCGGCTCGATCGATCGTCCAGGCCCCCTGTGAGCCGCAGGTCACCACCACGCGCTCCAGGTCGAAGCCGGACAGCAGCACCGCTGCACGGGCTTGCGGCGTGGCACCGGCGAGCGAAAACAGGTCGCAGATGCGGTCCAGTTCGTCCGAGTTGAGCTTGACGACACGCGCCTGCTTCAGCGACCAGCGCACCGTGCCGGCCTCCACCCAGGGATCGCGCAGGTTGACGTCCAGAAAAGCGCAGGCGTCCACCGCAGCGAGCAGGTCGCGCAGCGCGCGGCGAGACTCGTCGCTGCGCTGCGACAGCGTGCCGAAATAGACCATGTCCGGGTGTGCCGACAGGCCCACCATGCGCGCCATGCTGGCATGAATGTGGTCGTAGGCCTGCTCGGGAAGGATGTCGAACGCATGACCGGCTTCGGTCTCGATCACCTTGACCCGCCCGGTCGGGCGCACCGGGTCGCTCTGCAGCCCGAGCAGGTCCAGCCCGCGCTCACTCATCGCCCGTTGCAATTGCTCGCCCAGCGCATCCTTGCCGGCCCGCGTCACCAGAACCGGATGCACTCCGAGCGCGCCCAGATGACAGCTCACGTTGAACGGTGCGCCACCCAGTACATTGCGGTCGCGAAACTGGTCGATCAGGGTCTCGCCGAAGGCGATCACGGTAGGCACCGGCACCTGCGCAGCCTCGTCGGGCAGAGGTGTAAAGCTCGCAAGGCTTGATGTGTTCATGACTAACACCTCCAACAAATATAGTTTGCACAATAGCTTTTCTGCGCACGACAGCCAGCCGTTTTTTTTGTCCGCGTCAGCGCGCGTAATCCGGCTTGAAGATCACCGCCGTATCGGTCAAACCCTTGCCCGCTGCAGGCATCGCGTCATAGTCGAAATTCAATTGCTTGCTTTTCGGCATAAGCCCGTGAGCACAGGCGTACCGCTCGGAACCACACAAACAGAACGCGCAGAAAGGAAAACCAGATACGCGGCACGCCGGTCGCAGGATGATGCGCATTCACCCCCACAAACCCGGTGGCCAGACCGGGTTGCAGGCGAAGCGCTTTTTTATATTTGCACAAAACTAATTTGTCGCGCAAGTCCGGCTGTCCTGAGGCGGGATTCGATCGCTCCGAGTTGTCGTCCGCGGTGTGGCCGCGCCGGTCTGCGCGCACGCCGATCCCGACCCTGTACCGGGATGGGGTCGTCAGTTGCAGGTAGTTCGCAGAAGGCGGTGCTCGGCAACGCGTCCCGCGCTCCGGGTTCAAGGCGCCATCAAGTCACGTTAGAATGGCCGCGTCTTCCGGCTGCCGGCCGGTGCGCATTTCGATTTCCAATCCATGACGCTTTTCTTTGCTGTCCTGACCCCTTTTGTGGGCGCAGCCCTGGTTGCGCTGGCATCCCGCCTCGGACGTTCGCATTCCGCGTGGGCGGCGGGGGCGGTCACGCTGGCATCAATAGTGTGGCTGACGCCATCGGCGCGCCTGCCTTTCGAAGGCCTGATCCTCATCCAGCAGCACGACTGGATGCCGGCGCTCGGACTCAACCTGGCGTTTCGCCTCGACGGTCTGTCGCTGTTGTTCGCCGGGCTGATCCTCGGCATCGGCCTGCTGATCGTGCTGTACGCGCGCTACTACCTGTCGGAGCGCGACAGCATGGGACGCTTCTACAGCTACCTCATGCTGTTCATGGGCTCGATGCTCGGCATCGTGCTGTCGGAAAACCTGATCCAGCTGCTGGTGTTCTGGGAGCTGACCAGCCTGTCGTCCTTTCTCCTCATCAGCTACTGGCAGCATCGCGAGGAAGCGCGCCACGGCGCGCGCATGGCGCTGGCCGTCACCGGCCTGGGCGGCTTCGCCATGCTGGGCGGCTTCCTGCTGTTGGGGCACATCGTCGGCAGCTACGAATTGTCCGACGTGTTCGCCTCGGGCGACCTCATCCGCGAACACCCGCTCTATGTGCCGACGCTGCTGCTGATCCTGCTCGGCGTATTCACCAAGTCGGCGCAGTTCCCCTTCCATTTCTGGCTGCCGCACGCGATGGCGGCGCCCACCCCGGTATCGGCCTACCTGCATTCGGCAACCATGGTGAAGGCCGGCGTATTTCTGCTGGCGCGGCTCTACCCGGCGCTGTCCGGCACCCCGGAATGGTTCTGGCTGGTCTCCGGTGCCGGACTGGCGACGCTGTTGCTGGGCGCTTACACCGCGCTGGTCAAGCACGACCTCAAGGGCCTGCTGGCCTACTCGACCATCAGCCATCTCGGCCTCATCACGCTGCTGTTCGGCCTGTCGACGCCGCTCGCGGCGGTGGCCGGCGTGTTCCATATCATCAACCACGCCACCTTCAAGGCGTCACTGTTCATGGCGGCCGGCATCATCGATCACGAGGCCGGCACCCGCGATATGCGACGACTTCGTGGTCTATGGAAGTTCATGCCCTATACCGCAACCCTGGCGATGGTCGCCGCCGCGGCGATGGCAGGCGTGCCGCTGATGAACGGCTTTCTCTCCAAGGAAATGTTTTTCGCAGAAATGGTGCTCGTTTCCGAAAGCTATATCGGCGGCTGGCTGCTGCCGGCCCTAGCGACCGTCGCCGGCGCATTTGCGGTGGCCTATTCGATCCGCTTCATCCATAACGTTTTCTTCAGCGGCGCACCGGTCGATCTGCCGAAGACGCCGCACGAGCCGCCGCGCTGGATGAAGGTGCCGGTGGAAATCCTGGTGGTGTTGTGCCTGGTGGTCGGCATCGCACCCGCACTGACCGTCGCGCCGCTGCTGGCGGTGGCCGCCGAAGGCACCCTGCAGACGGCGCTGCCGGAGTACAGCCTGGCCATCTGGCACGGCTGGAATCAGGCCCTGTTGCTGAGCATGCTTGCGACCGCCGGCGGCATCACGATCTATCTCCTGCGGCGACCACTGCTCGACTGGCACGAACGCACTCTCGGCCGACTCGACGCGCGCGTGGTCTTCAACGCATCGCAGAATGGGCTGTTCGCCCTGGCAGGCTGGATGACGCGACTGATCGATACCGGCTCGTTGCAACGCCAGGTCTTCTTCATGCTGCTGGCCGCGCTGGTGCTGGGCATCGCCCCCTGGCTGGCTGGCGGCACGCCGCTTTCCGGCACCCGAGACGGCCTGCCGCTCGACGCGGTCAGCCTGATCGCCGCCCTCACGCTGATCGTCGCCACCCTCGCCACGGTGTGGCTGCATCGCCAGCGTTTCATCGCGCTGGTCACCATCGGCGTGGTGGGCCTGGTGGTGGCGCTCACCTTCATCAAGTTTTCCGCGCCCGACCTCGCGCTGACCCAGCTGTCGGTCGAGATCGTCACCATTGTCCTGCTGCTGCTCGCGCTCTATTTCCTGCCCCAGCATGCCGCACCGGAACAAGACCGCGCGCGCGTCTGGCGCGACGGCGTCATCGCCCTGCTGGCAGGCGGCGGCACCGCGGCGCTGGCGTGGGCGGTGCTCACCCGCCCCTACGACACCATCGCCGGCTACTTCCTCGAGAACAGCGTTCCGGGCGGCGGCGGCAGCAACGTGGTGAACGTCATCCTGGTCGACTTCCGCGGCTACGACACCCTCGGCGAGATCACCGTGCTGGCGCTGGCCGGCCTCGGCATCGTGGCGCTGCTGCAGGGCCTGCAGCTGGCCGCGCCGACACGCGACGAGGCCGGGCGAAGCTGGGATGCCGACGCCTACCCGACGATCATGGCCACGCTCACCCGCATCCTGCTGCCGCTGGCGCTGCTGGTCGCGGCGTTCATCCTGCTGCGCGGCCACAACCAGCCGGGAGGCGGCTTCATCGCCGGCCTGATTACGGCAGTCGCGCTGATCGTGCAATATCTCGCCAACGGCGCAGTGTGGACGCACCGGCGCATGGCGTCCGACAGCCACCCGCTGATCGCCTGGGGGCTGGCAGTCGCCGCCTTCACCGGGTTGGCAAGCTGGCTGTTCGGCTATCCCTACCTCACCTCGACCTACGGCCATCTGGATTGGCCCATCGTCGGCGCATTCGAACTGGCCTCGGCCATGGCGTTCGATTTCGGCGTGTTCCTCGTTGTCGTCGGTGCCACGCTGATGATCCTGACCAATCTTGGCGGACTGCACCACCCGCTGCCCAAGCACAGGGAAAAGCACTGATGGAAGCCCTCATTGCCCTGGTCATCGCGGTGCTCACCGCGGGCGGCGTGTTTCTCGCGCTGCGCGGCCACACCTTTCCGGTGGTGCTGGGGCTTACCCTGATGTCCTACGCCGTCAACCTGTTCCTGTTCGTCATGGGGCGGCTCGCCATCGGCGTGCCGCCGGTGATCAGCGACGCCGCCGCAGGCTATACCGATCCGCTGCCGCAGGCACTGGTGCTCACCGCCATCGTCATCAGCTTCGGCATGACCGCCTTCGTCATCGTGCTGGCGCTCAAGGCGCGCGCCGAGCTCGGCAACGACCACGTCGACGGCCTGCAGCGCGAGGAGGACCGCAACGCATGAACGGATTCATGCATCTGCCCATCCTGCCGGTGGTGCTGCCGCTGTTCGCCGGCATCGTGCTGCTGGCGCTCCGCAATCGCAGCCTGGCCCTGCAGCGCGGTGTCAGCTTCGTTGCCACGCTGGCGATGATCCCGCTGGCGATCGCGCTGCTTCAAACCGCCGCCGACGGAACCCATCTTGTTTATGCGCTCGGCGACTGGGTCGCGCCCTACGGAATCGTGCTGGTGGTCGACCGGTTGGCTGGGTGGATGCTGCTGACGACGTCCCTGCTGGCGGTGTTTGCGCTGCTCTACGCGATCCGTGGAAGTGACACGCAGGGCCGCCACTTCCACGTGCTGTTCCAGCTGCAACTGTTCGGCCTGAACGGCGCCTTTCTCACCGGCGACCTGTTCAACCTGTTTGTTTTCTTCGAGATCCTGCTGCTCGCCTCCTACGGCCTGCTGCTGCACGGCGGCGGCCGCCAGCGGGTGAAGGCGGGGCTGCATTACGTCGTCATCAACCTGGTCGGATCAACGCTGTTCCTGTTCGCCGTCGGCACGCTCTATGGCGTCACCGGCACCCTCAACATGGCTGATTTGGCGGTGAAGCTCGCAGCCACGCCGCCGGAAAATGCGGCGCTGGTTCAATCCGCCGCCCTGCTGCTGTTCGGCGTGTTCGCGCTGAAGGCCGCACTCTTACCGCTCTACCTGTGGCTGCCCGCCGCCTACGCCCACACCAGCGCCCCGGTGGCGGCGCTGTTCGCCATCATGACCAAGGTCGGTGCCTACAGCATCCTGCGCGTCTACAGCCTGTTCGCCGGCGACACGACAGGGCCGCTGGCGAGCCTGCTCGACCCCTGGCTGGCACCGCTGGCACTCGCAACGCTCACGCTGGGCATGCTCGGCGTGGTGGCCAGCACCAGCCTGCGGCAGCAGGCGGCCTATCTGGTGGTGGCCTCCATCGGCACCCTGCTGCTGGCCTTCGGCCTCGGCAGCGTCGACGCGGTCGCCGCCGGCCTCTACTACCTGCCGCACACCTCCTTCGCCGCTGCGGCGCTGTTTCTGCTGGCCGATTCGATCAGCCACGCCCGCGGCGCGCTCGCCGACCAATTCGAATCCGGCGCCGAAATGCCGCGCGCGCGCCTGCTGGGCGGATTGTTCTTCGTCGTCGCCATCGCCATCGCCGGAATGCCGCCGCTGTCGGGTTTTCTCGGCAAGTTCATGCTGCTGAAAGCGGCGCTCGGCTCGCCGCTGCTGCCCTGGGTATGGGGCGTGGTGCTGGCCACCGGGCTGGTGAGCGTGATCGCGCTGGCGCGGAGCGGCAGCCTGTTGTTCTATCGCACGCACACCTCGCATGACCCGGCCTCGCTGACGCCTCCGACGAACGCTGCGCTGGTGCCCGTAGCGGGCCTGCTGCTGCTGGTCGCAGGCCTGGTGATCTGGGCGGGTCCGGTCTCCGACTATGCCACCGCAACCGCGGCGCAGCTGCTGCAGCCGCAGCAGTACATCGAAGCCGTGCTGGGGGCCGCGCAATGAGACGTTTCCTGCCGCACCCCCTGCTGACCCTCACCCTCATCATTCTGTGGCTGCTGCTGGTCAACCAGCTTTCAGCCGGACACGTCGTGCTGGGCGCGCTGCTCGGCTGGCTGATCCCCTTCGCCACTTCGAGCTTCTGGCCGGAGCAGATTCGCATCCGCCATCCGCTCGTCCTGATGCGCTTCCTCGGCGTGTTCCTGGTCGATATCGTGCGCGGCAGCTTCCACGTCGCGTATCTGATCCTGAAGGGCCCGGCGCGGCTGCGCCCGGCATTTGTCAAGGTGCCGCTGGCGCTCAAGACCGATCTCGCCATCAGCCTGCTCGCCAACACCATCTCGCTGACGCCCGGCACGGTGTCGGCCAACCTGAGCACGGACAAGCGCACGCTGATCGTGCACACGCTCGACACCGGCGACGCAGCCGCGCTGGTCGCCGAAATCAAGCAGCGCTATGAGACCCCGCTGAAAATGATCTTCGAACAGGAGCGCACATCATGCTGAGCACCGTCATCCCGATCGCCTACGCGCTGGTGAGCCTGGCCTTCCTGATGAGCTTCTGGCGCCTGCTGCGCGGCCCCGACGCGCCCGACCGCATCCTTGCGCTCGACACGCTGTACGTGAACACCATCGCGCTGCTGGTGCTGCTCGGCATCCATCTCGGCAGCGCGATCTATTTCGAGGCGGCGCTCCTGATCGCAATGATGGGCTTCGTCGGCACCATCGCGCTTTGCAAGTACCTGCTGCGCGGCGACATCATCGAATGAGGATCCCGCAACCATGATCGACATCCTGCTGTCCCTGCTGATACTCACCGGCGCGATCTTCACCTTCATCGGCTCGCTCGGGCTTGCGCGCCTGCAGGACTTCTACACCCGTCTGCACGGCCCGACCAAGGCCACCACGCTGGGCGTCGGCTGCCTGCTGATCGCCTCTGCCCTGTACTTCAGCGTGCGCGAGGAAGGCGTCAGCCTGCACGAAGTGCTGGTCACGCTGTTCCTTTTCATCACCGCGCCGGTAAGCGCCCACTTGCTCGGCAAGGCGGCGCTGCACCTGAAGGTCAGATCGATCGCCCCGATACCGGCGCAGGACAAGGACGCATCGCTGGACGAAGCCTGACTTCCACTACGACCCGGGCCGGGCCAAGCCCGATTAAAGGCACGACAGGTTTTTTGTGTCTAAAGTAAAGCCATGGTCAATCCACTTCGTTTCCTGTCGCGCCTTGTCCTGCTTGCCTGCCTGACGCTGTTGCTGGCCGCGCCGGCCAGCGCGGAAATGGTGCGGGTCTTGACGGTGCAGGGGCCCATCAGCCCGGTCAGCGCCGACTACCTGTTGCGCGGCATCGCCAAGGCGATCGACGACCAGGCGCACCTGATCGTGATCGAGATGGACACGCCGGGCGGGCTCGACACCTCGATGCGCGACATCATCAAGGCCATCCTCGCCTCGCCGGTTCCCGTCGCCACCTACGTTTCGCCCAAGGGCGCCCGTGCCGCCAGCGCGGGCACCTACATCCTGTACGCCAGCCACATTGCGGCGATGGCGCCGGCGACCAATCTCGGCGCGGCGACCCCGGTGGAACTGGCGCCGGGCGGACAGCCCGGCACGCCCGAAAAACCTGCCACCCCAGCCAAGCCCGATGCCCAGAAGCCTGCCGAGCCCCCGCCGGGCGACCCCAAGATGCGCAAGGCGGTGCACGATGCCGCGGCCTACATCCGCGGGCTCGCCGAACTGCGCGAACGCAATGTCGAATGGGCCGAACGGGCGGTGCGCGAAGCCGTCAGCCTGCCCGCATCCGAGGCTCTGGAACTGAAGGTGATCGACCTCGTCGCGACCGATCTCGACGACCTCCTGAAGCAGATCAACGGCCGTGTCATCAAGATGAATGGGCAGACGGTCACCCTCGATACCGCCCAGGTCGAGATCGAGCGCGTCATGCCAGACTGGCGCAGCCGGTTGCTGGCGGTGATCGGCGACCCCAGCATCGCCTACATCCTGATGCTGCTGGGCATCTACGGGCTGATCTACGAATTTTCCAACCCCGGCATGCTGTTCCCCGGCGTGGTCGGCGGCATCTGCCTGCTGCTCGGGCTGTTCGCGCTGCAGGTGATGCCGATCAGCTATGCCGGGCTGGCGCTGATGATCCTTGGCATCGTGCTGATGATCTCGGAGGCATTCGTGCCCAGCTTCGGCGCGCTCGGGCTGGGCGGCATTGCCGCCTTCATCATCGGCTCGGTGATGCTGATCGACACCGACGTCCCCGGCTACGGCATTCCGTGGATGCTGATCGTCCCGGTGGCCGTGACAAGCGCGCTGTTCAGCTTCTTCGTCGCCGGCATGGCGATCAAGGCGCGTGCGCGGCCGGTGGTGACCGGCGCCGAGGAAATGATCGGCGCGCGGGGTGAAATTCTCGAAGACATGGAACACGAAGGCTGGGCGCACATCCACAGCGAGCAATGGCGGGTGCGCAGCACGGTGCCGCTGAAGCGCGGCAGCCGGGTGCGGGTGCGTGCGCTGCACGACCTGGTGCTCGACGTGGAACCGGACGATTCATAAAGGAGAACAAGCATGTTTGAATTCGGCGGAATGACCATTGCGCTGTTGATCGTCGGGCTGCTGGCCGCCAGCCTGCGCATCCTGCGCGAATATGAGCGCGGCGTGGTGTTCATGCTTGGGCGCTTCTGGAAGGTGAAGGGGCCGGGGCTGGTGGTCATCATTCCCGGCATCCAGCAGATGGTGCGGGTCGACCTGCGCACCATGGTGTTCGACGTGCCGAGCCAGGACGTGATCTCGCGCGACAACGTCTCGGTCAAGGTCAACGCGGTGGTGTATTTCCGCGTTCTGGACCCGGCCAAGTCCATCCTGCAGGTGGAGGACTACATGAACGCCACCAGCCAGCTGGCACAGACGACGCTGCGCGCGGTGCTGGGCAAGCACGAACTCGACGAGATGCTGGCCGAGCGCGAACGCCTCAACTCCGACATCCAGCAATTGCTCGATGCGCAGACCGACGCCTGGGGCATCAAGGTGTCCAACGTCGAAATCAAGCACGTCGACATCGACGAATCGATGGTGCGTGCGATCGCCAAGCAGGCCGAAGCCGAACGTGAGCGGCGCGCCAAGGTGATCCATGCCGAAGGCGAGCTGCAGGCTTCGGAGAAGCTGCTGGCCGCCGCCGAGATCCTCGCCGTCAAGCCCCAGGCGATGCAGCTGCGCTATCTGCAGACGCTCTCCAACATCGCCGGCGACCGGACAAACACGATTGTCTTTCCGATGCCGGGCGACCTGCTGAACCTGCTGATGCGCGACAGGAAGCCGGGCGAATGAGAACGCACACGGCCAAAAACCTTAGTTTCAGCAAGGTTTCGGGTGGCACGTCGGGCCGCATCACGGTATGCTCAACCCCAATCCCGAACGCATTCGGGAACCTGTGCCGCGCGAATCCACTCTGTACAGGCACAATGTTCCGCCATTCATTAGAGGAGCTTAAATGAACCCGCAAGTCACCACCTTAGGCCGCAGCCAGTCTGCCGTCTCGTCGACCAACAAGGTCGTCCGCAGCACCTACATGCTGCTGTCGATGACGCTGGCTTTCTCCGCGTTGACCGCCGGCGTGTCAATGGCACTGAACCTGCCGCATCCCGGCATGATCATCACCCTGGTCGGCTATTTCGGCCTGCTGTTCCTGACCACCAAGTTCCGCGACAGCGGCCTTGGCATCGCCTTCGTGTTCGCGCTCACTGGTTTCATGGGCTACACGCTCGGCCCGATCCTCAACGCCTACCTCGCGCTGCCCAACGGCGGCCAGGTGGTGATGATGGCGATGGGCGGCACCGCCGCGATCTTCCTCGGCCTGTCTGCCTACGTGATGACCACCCGCAAGGATTTCAGCTTCATGGGTGGCTTCCTGATGGTCGGCATCCTGGTCGCCTTCCTCGCCGGCCTCGGCGCCATCTTCTTCGAGATGCCCGGCCTGTCGCTGGCGGTCTCCGCCATGTTCGTGCTCTTGATGTCCGGCCTCATCCTGTATGAGACCAGCAACATCATCCACGGCGGCGAGACCAACTACATCATGGCGACCGTCACCCTGTTCGTGTCGATCTTCAA
>JAABQU010000233.1 GCA_011391285.1 Thiobacillus sp.
GACGCAATGACGGCGGCTTACGCATAGCCCCCATACCGGTGCATCGGCGTTAGCACGATGTCCTCGTGATAGTGCTGATGCATCGCTTCCAGAAGCTTGGCGTGAATACCGCCGAAGCCGCCGTTGCTCATCATCAGCACATGGTCGCCGGAACGGGCATCGGCCACCAACTGGCTGACCAGTTTGTCGAGGTTGTCGAATACGCGCGCCTTGTCACCCAGCGGGGCCAGGGCCTCGGCGGCATCCCAGCCGAGGTTGGCGCCGTAGCAGTAGACAAGGTCAGCATCGGCGAGGCTATCGGGTAAAGCGGCTTTCATCACGCCGAGCTTCATGGTGTTGGAGCGGGGCTCCAGCACGGCGAGGATGCGAGACTTGCCGACCTTTGCCCGCAGGCCTTCGACGGTGGTGGTGATTGCGGTGGGGTGGTGGGCAAAGTCGTCGTAGACGGTGATGCCGTGCACGGCGCCGCGGATTTCCATGCGGCGTTTGACGTTCTCGAAGCGCGAAAGGGCGTCGATCGCGGTGGCGGCAGGCACGCCGGCGTGGCGGGCAGCAGCAATCGATGCGAGAGCGTTCATACGGTTGTGCTCGCCGATCAGCGCCCACGTCACGCGGCCCTGCAGTGCATTGTCAAAGAAGACATCGAAGTGGCCGTTGGCGTCGACTTCGCCTGCGGTCCATCCGTCCGTGCCACCGAAGCGTTCGACCGGGGTCCACAGGCCGCGCTCGAAGACGCGGTCGAGGCTGGCATTGGTACCGTTTGACACGATGAGGCCGTTGCCGGGAACGGTGCGTACCAGATGGTGGAACTGGGTTTCGATCGCGGCAAGGTCGGGAAAGATGTCGGCGTGGTCGTATTCGAGGTTGTTGAGGATGACGGTGCGCGGGCGGTAGTGGACGAACTTGGAGCGCTTGTCGAAGAAGGCGGTGTCGTATTCGTCGGCCTCGATGACGAAGAAGGGGCTGTCGGTGAGCCGCGCGGACATGCCGAAGTTCTGCGGGATGCCGCCGATGAGGAAGCCGGGGCGCATGCGCGCGTCGTCGAGGATCCACGCCAGCATGGCCGAGGTGGTGGTCTTGCCGTGAGTCCCGGCGACGGCCAGCACCCACTTGTCCTTCAGCACGTTGTCGGCCAGCCACTGCGGGCCGGAGGTATAGGCCAGGCCGCGTTCGAGGATGGCTTCCATCAGCGGGTTGCCGCGGGTGACGACGTTGCCGACGACGAAGACGTCTGGCTTGAGCTTGATCTGGCTGGCGTCCCAGCCTTCAGTCAGCTCGATGCCGAGCGCGCGCAACTGGTCCGACATCGGCGGGTAGACGTTGGCGTCGCAGCCGGTGACGGTGTGGCCTGCGTTGCGGGCGATGGCGGCGAGTCCGCCCATGAAGGTGCCGCAGATTCCGAGGATGTGAAGGTGCATGTTGGATAAGAGGTCAGGGGTAAGGAGTCGGTGCGGATTATCCCACGGAGGACGCGCGCGCCTGCTGGATCAGGTGGGTGAGGAGCGCGCGCAGCTTGGCCGGGCGCAAGGGCTTGTGCAGCAGCGGCAAGCCCGCCTGGCTGATGCGCTGGATGGTGTCGGGCGCGGTGTCGCCAGAGACCAGGATGGCCGGGATGTCGTGGCCGAATTTCTGTCGCAGGCGGGTGATGACCTCGATGCCGTCGGTGTCGTCGGGCAGGCGGTAGTCCGACACGATGACATCCGGCACCCGGCCGAGGCTGTCGAGCCATTGTTCGGCTTCTGCGGCGCTGTGGGCGGTGACCAGGTCGATGTTCCAGTTGTCGAACAGTTCGGCCATGCCGCGCAGGATCGCGCTTTCGTCGTCGACCAGCACCACCAGCGCGTCTTCCGGGATCTGGCCCGGCGGGTTGCTGGCGGAGGCGGGCGGTTCGATCAGGCTGCTGTCCCCGCTCGGTACGTCGATGCTGAAAACCGAACCGTGGCCGGGGCGCGATCGCAGGTCGACGCGGTGTCCCAGCAAGCGGCCCAAACGCGACACGATGGCGAGCCCGAGCCCGAGCCCCTTGCTGCGGTCACGCGCAGGGTTGTGCAACTGGACGAATTCGTGAAACACGTTTTCCTGCTGGTCCGGCGGAATGCCGCGTCCGGTGTCGATGACGCTCAGGCGCACCATCCGGCCGCGGCGGCGACAAGCCACCAGCACGCCTCCGTCGTCGGTATAGCGAATGGCATTGGCGATCAGGTTGGCCAGGATGCGCTCGATCAGCAGGGGGTCGCTGAAAAGCGTGACCTCGCACGGACGGAAATGCAGCCGAAGACCCTTCTCCTCGGCCAGCGCACCGAACTGCTGGTCGAGGTCACGCAGCATTTTCTGCAGCGGGAAATGCACCGGATGCGTTTCGATTGCGCCGGCGTCCAGCCGTGAAATGTCGAGCAGGGCGTTGAACAGCAGCTCCATCGCCGCGGTGGAGGCCTCGATATTGTCGATCAGGGTTTGTGTTTCGGGTTGCTGGTTGCGCGCCTTCAGTGCGGCGACAAACAGCGACAGCGCATGCAACGGTTGCCGCAGATCGTGGCTGGCCGCGGCAAAGAAGCGCGACTTGGCCTGATTGGCGCGTTCGGCCATGTCCATTTTTGCGGCGAGGTCGGCGGTGGCTTCTTGAATGCGTTTCTCCAGTTCGCTGCGGTGCGTTTGCAGGGCTTCCGCCATGTTGTTGACGCCGGCGGCCAGTGCGCCCACCTCGCCCTCGGGGGGCAGCTGCGTGCGTACGCTGAGGTCGTCGCAGGCCAGCCGGTTCACCACCTGCCCGACATGTCGCAGCTGTCCGGCCAGTCGATTGGACAGGCGCCACGCCAGCACGCCGGTAATCGTCAGCGCCACCAGCATCAGCAGCGCGGCGTGAAGCAGGGTGTCGCGCTTGAACGTGCTGATCTGATCGAGCGCCACCCCCACTTCGACTTGCCCCAGTACGTCCGAAATCGCCCGGTTTGCGGGTCGGGATGTCGCGTCTTTGGACAGCGCGGCAGCGGCCAGTCGGACCGTTGCGACCTGGCGATAGGAGTCGTCCGGGGTGTCGTCGTGTTGGGTATCACCGGCACTGGCAATGAGGCGTCCCCGTGCATCGGTAACTCTTGCCAACGCCAGCTGGCTGTTCACCATTTCATTGCCAAGCAGTGTGGCGACCTGCACGGTGTCGTCTCTCGCCACTGCATCCGGCAAGGTGTCGGCCAGGTGGCGCGCGGCATTGGCGGCGCGTACGTGCAGCGCGCTTTCTGCGGAGGCGAGTGCCTGTGTGGTGAAGTAGGCCACCAGGCCAAATTCGGTCAGCAGGGCGGGCAGCAGCGCAATCACCAGGATCCGGCTGCGGATGCTGGACAGCGGAAACCGGCTGAGCAGGGTGGCCAGGAATTTCACCCGCGATCAGTGCTTTTGCATCAGCCGCCGAATCTCGAGCACGGCTTCGGTACGGTTGGTGACGCCAAAGGCCTTGAAAATTGCGGCCATATGCACTTTCACCGTATTTTCCGACATGGAAAGCATGCCGCCGATGGCCTTGTTGGCGCAGCCCTGGGCCAGCAGGCGGGCCACGTCGAGTTGACGTGCCGTCAGTCCGTGTTGCTGCAGTGTTCCGAAATCGGAGGGCGCCTGGACGTGCAGGCCGGCATCGCCCTTGCCCAGGCAATCCGGCACGTAGAGGTCGCCCGCCAGCACTTGCTGCAACGCGGCCAGCATCCCGGCGGCGGGAACGGACTTGGGGATGTAGCCCAGCGCGCCGGCTTCCAGTGCGCTGCGGATGTCGTGTGCGGATTCCGAGGCGGAGAGGACCACCAGTGGGATATCGGGAAAACGGTTGCGGTACTGGCTGATGCCTTGCATGCCGACAAAGCCGGGCATGTTCAGATCGACCAGCGCCAGGTCGAGGTCGGCATGCACGGCGGTCTGTGCAAACAGGCTCGGGTAGTCGTGGGCGTCGATGATTTCGACCGAGGGCTCCAGCTGCGACAAGACCTGCCGAACGCCCTCGCGCATCAGGGGATGGTCGTCGGCCAGAAGGGTTTTCATGTGGGGGTTCCCTGCATGACATGGATTCTAGTACGGACAGCCGGGAATGCGCGTTTTGCTATTTGCCGCGCACCTTGACCAGGCCTTCGTCGATGGCGGCTTCCAGGTAACCGAAATAGTAGTCGGGGATCAGCAGGCCGACGATGGCTTCGCTGGTGGCCGCGCCCTGGGTGTCGAACACCATCACGGTAGGCACCATGAACACTTTGTTGGCGGCGGCAAATGCGCCTTCGGTGGTGCGTGTGCCGTCGAAGCCGACCAGCGGCGTGGTGGCATTGACGGTGACTTCGCGGATGATGACGCGGTCGCGGTAGGACGGATCCTTGTGCATCGGCACCAGGTATTCGCGCTTGACCTGATCGCAGTACGGGCAACTGGGGGTGGTGAACAGCACCATCACGGGTACCCGGCGCTTGGCCGCGGTCTTCGCGTCGGCCTGGAAATTCTTCGCGTGCACCAGGCCCGCTGCCGCGCCGGCCGGGGCGCTCAGCAGCATCCCCCATGCTAAAATCAGCGTCCAGGCTGCGAGCTGCCGCGCGCGGGGAAACCGCCCTGCAGGTGAAAGTGAATACGTCATGATTCCCAGTGTCGCGCCATCCATAGCCAAATCCAACAGTCCATTTTTACCGCCATGCACACCCTGACCATTGCCTCCCGTGAAAGCGCCCTTGCCATGTGGCAGGCGGAGCATATCCGAGACCGCCTCGCCGCGCTGCATCCGGGCTGCACGGTCAACATTCTGGGCATGACCACGCGCGGCGACCAGATCCTCGACGTCACCTTGTCCAAGATCGGCGGCAAGGGCCTTTTCGTCAAGGAACTCGAAGTGGCGCTGGAGGCAGGACAGGCCGACCTGGCGGTGCATTCGATGAAGGATGTGCCGATGGAACTGCCACCCGGATTCGAACTGGCGGTGATCGGCGAGCGCGAAGACCCGCGCGACGCCTTCGTGTCGAACCGGTATGAGCGCTTGTCCGATCTGCCGCCCGGCGCCGTGGTCGGCACCTCCAGCCTGCGCCGCGAAGCGCAACTGCGCGCGCGCTACCCGCACCTGGCGGTGAAGCCGCTGCGCGGCAACGTCGGCACCCGCCTGAAAAAACTCGACGAGGGCCAGTTCGACGCCATCCTGCTGGCCGCGGCGGGGCTCAAGCGGCTCGGCCTCGGCGAGCGCATCAAAAGTCTGCTTTCGGTGGAAGACAGCATTCCCGCGGCCGGCCAGGGCGCGCTCGGCATCGAGATCCGCAGCGGCAATGCCGAAGTGGCGGCCATGCTCGCCGCGCTCAATCATCCTGAAACCGCCGCCTGCGTGCGTGCCGAGCGCCAGGTCAGCCGCGTCCTGGGCGGCAGCTGCCAGGTGCCGCTGGGCGCGCACGCGGTGCTGGAAAACGGCCAATTGGTGCTGAACGGCTTCGTGGCGAACCCGGACGGCAGCGGCTTCATCCACGATGCTGCGACAGGCGACGTGGCCGACCCCGAAGCGGTCGGCCAAGCGTTGGCTGCCAAGCTGCTTGCGAAAGGTGCGCGCGCCATTCTCGACAACCTGCCTGCATGACGCAGCCGCTGGCCGGACGCACGGTGCTGGTGACGCGGCCCGCCCACCAGGCGGCCGCGCTGGTGCAGGCGATCCAGATGGCGGGCGGCGAAGCGTTCGTATTTCCGGCACTCGCCATCGACGCGGTGCCGAGTCATGAATTGGCACTGTCGCTTGCGCAACTGGCCGGGGCCGACGTTGTGATTTTCATCAGCCCCAATGCGGCTCAGTTCGGCATGGCCGCGATTCTCGCGGGTGGCCGTTTGCCGGCTTCGGCCGCGGTGTTCGCGGTGGGGCCCGGTACCGCGCGCGTGCTCGCCTCGCAAGGCGTCGAGGGCGTCATCACGCCGGACGGCCAGGACAGCGAAGCGCTGCTGGCGCTGCCGCAACTGGCAGCGGTGAAGGGCAAGCGGGTGGTGATCGTGCGTGGGGTCGGCGGTCGCGCCCTGCTGGCGGACACGCTGACTGCGCGCGGTGCGCAGGTGCATTTCATGGAATGCTACCGGCGCGTGCGGCCGCAGGCCGACGCCACGCCGTTGCTGGTGCGCTGGCAGGCGGGACGGGTCGACGCGGTGACTGTCACCAGCGCCGAGACGCTGGACAATCTGGCGGCGCTGCTCGGCGAGGCGGGCAAAACCTTGCTGCTGCACACCCCGCTTTTCGCCCCGCATGAGAAAATTGCCGAAGCGGCCCGCCGCTTCGGTATTGCCCGCGTTATCACCACGCCGGGTGGCGATGCGGGCCTGGTAGATGGCCTGCTTAACTGGTTCAGGAACAACCCATGATCGACACACCCGAAACGTCCGCCCCGCAAGCTGCGGCCCCGTCTGCCTCGGCACCGGTTCAAGCCCATGCGCGCCATCCCGTCTCGTCGGTGGCGCTGGTGGCCCTGCTGATCGCGTCGCTGGCAATGGCCGCTGCGGCGTGGTCGTGGTTCGACAGCCGCGAGCGCATCCGCGATCTGAAGACGGAACTCGGCCGTCGGCTCGCCGACACCGGCAAGGAGTCGAGCGAAACCCGCCTGCTGGCACGCAACGCCGACGACTTGATGCGACAGGTCAGCGAGAAGGTCGCCCACATCGAAAGCCAGATGGCCACCTCGCAACAGCAGCAACTGGCGCTCGAGGCGCTCTACAAGGAGGTGGCGCAGGGACGCGACCAGTGGGCGCTGGCCGAGATCGAACAGGTGCTGCTCACCGCCGCGCAGCAGTTGCAACTGGCAGGCAACGTCAAGGCTGCGATCATTGCGCTGGAGGGTGCGGACACCCGTCTGCAGCGCCTGAACAAGCCGCAGTTCACCGCGCTGCGCCGTGCCATTGCAACCGATCTCGCCAATCTGCGCGCGGTGCCCCAACTCGACGAAGTGGGTGCCAGCGCGCGCATCGAGGCGCTGGTGGCGCGGCATGCCGGCTGGCCGCTGGCGAGCGCGCAAGCCTCCGAGATGGTGTCGGCGCCGCGTGCCAGCGGGCGCACCACCGACATTGGCCAGGAACTGTGGAACGAATTGAAGCGCCTGGTGCAGATCCGCCGCATCGAAGGCAACGAGGCCGTTCTGTTGCCGCCCGATCAGGCCTATTTCCTGCGCGAAAATCTGCGCCTGCGCCTGCTGTCGGCGCGGCTGGCGCTGCTGGCGCAGGATCAGGCGGCATTCCAGGCCGATCTGCTTGCGGTGTCGACCCTGTTGAACCGCTACTACAACACGCGCGATGCCGGTGTTGCCGACGCCCTCAAGGCGGTCCAGCGCCTGTCCGGTCTGCAAATCGCCCACAAATTGCCCGGCATCGACGCCAGCCTCGCGGCACTCGAGGCCCTCAAGGGGGATTCATAATGCGCGGACTCATCTCGCTGCTTATCGTCGCGGTGCTGGCCATCGCGCTGGCGATGGCGGGTCGCTACGACCCCGGTTATGTGGTGCTGGTGTATCCGCCGTGGCGGATGGAAATCTCCTTCATCAGCTTTGTGCTGATCGTGGTCGGCCTGGTGGTGGGCGGGATCGTGCTGCTGCGGCTGGCCATGCTCACGCTGAATCTGCCCAGTATCGTTCGCGAACAGCGCGAACGGCGCGCGGCCAAAAAACGCGACGAAAACTTTGTCGGTGGTCTCAGGGCGTATGCCGAATATCGCTATCAGGATGCCGAGCAATCGCTGGGACAGTGGCGGGGCGACGAAACCCGCCTGGGATTGGCGCGCGTGCTCGCCGCCCGTGCTGCGCAGGAAATACGCGCCGTCAAGCAGCGTGAGCGGCATCTTCAGGATGCCACCGAACATGGCGCCGAACTGGCCGCCCAGCTGTTTGAAGCCGAGGCCTGCCTCGATGCCAAGGATGCAACGGCGGCACTGGTGGCGATCAACCGCGCCAAGGAAATCGCACCGCAGCATACTGCGCTGCTCAGGCTCGAACTCAAGGCGCGCCAGATGACGGGGCAGTGGGATGAAGTCACCCGCCTGCTTGACGCGCTGATGCGCAGCAATGCACTGGAGGCCGGTGTGGCCAGCCAGCAGCGCCGCATAGCCTATGCTGAAAATCTCAAGCGCCGGGTCGAGGATGACCGCGGTCTGCTGGAATACTGGAAGAAGATTCCGGCCGAGTTCAAGGCCGACCCGTGGGTCGCGCGGGCGGCGGCCCGCGCCTTCATCCATCGCGGCGGCCATGACACGGCGCTGGACGTTCTGGAAACTGCGCTCAATCGCGAGTGGCACGAGGATCTGGTGGCGCTGTACGGTGAGGTGCGCGGCAGCAATCCGGCGCGGCAGATCGAGCAGGCGGAGAAATGGCTGCACACCCATGCGCGCGATGCCCAACTGCTGCTGACGCTGGCGCAGCTTTGCAGCGTGCAGCAACTGTGGGGCAAGGCGCAGAGCTATCTGGAAGCCAGCCTCGCCATCGCGCCCAGCGCTGAAGGCCATATTCGCATGGCAGAACTGAAAACCCAGAGCGGACAGCCGAGTGAAGCCTGCAAGCATTACCAGAAGGCGCTGGCGTTGTGCCGTACGCAGGAAACCGAATGACGGATTTGCCGCAGCCGGCAAGCATGCGTGTGCGGAAAGCGCGTCACGGCCGCGTGTATTATTAGAGTTTTCTAATATTTAAAAAGGAGTGTTCCCATGCGCACGGCTTCATTTCCCTTGTTCGGTCTCGCGTTGAGCGCCTTGTTGCTGGCCGTACCCACGAGTTGGGCGGGTGCCCCCAAGGTGGAGCAGGCGGCACCGGGCGGCGTGTACAAGGTGGCGATCGCCCCCAACATCAGCATGAACGATGCGGCGGAGTCGCTGAAACTGCGCGCCAACACGCTGAACCTGCAGTTGGTGGCCGAACTGCCGATGTCGAAGCAGGTGGAGGCGGTGACGGGCAAGCCGCAACGCACCATCATCATTTACCAGTTCTGCGACGCGGTCCTGGCCCGTGACCTGATCGACGTCAACATGGAATTCGCCATCTACATGCCGTGCCGCATCGCCCTGATCGAGGACGCCCAAGGCCGAGGCTGGCTGGTGATGATGGATGTCAGCGTCGACGACGTGGCGCAGGAAAAGCGCCTGCCGCCGGAACTGAAGGCGCGCATCGAGAAAGTGCGCAACGCGCTGATCGATATCATGGGGGCGAGCGCCCGCGGTGATCTGTAGGGCCGCATGAAAATGAAAAAGCCCGGGCAACTGCCCGGGCTTTTTCATTGATGGCGGGCGCGCTTCAGGCGGCGGCTTCGGCGTCGGCCGCGTACACGAAGGAATCGGCGAAGAATTCCTCCTCCGGCAAGCCGCGCGTTTGGGTGAACGCATCGCGCGCGCGGTCGACCATGACAGGCGCACCGCAGACGTAGACCTGATAGCCCGAGAGGTCGGCAAAATCAGCCAGCACGGCCTCGTGCACGAAGCCGGTACGGCCCTGCCAGTGGTCGCCTGGCTCGGGGTTGGACAGCACCGGGATGAAGCTGAAGTTGGGATGCTCGGCCTGCCACTGCTGCGGCAGTTCCGCCATGTACAGATCCTTCAGCGCGCGCGCCCCCCAGTACAGCACCAGCTCGCGTTCCGTGTGTTCGGCGAAGGCATGTTCCAGCATGCCCTTGATCGGCGCAAAGCCGGTGCCACCGGCGATGAAGATCATCGGCTTGTCGGAATCCTCGCGCATGAAGAAGCTGCCCAGCGGGCCCTTCAGGCGCAGGATGTCGCGTTCCTTCAGGGTGGAAAACACCTGGTCGGAAAACAGGCCGCCCGGTACATGGCGGATATGCAGTTCCAGCAGCGCGTCGTTGTGCGGCGGGTTGGCAAGCGAGTAGCTGCGCGACTTGCCGTCTTTCAACTGGAAATCGATGTATTGCCCGGCGAGGTATTGCAGGCGTTCGTTGGCGGGCAGCTTGATCAGCACCCGCATCACATCGTCGGCGCGTTTTTCCAGCTTTTCGACGCGGCACGGCAGCGTCTTCACCACGATGTCCTTGGCGGCACCGATTTCCTTGGCTTCGATGACCATGTCGGAGAGCGGCTTGGCGCGGCAGAACAAGGCGCGGCCCTGAGTTTTCTCTTCTTCCTTTAATGCCGTGGCCGAATGCACGCCGTAGTCGAGCTGGCCGGACAGCACTTTGCCCTTGCAGGCACCGCAGGCGCCGTTGCGGCAGCCGTAGGGCAGCGAAAATCCTTCGCGCAGCGCGGCTTCGAGGATGGTTTCGTCATCCTGGACGGTGAAATGGTGCCCGCTGGGCTGGATGGTTACTTGGTGCGGCATGATGTGGGCTTAAAATACTTTGAAAAACAGGTCGATTATCGCCCGAGAGACAGGGGTTTTCACCCCTGCGGGCAAAGGGTTACAGACAACCGGGGTGGATGAGCAGGCGTGATGAAGAACATCTTGATCGTAGGGTTTGGCGATGTCGCCGAGCGGCTGGTTAAGCGATATGCCCGACAGGCCGCGTTCATCGGGATGATCCGCCGTCCCGAGCGTGCCGCTGAGTTGCGTGCGCTGGGGGTAACGCCCTACGTTGGCGATCTTGACGTATCCGCCACGCTGAAACGGCTGCCGCGTGTCGATGGCGTGCTCCACTTTGCGCCGCCCCCCAACGAGGGAAGAACCGATCCGCGCACCGCGCACCTGTTGCAAGCGCTGGCGCGGCACGGCAAGCCGGGCGCGCTCGTGTATATCAGCACCAGCGGTGTGTATGGCGACTGCGGCGGCAAATGGGTCAGTGAAACGCGCGCGGTCGCGCCGGTGAACGGTCGCGCGGTAAGGCGGGTGGACGCCGAGCGCCAGTTGCGTGCCTGGGGCGAAGCCTTGCGGGTACAGGTGAGCATCCTGCGCGCGCCGGGCATTTATGCCGCCGACCGCCTGCCGCTGGAACGCATCAGACGCGGCACCCCGGCGCTGGTGGCGCAGGACGACAGCTACACCAATCACATTCATGCCGACGATTTGGCTCGGCTGGCGTGGGCGGCGCTGTTCCGTGGCCGTTCGCAGCGCATCTACCATGCCGTCGACGCGCATCCTCTCAAAATGGGCGATTGGTTCGACAGCTGCGCCGATGCCTTCGAACTGCCGCGCCCGCCGCGGGTGAAGCGCGAAGAAGCGGAAAAAGTGCTGTCCGAGGCCCTGCTGTCGTTCCTGCGCGAGTCGCGCCAATTGTCGAACGCGCGCACGACGCGCGAGTTGCGTCTGAAATACCGCTATCCGACGTCCGACGATCTGCTGCGCGAAATCCGCCAGGCGCGCGGGCAGATGAAGCTGTTTTAATAGCCGCCGCTAGCGAAGCAGATCGTCGGACTCGCGCTTGAACTCGCCGTCAATCGTTGTGGGCGCCACGTTTGCACCCTCCCCCCTCGAGGCGGGAGCTTGGGGAGAGGGGGCGTCGTCGTTGGCCGGCCGCAGTGGATCCGGTTTGTGGCGACCCCATGTGCCGGGAATCAGCAGCAGCCCCAGCGCGATGGCATCGCTGATGAAGCCGGGAAAGACCAGCAGGCCGCCGGCCAGCAGCATGCGCCCACTGGCGAATAGCGCAGTCAGCGGGTGTGCGCCAGACTGCACCGAAAACAGCAGGCGCGCGCCCCAGGCAACACGCTCGACGCGAATCAGCATGACCCCGGCAACGGCCGCCAGCAGCAACCACAGCAGTACCCAGCCGCCGATGGCGTCGGCTACCCAGAAAATGCCGATGGCTTCCAGAACCGGAAACGACAGCATCAATAGAACAATCCAACCAAAGCGCATGACATGGAACCTTTGTTAATCTTGACCAATTTACCCGATGTCGCGAGCGCCGAGAAACTGGCGCATGCTTTAATCGAACATCGGGCGGCGGCGTGCGTGAACGTTTTGGCGCCTTGCCGCTCCATTTACCGGTGGGAGGGCGCGGTGGAGACGACGGTGGAAATCCCGCTGCTGATCAAAACCACCCGCGCGGCGTATCCGCTGGTTGAAGCAATCGTCCGCGCACATCATCCTTACGACGTTCCGGAATTGATTGCCACGCCCATAACACACGGATTGCCGGCCTATCTCGACTGGCTGGACACGGAGACTGATAAACATGATTAAAACTGGATGGATTCGTTTGCTCGGCGCATTGCTCTTACTTTGGGGTGCGCTGACGCTCTTTCCAGTGGCACAGGCGCAAGAATTCCTAGACCCGGAAATCGCGTTCAAGTTCTCGGCGCGTGCGCTCGATGCGAATACGCTCGAAGCGCGCTGGCAGATTGCGGACGGCTACTACATGTACCGGGACAAGTTCAAGTTTGCAGTCGAGGGCGCCTCGCTTGGCGCGCCGAAACTGCCTGCCGGCAAGATCAAGGAAGACGAGTTCTTCGGCAAGGTCGAGACCTACACCAAGGACGTGCGCATTACGCTGCCGATCCAGCGTGCGGCGGACACCCAGTCGATTACCCTGAAAACCGTTTCGCAGGGCTGCGCCGACGCCGGCCTGTGCTACACGCCGCAGGAAACCAGCGTGACGATCAAGCTGCCCGCCGTGGTGGCCGCAGCCGCGGCCGCAACTGCAGCCGCGGCGCCTGCAGCATCCGCATCGGCCCTGGATGGCTTGCGCAGCCTGATGGGCGATGGCGGCATGCCGAAACTGCTGCCGCCGGACGAGGCCTTCCTGGTCGCCGCAGGCATGACGGATGCGCAGACGGTGAAGCTCGACTACACGCTGACGCCCGACACCTACCTGTATCGCGACAAGCTTGCCTTCATCGTCAAATCGCCTGCCGACGTCAAGGTGGCGAAGGCGGACACGCCGGCAGGGGATGTCAAGGAAGACCCGACCTTCGGCCGCACCGAGGTGTACCACCAGAATTTTTCCGCCAGCGTAACTTTGTCGCGCGCGCTTGCGGCAGGTGAACAATTGGTGCTGGAGGCGGCCTGGCAGGGCTGCAACGAGGCGGTCGGCGTCTGCTATCCGCCGAGCACACGCGAGTTCACCCTGGTTTCGGGTGGGGGTGTGCTGGCCGCGACAGCGGTTGCGGCCAGCGGGGATGCGCCGACCGAACCTGCCATCGAATCCGACACTTCCCGCATCGAGCGCGTACTCGCGGGCGGCAGCTTCTGGCCGGTGATCCTGACCTTCTTCGGCCTCGGCCTGCTGCTGGCGCTCACGCCATGCGTGTTCCCGATGATTCCGATCCTGTCGGGCATCATTGCCGGGCAGAAAAAAGACCTCACCAAGATGAGCGGCTTCCTGCTGTCGCTGGCCTACGTGCTGGGCATGGCGATCACCTATGCGGTGGCTGGGGTGGCGGCGGCGTTGTCAGGCACGCTGCTGTCGAACGCGCTGCAGAATCCGGTGGCGCTCGGCATCGGCGCCGGCATTTTCGTGCTGCTGGCGATGTCGATGTTCGGCTTCTTCGAAATCCAGTTGCCGAGCTTCATCCAGAGCAAGTTCTCCGATGCGTCGAACAAGATGAAGGGCGGCAATTTCATCGGCGTCTTCTTCATGGGCGCGCTCTCTGCCGTGATCCTCGGCCCGTGCGTGGCGCCGCCCTTGGCCGCCGCGCTCGCCTTCATCGCGCAGACCGGCAACACCGTGCTGGGTGGCCTCGCCCTCTTCGTGCTGGCGTTGGGCATGGGCGTTCCGTTATTGCTGGTGGGCCTGTCGGCGGGCGCTCTGCTGCCGAAGGCGGGCGGCTGGATGAATGCGGTGAAATATTTCTTCGGCGTGATGATGCTGGCGATCGCCATCTACCTGATCTCACCGGTCATCCCGGCCTGGGTCGGCATGCTGCTGTGGGCGCTGCTGCTGATCGCCTCCGCCGTTTTCCTGCATGCGCTCGACCCGCTGCCGGCGCACGCGACCGGCTGGTCGCGGCTTTGGAAGGGGTTGGGCGTGGTGCTGCTGATCGGCGGCCTGGCGATCCTGCTCGGCATGCTGGCCGGCAGCCGAAACCTGCTGCAGCCGCTCGATGTCTTCAAGGGCGGCGCGGTAGGCGGCGTGGCGATGGCGGCCGAACAGAAAGGGCTGGCATTCGAGAAGGTCAAGGACGTGGCGGAGCTCGATGCGCGTCTGGCTGCCGCCAAGGCCGATGGCCGCGCGGTCATGCTCGATTTCTACGCCGACTGGTGCGTGTCGTGCAAGGAAATGGAAACCTTCACCTTCACCGATGCGCGGGTGCAGGCGCGTTTGGCGGACGTGGTGTTGTTGAAGGCCGATGTCACCGCCAATACCGAGGCCGACAAGGCGCTGCTGAAGCGCTTCAACCTGTTCGGCCCGCCCGGGCTGATTTTCTGGACCGCCGCTGGCGAGCAGTCAGCTTACAAGGTGATCGGTTTCGAAAAGGCCGACAAGTTCCTGGCGAGCATCGATTCGGCGCTCGGCAAGTAAGCTTCATCTGAATGAACGACGAACCCCTGCGGGCTTGCGCACGCAGGGGTTCGTCGTTTCAGGGGACATGGTTTAAGGCTGGCGCCGCAGCGCTGCAATGGCGTCGAGCAGCGGGGTCACGATGGGCTGGATCTTGCGCCGCATCAGCGAGCCGATCGCGGTGGTCTTGAGGAAGATCGGACGAACGGTATCGGCGTCCACCGCGGCCAGCGCGTCGAGTGCGGTGCAATCCGTTTCAAACTGCGGCGCCGTGTCGAGCAGGGCCTGACGCATCGCACTGCGGGCGGCCTCATCGGTCTGGCGCAAGGGTGCACACCAGTTGGCCAGCGCGTTCAGCGTGTGGTTCACCACTTCCTGGTTTTCCGGGCGTTCGAGGATGGTCGCCGTGGTGGCGATGAAGGTCTGCCCCTGCCCAGACAGCGCCTTGTCCAGCATCACGCTGTAGGGGTTGCCGCCGAGATGCGGCACGCTCGCATGGTCGGCGCGCGCCGCGCGCGGATTGGGCAGATTGTCCGGCTGCAGTTCGAGGAAGGCGACGTAATAGGAGTTGCGGCTGTTGCCGCGCTTCCAGATCGACAGCCGTTCGGCGTCGGTCAGCACGCGCGAGTACAGCATCACCGCGACGGTATCGAGGATGCCGACGTCGTCCTCGTGCAAAAACGCCAGATGGTCGACCAGGAATTCGGCCAGCGTGCGGCCCATGCTACCTTGGCACACCACGTCGCGCATCAGCATCAGCCGCGCATTCTCGATGGTCGGCATGCACCACCAGGCATAGCGCGCCAGTTCGTCGGTCAACGCGGGCGAGTGCACCACCGCGACCACCGCTTCTTCTTCGGCAATCAACAGCAACTGCGCCAGATGCTGGTTCGACAACCCGGCCTGTGATTGCCGCGTCCAGCGTGTCAGGTGAACCGGGTAGCCTCCGGGCGAACCGAGCGCATGTCCGGACAGCATTTCGCGTACCCGTTTCAGATAGCGGTCGGAACGCTCGTTGGGCTTCAGCGGCACGCTCGCTTCGCCCTGCGGCGTCAGCGCCCACAGCGTCATGTTCGATTCGTCGATGCGGACAGCCTTGAGATCGGTGTTGAAGAGGACGTTGAGACGAAGCTCGTCCTCGGGGGACAACTCGTCGTTCATAGGGTCTTGAATACGGCGCGCGCGGCTTCGATGGTGGCGTCAATGTCGGCGTCGCTGTGCGCAGCCGAGACGAAACCCGCCTCGAACGCGGAGGGCGCGAGATAGATGCCGTGGTCGAGCATGGCATGGAAGAAGCGGTTGAAGGCTTTCTTGTCGCACTGCATGACTTCCGCAAAGCTCGTGGGCGGCTTGGCCGCGAAATACAGGCCGAACATGCCGCCGACCGAGTCGGCGCAGAAGGTGACGCCGACATCCTTTGCCGCGGCGGTGAGGCCTTTGACCAGCCGCTCGGTGCGCGCGGTCAGCGCCGCGTGGAAGCCGGGTTCGGAAATCGCCGCCAGCGTGGCGAGCCCTGCCGCCACCGCCACCGGGTTGCCCGACAGCGTGCCGGCCTGGTAAACGGGGCCGGTCGGCGCGAGCTTGTCCATGACGTCTGCGCGGCCGCCGAAGGCGCCGACCGGCATGCCGCCACCGATCACCTTGCCGAGCGTGGTGAGGTCGGGCTTGATGCCGAGCAGTTTCTGCGCGCAGCCGAGGTCGACGCGGAAGCCGGTCATCACCTCGTCGAAGATCAGCAGCGCGCCATATTGATCACATAGCCGGCGCATCGCCGCCATGAACTCGGCGGTCGGCTTGACCAGGTTCATGTTGCCGGCGAAAGGCTCGACGATGATGCAGGCGATCTCGTCGCCGATTTCGGCGAAGGTGCGTTCGAGCCCAGCGACGTCGTTGTAGTCCAGAACGATCGTCTGTGCCGCGACTTCGGGCGGCACCCCGGCCGAGGTGGGGTTGCCGAAGGTGAGTGCGCCGGAGCCGGCCTTCACCAGCAGAAAATCGGCGTGGCCGTGGTAGCAGCCCTCGAACTTGATGAACTTGGAGCGGCCGGTGAATCCTCTGGCAAGACGGATCGCGCTCATCGTCGCCTCGGTGCCGGACGACACCAGCCTGACCTTTTCGATGCTCGGCACCAGTTCGATGATGCGGCGGGCGATGGTGAGCTCGGCTTCGCTTGGCGCGCCGAACGACAGGCCGTTGGCGGCGGCATCCTGCACCGCCTTCACCGTGCCGGGGTGGGCGTGGCCGAGGATGGCCGGGCCCCATGAGCCGACGTAGTCGATGTATTCGCGGCCGTCGGCGTCCCACACGCGCGATCCCTTGGCGCGGCTGAAGAAAACCGGGGTGCCGCCCACGCTCTTGAAGGCGCGCACGGGTGAATTGACGCCGCCGGGGATGACTTGCTGCGATTGTTCGAAAAGTTCTTGGTTGCGGCTCATGGTTCGGCTCACTCTTCCGGTTCGGTTTCAAATAATTGATTGAGGGCACGCGCAGCGGCGCGGATATCGGAGGCGTCGAACAGGGCCGACAGCACGGCCAGGCTGTCGGCGCCGGCATCCAGCAGCATCGGGGCGTTGGCGAGCGTGATGCCGCCGATGGCGACGATCGGCACGTGGATGATAGGCGCGGCGGCGCGCAGCAGGGCGGTGTCGGCGCGCCCGGCTGCCGGCTTGGTCGGCGACGGAAAAAAGCTGCCGAACGCCACGTAGTCGGCGCCCGCCGCCTGCGCGGCCAGCGCGGTCTCCAGGCTCTGGTAGCACGAGGCGCCGATGAACTTGCCCTTGCCGAGAATGATGCGCGCCTCCCGCAGGCTGCCGTCGTCGCGCCCGAGGTGCACGCCGTCGGCGTCGCACAGGTCGGCCAGACGCAGATCGTCGTTGACGATCAGCGGAACGCCGCAGGGACGGCACAGCGCGACCAACTCGCTGGCCTGTTCGTGGCGGCGCGCGACATCGCCCGACTTGTCTCGGTACTGCACCGCTGCGATGCCGCCTGCCAAAGCCGCTTCGACCTGCGTCAGCAGCTTTTCCGTATCCGCAGTCTCGAACGTGATGGCGTAGAGGCCGCCCGGGAATTCAAGCATGGCGGACTCAGGCATTGCCTTCCGTCGGCACATCCTGCGCCCAGAAAAAGCGCTCGGGGATGTACTGCCCCATGCCGGGACGGAAGGCTGCTTTCAGCGTTTCGTAGGTGAAATTCTGCGCTTCGCGAACCGCCATCGGCACGTCCTGTCCGTACGCCAGGGCAGCCGCGATTGCCGAGGCGAGCGTGCAACCGGAACCGTGATAGCTGCCGGGCAGGCGGTCCCAGGCGTCGGTCTGCACGTGACCGCCGGCGTCGTACAGGCTGTTCAGCACGCGCGGCGTGGCTTCGTGGGTGCCGGTGATGAGCACGTATTCGCAGCCGAGGTCGGTCAGGTGTTTGGCGCAGGCGGCCAGATCCATGTCGTCCTCGTCCGACTCGAACAGCGCCAGCCGCCGCGCTTCGTGGCTGTTGGGGGTGAGGATGCTGGTCTGCGGGATCAGCAGGTCGCGCATGGCGGAAATCATGTCTTCGGTGGCCATCTCGTCGCCGCGTCCGGACGCCAGCACCGGGTCGAGAATGACCGGAATGTCGGGGTAGTCGGCAAGAATCTCGGCGATGACTGCGATCGATTCGGGACTGCCCATCAGACCGAGCTTGAATGCGGCCACCGGCACGTCCTCCAGCAGCATGCGGGCCTGGTCCGCCACCCATTCGGCGTCGATCGCCAGTATTTCGTCGACCCGGGCCGTGTCCTGCACGGTAATCGCGGTGATCACCGACAGCGGGTGGCAGCCCATGCTCGCCAGCGTCAGCAGGTCGGCCTGGATGCCGGCGCCGCCGGTCGGGTCGGATGCGGCAAAGCTGAGCACCATGGGCGGCGCGGGTTTGGGGGAGAAAATGGAAGGCATGGCATCACTGCTTTAGAATCAAGTTCCAATTTTATCCGATTCCCCTTCTTCTCATGTCCGACACCCCCGAATACAAAAGCTGGATGTGCCTGATCTGCGGCTATATTTATCGCGAGGAAGCCGGCGCGCCCGCTGATGGCATTCCGCCCGGCACGCGCTGGGAAGATGTGCCAATCAACTGGACCTGCCCGGATTGCGGGGCGCGCAAGGACGATTTCGAGATGGTTGCGTTCTGATGTTTGGGTTTTTTCATCCCCCTGCTCAAGAAAATGCGCGGAATAGTCGATAGCGCGTAAGCACGGCGGGCGTTTCGTGCCCTACAATTGCCGACAACCATGAGGCCACCCTGTCAATGGTACGGAGAGACAGCGAATCAGGGTATATATTAATTAGGAGATAATTATGATTATGCGGTGGATGACAGCGTGGGTTCTGCTTGTTTTTTCAGCAAGCGCATGGGCGGTTTCGCCCTATATTCAAGGTGATTCCGTCGCGGGAGGCAATGTGCAGGCCGCGGCGACGGCGGTCGAGAGCAAGCTCAAAGATGGTGGCTTCAAGGTGGTCGGCAAGTACTTCCCCAAGGCGCTGGCGGGTTATGGGGTGGTGATCGCCACCGACGACGCCATGCTTGCAGAGGTGGGCTCGGTAGGCGGCTATGCCGTGATGGGTGCCGCCATTCGCGTGGGGGTGAAGGCGGACGGCAGCGTGGCGTACACCAATCCCGATTACTGGTACCGTGCCTATTTCCGCAAGAATTTCGACAAGAAGGAAGAAGCGGTCAAGGCGCTGCAGGGGCGCTTGCAGAAAACGCTGGGTGCGGGCAAGGGGCAGGGCGGTGACGAGGAGGCAGCCAACCTGTCCAATTACCGCTACATGATCGGGATGGAGCGCCTCGATTCATACAAGAACAAGTTGGCCGAGCATGGCAGTTTTGACGATGCGCTGAAGACGGTGCGCGACAATCTCGCCAAGGGCACGGGAAAAACGGCCAAAGTCTATGAAATCGTAATGCCCAATCGCAAGCTCGCCGTGTTCGGGGTCGCGATGAACGACAGTGGCAACAGCGACGGCGAATGGATCAGCAAAATCGAAATGCAGAACAACGTTGCAGGCCTGCCCTACGAGATCTACGTGATCGACAAGGAGGTAGGTGCCCCGCACGGCCGATTCCGCATTGCGCTGGCCTTTCCTGACGTAGGGATGGGTCAATTCATGCGAATTTCATCACTGCCGAATGTCATTATCGAGACCATGAGTGCCGTTGCGGGCGCGCAAAAGAAGTCCAGTGGGGACGAATGGCAGTAGACCGGGTTTGTTTGGGTTAAAAGGGGGCGCCGTTTGTGGCGCCCCTTTTTGTTGGGCGCCTGTTTGCGCGGTGCGCGATAGCCGTTGCAAACGCTAAAGAAGCCGCAAACGCAGCCGTAATGGTAAGCACAAAGGGAAAGTGGCGTGTGCTGCTCACCCGGATTCTGGCGGAGAAGCGTGTGGACATGGAAGCATTGAAAGGCGTCAAGGTGATGGTCATCGACGACAGCAACACCATACGGCGCAGTGCAGAAATATTTCTGAATCAGGCCGGTTGCGAGGTCATTCTGGCGCAGGACGGATTCGATGCGCTGTCGAAGATCACTGACCATGAGCCGGATGTGGTGTTCGTCGACATCATGATGCCTCGACTCGACGGCTATCAGACCTGTTCGCTCATCAAGCGCAATGCCAAATATCGCACCACGCCGGTGATCATGCTGTCGTCCAAGGATGGCCTGTTCGACCGGGCACGCGGCCGCATGGTGGGGTCGGACCAGTATCTGACCAAGCCTTTTACCAAAGATACCTTGCTGACCGCGGTGCGCGAGCACGCGTGCGCAGACGCTTAAGTTTTTTACGAAGGAGCATTAGTTATGGCAATCAGCCGAATTCTGGTCGTGGATGATTCCCCCACCGAGCGTTTTTTCCTGTCCGAGTTGCTGGTCAAGAACGGTTACCTGGTCAGCATGGCTGAAAGCGGCGAGGAAGCCGTTGCGCAGGCCAAGCAGACATTGCCCGATCTGATCGTGATGGACGTCGTGATGCCCGGCATGAATGGCTATCAGGCAACGCGCATGATCACGAAGGAAGACGCGACCAAGCATATCCCGGTGATCATGTGCACCACCAAGGGCCAGGAAACCGACAAGGTGTGGGGCATGCGGCAGGGCGCGAAAGCCTACCTGGTGAAGCCGGTGAAGCCGGAAGACCTGCTGAAGCAAATCAAGGCGCTGGGCTGAGCAGAACGACATGGCCAAGAAATTCAATCTTCGCGAATTTCAAACCACGCTTTCGCTGCAGCTGCAGGCTGCGGCAAGTCGCGACAACACCGGATCCCGTCTGGGTTTCCGCGTCGGCGATGTGAATTGGCTGGTGAGCCTGTCCGATACCGAGGAAGTGATCCCGGTCCCGCACATCGTCAAGGTGCCCGGCTCGCGTCGCTGGTTTCGCGGCGTCACCAACATTCGCGGCAACCTGTTTGCGGTCAGCGATTTCTCCGACTTCATGGGGCAGGGTGTCACGCCGGACCACGCCGATTGCCGTTTGCTGATTCCGCACCATGATTTTGGAGTGAACGCGGCCCTGCTGGTGCGCAATACGCTGGGGCTCAAGAACGTCAACCATTTCGCGTTGCGCAGCGAAGCTGCAGCGCATCCGTGGATTGCGCGCCAATACGCGGACGATGCGGGAACCGGCTGGTGTGACATGGATTTCGGACAGTTGCTTGGCGATACCGAATTTCTCAAGGTTGAAGCGCAGTTTGGCAACTAATTGAACGTAGACAACAGGGCGCTTGGGCGCCGATGAGTGAAGGGATTGCTGCAATGAATAACGCGACGACAATGGGTGGCTTCAAGGGGCTGGCTGGCCGCATCACGCAAAAGGTCACGGGCAGATCCGGCGGTGAACATACCGCCATGATCATGCAGAAGGTTCGAAAGCTGGCTGACAAGGAGGCGGGCAAGGTCCCGCTGATCGGCAACCTCCCCGTCGAAAAGCAATATCTCTACACGGGCGGTACCCTGATCGTCTCGCTTTTGCTGGCGGCAGGCTTCACCGTCTACGGTCTGGTCCAGCTGAATAATAAAGCGGGTTATGAGGCCCGCTCGGGCGATCTGAAAGTGCTGTCGCAGCGGCTGCCGCTGACCGCCCAGCAGTCCGTGCTGGGTAACACCGAGGCCTTCAAGAGGCTGGCCGAAGGCAAGGCGTCTTTTGAGCAGACGCTTAAAGGGCTGACCGAAGGCGATAGCGATGTGCCTGCCACCGGTGGCGCGGCCGCGGACTCGCTCGCAAAAATTACGGAACAATGGAAGCGTTCCGAGCCGCAGGTCAATCAGATACTGTCGCAGCAAAAGAACCTGGTCGCGCTGAACGAAAACGTCAAACGCATTAACGCCCTGAGTACCGATCTGCAGGAGGTGGCCGAACAGCTCGCCAGCCAACTGGTCGATTCCGGCGGGGCTATCCGCGAGGTGTCGCGCGCCAACCACCTGGTGATGCTGAGCCAGCGCCTGCCGAAAAACGCCAACCTCCTGTTGTCGGCCGACCTGATCGACCCGGAAGTGGTGCTGCAGTTGGAAAAGGATACGACCTCGTTCCGCGACACGGTGCAGGCGCTGATGGTCGGTTCGGCCAGCAGCAATGAAGACAGCCTGATGACCCTGGAAGACCTGGGCGGAAACATGGGCGACATGGTGGAAGCAGTGGGCGAGGTGCTTGCCAACACGCAGCCGCTGCTGCAGTCCAAGGCGGCGGCGAACAGCCTGTTCGTCAGCAGCGATGCCCTGTTGAAGGATACCGAGCAGCTGTCGCAGGACTACCAGTCGGTGGGGGGCACGGGTTATCTGCTGGCCGCCCTGTTCGCGTTGCTGGCGGTGGGCTCGCTGGTGCTGCTGGGTCTGGTCAACATCAATGAAACCAAAACGCGGGCGCGCAAGAGCGAAGAGGAAAACAGCCGCAACCAGGAAGCCATTCTGCGTCTGATGGACGAACTGGGCGAACTGGCCGAAGGCAACCTCGCCATCAACGCCAGCGTGACCGAGGACATTACCGGTGCGGTGGCCGACTCGATCAACTACACGGTTGAAGAGTTGCGAAGCCTGGTGCGCGGAATTAACAACGCCACGGTGCAGATGGATCAGGCAGCCAGTGTGGCAGGCCAGGTGTCCGACACGCTGCAAGAGGCGGCGCGCCGCCAGACCGATGAAATTGAAACGACCTCGGTCGCTGTTGTTCGACTCGCGCAGTCGGTGCAACAGGTTTCGGGCAACGCCGCCGAGTCAGCCAAGGTGGCCGAACAATCCCTGGCGGCCGCAGAAAAAGGCCAGCAGGCAGTGGCAAACGCCATCGCCAGCATGAACACCCTGCGCGAGCAGATCCAGGAGACCTCGAAGCGAATCAAGCGACTCGGTGAGTCGTCGCAGGAGATTGGCGAAATCGTTGAACTGATTTCGGACATTACCGAGCAGACCAACGTGCTGGCGCTCAACGCGGCCATTCAGGCAGCGTCCGCAGGTGAAGCCGGACGAGGCTTCTCGGTGGTGGCGGAAGAAGTGCAGCGACTGGCGGAACGTTCGGCCGATGCGACCAAGCAGATTGCAGCGATCGTGAAGACCATTCAGTCGGACACCCACGATACCGTGGCGGCTATGGAAATCTCCACTCAGGGCGTGGTCGAGGGCGCCAAGCTGTCGGATGCGGCAGGCCAGACGCTGGCGGAGATCGGCAGCGTGTCGAAAACGCTGGCTGAACTGATCGCCGACATTTCTGCAGCCACCCAGAACCAGGCTGAGTCGACCGCGCTCGTTGCTGAAACCATGCAGGACATCAAGGCGATTTCGGCGCAGACCAGTACCGGTACCCAGCAGACGGCCGACTCGATTGGCGGCATGAAGCAACTGGCGCAAGACCTCAAGAACTCGGTTGCGGGCTTCAAGCTCGCCTGATCTGACCGGCGGCAACGGAATATGGTCACGGCCACTGCAATCAACTTTGGGAACTACACACCATGAGCGCCTTACTCGATTACGATACCGGCCCGTTGAACTGGGTGCGCGGAGACATCGATACCGCCCTTCAGGCGTCCCTGGGGCGCATTCAGGCCTACAGCGTCGACGCCGATCTGATCAATGCCCTGAAGCTGGCGCGCGACGACGCCCACCAGGCCACCGGTGCACTGCGCATGGTGGGGCTGGAAGGCGCGGCCACGCTGGCGGGCACGATTGAATCCTGTCTGGCTGACATCAGCGAAAGCCGCCTGGAGGCGAGTGACGAATTCTTGCGCGCACTCAGAAATGCCATTGAGGGCCTGCAGCGCTGGGTCAAGGATTTGGCTGACGGCCGGGGCAGCGGCGAACTGGCGCTGTTTCCGCTCTACAAGCGCCTGCGCGAACTGCAGGGTGCCGAGCGGGTATTCGAAGGCGAATTGTTTTTCCCTGATCTGCGCTCGCGGATGCAGGGCAAGCCGCTTGGCTCGGGAATGACGCAGGAGGCGCTGGCAGCTGAAGTCAAAGCCACGCGTGCCCAGTTTCAGCGTGGTCTGCTGGCTTTCTTGCGCAACGTCGAGGCGGACCAGGGGCTGCAACGCATGCGCGACGCACTGGCTTCAATCGAGCGCATCGCGCCGTCGCAGGCCTCGCAAACCTTCTGGTGGGCCTGCGTCGGCTTTATCGACAGCCTGATTGCACGCGGCGTCGAGGCTGATTTCCACGTCAAGCAACTGCTCGCCCGCGTCGATCTGCAGATGCGGCGTCTGATGGAAGGCTCGCCGCAGGTCGCCGAACGGCTGCTGCGCGACGCCCTGTTCTTTGTGGCGAAAAGCGAGGCCATGGATGGCCGCGCCGCAGAAGTGCGTTCGACCATGGGACTGGATCGCTATCTACCGGGTCGCGGCATGCTCGACCCCGAGGCCCTGGCGCGCATGCGTCCCGTGCTGGATGCGCTGCAATCCGGACTCAAGGCCGCCCGCGAGAGCTGGCATGCCTACGTCGAAGGCGATGCCGCGCAACTGGAGCCGTTTCAGGTCCAGTTGGCGCGCATGCAGCCGCAGGCACAGATACTCGAAAGCAGCGGCTTGCTGCCCCTGCTGGACGAACTCGGCGCGGCTTCGCTTGCCACTGCCGGGCGCGAAGGCGAAGCGCGTGAACAGGTGAATCTTGAAGTGGCTTCCACCCTGTTGATGTTGCAGAACGGCGTTGAACAGGAAGATGTCCTGCATGCCGATTTCGCCGCTCGCGCAGAAAGCCAGCAGGAACGGCTGCGTGCCCTGATCGAAGGCCGCGAGATGCCGGCCAGTGCAGTCGAAACTGCCAGCCAGCGTGAAGCCGAGCGCGACATGCTGGTGCATATGGCGCAGGAGGTCGGACAGAACCTGAGACAGATGGAAGAGGCGCTGGACGCCTTCTTCCGCGACCCCGACGAACGCGAGGCGCTGGGCAGTCTGCCTTCCCTGGCGCAGCAGGCGCAGGGCGCATTGACCATGCTCGAATTGCCCGACGCCGCCAGCTTGCTGGCCGCGGCGACCGCGGCAGCGCAGCCGTTCGCCAGTGAAGGTCATCCCGACGAGGCGACCCAGACGCGCCTGGCCGATGCTTTCTCCAGTCTTGGGCTGTTTATCGAGTCCTATTGCGCAGGGCGTGCCGATGCCGCCACCATGCTGCGACCGGCCCTGATCGAGTTCGGGGTGATCGACGCGGATAGTGTCGATGAAGGCGGGCTGGGTGACACGGTCGAGGCCGGTTTGCCGGGCCGCAAAGCCGAGGTGCAGGCGGACTACCTTGAGTGGCGGGATCAACCCGACGACGCGACAAAAAAAAAATTCCTTGATGCCCTGAACGAACTCGGTCGCGACGCCGAACTGATCGACGACGCCACCCTGAAACAGCAGACGCGTGCGGCTCTCGAGGCCAGCCGCGACGCGGCCGAGGCGCCGCTGACGCTCGACGCCGACATTGCGACCCTGACGGGCCTGGCCTTGCCCGAACGGCCCGCTCCTGAAATCCAGACGATGGCGCAGGAAACGGCCGAGTCGGCTGTTGGCGAAGCAGCCGTTTCAACGTCCTTTGATCTGATGGAAGAGCCGCTGGAGTTCGCGGCGCCGGTTGAGTTCGACGCGTCTGCCGCCGATGCGCTGATCGAGTTCGAGCCTTCATTTGCACCTCCTCAAGCTGAACCAAGCGAAACGGCTGACCAGCCTGCCGTGGCGCGCTCGCCTGAAGTACCGGCTGACGCGCCTGCCGAAGACGGGTATCCGGTGGTGATCCCGGAAGGGGTCGAACCGGAATTGCTGGAGATCTTCCTGGAAGAAGCCACCGAAGTGCTGGCGACCATGGGCGAGGCCAGCAATGCATGCCAGAGCAATCCAGACGACCAGGAGGCCATGACGGTCATCCGTCGTGCATTCCATACGCTGAAGGGCAGTGGCCGCATGGTCGGTCTGACCGACCTGGGCGAAGCAGCATGGCGCCATGAGCAGTTGTTCAACAGTTGGCTGGCCGAGAGCAAGCCAGCCAGCAGTGATTTGCTGCAACTGGTCGGACGTTCCCGCGGGGTGTTCCAGGATTGGGTGAATGCGCTGCAGGCCAATGACTCCGTGACGCTGCCGGTACCCGCATTGCTGGCGGCAGTCGACCGTGTGGCGCAGGGACAGCCGCTGGATGCGTCTGAAATCGTGGGGACGACCCAGGATGAGGCGGCCATCGAGGCGATTGAGCCCGAAGTGGAAGCCGAATGGCAGCCGTTGCCGGGCACCGAAGTCGAGACCGTCTCCGAAGAGATCGATCTTGCACCCGCAATCGAATTTGAAGCACTTGCCGAAGGCGAAGACGAACCCATCACCTTCTCCGCATTGGAAATGGATGAGTCGGAGACCCTTGACGCGGCGCCGGCCCAGGACGCGGTTGCGGAATTCGCGCACGAGGCGCCGGCCCAGGACGCGGTTGCGGAATTCGCGCACGAGGCGCCGGCGCTGGACGTGGGTGCCGTCATTGAATACGCGGCGGCGCCGGCGCCTGCCGAAGCCGAAGAGCCCGTTGCCCTGAATGACGTGGAGGCGCCGCATGCCGAAGCGCCGGCCGAGCCGAGCGAGGCCGACGAGATTTGCATTGGTCCGGTCTGCCTGTCCCCCGGCCTCTACGAGATTTTCATGACCGAAGCGCACCAGCGCCTGGCGGTTCTGCAGGAGGAGTCCGAGCGCCACGCCGAAGTTGCCCACAGTCCCGTCAGCGAGCACGCGCGCCGCGCCGTGCATACGCTGGGTGGTATTGCGGGCACGGCGGGCATTGCCGCCCTGTCCGAACTGTCGCATGCGTTGGAGCAGTACTGGAACCGCTTTGTGCAGGCGCCGCTGCCCGTGTCGCATGTATTGCTGGTGCAGGATACGGTCGCGCGTCTGCACGACATGATCGCAACCATCGAAAATGGTCATTTGCCCGAAGCGGGCAATGATCTGATTGCGACCCTGGGCGAACTGGAAGACGAACAGGCCGTGCCGATGGCCGAACCTGTTCCGCCGCCGGTGGAGACCATTCAGGATGAAGCGATCATGCCGTCAATGGTTTCCACTGACGACATGCTTGCCGAGGTCGCCGGTGGCAGCGAGCCCGCCGAAATCGCCGAGGATAACTGGGTGCACGGCCTGCCGGACATCAGTGCACTGGTGTCCGAGGTCAAGCCGGCCACACCGGCTCCGGTGTTCGATCGGCGCGAAGTGGCCGATGAAATCGATGAGCAGTTGCTGCCGATATTCCTCGACGAAGCGGAAACGCTAGTGCCGGAGACCAGCGCGCAACTGCGTGCCTGGATTGCCGCGCCGAGCGAGGCGGCTGCATGCGACGCGCTGCGCCGCAATCTGCATACCATCAAGGGCAGCGCACGCATGGTTGGCGCGATGCGCCTGGGCGAACTGACCCACGTGATGGAATCACGGGTGATCGCGGTGATCGAGGGTCATCTGGCTCCGAGTGGCGAGGTCTTCCATAAACTGGAAGACCAATTCGACCACCTGGTCGAAGCGGTGGAGCGCCTGAAGCGTGGCGACCTCGCGCCGATCGAAGATGAAGCGACTGCGCCGCTGGAAGCACCGGTCGAACCGGTCCTGCGTCAGGACGAGATCAAGCCTTCTCTGCACGCCGCAGTTGCCGAATCGCTGGCGCCTGCGCAGCCGGTTACACGCGAAAACAATGCCCTGACCCTGCGGGTGCGTGCCGACTGGGTCGACCGCATGGTCAACCAGGCCGGCGAAGTGGCGATTGCGCGTTCACGGATCGAAAGCGAAGTCTTCGCCTTCAAGCGTCACGTCACCGAACTGTCGGAAGCCCTGATGCGCCTGCGCGGCCACATCCGCGAAGTCGAAATCCAGGCCGAATCCCAGATGCAGGCCACCTTCCTGAGTCAGGGGGCTGTCGACGAATTCGATCCACTGGAGTTCGACCGCTTCACCCGCTTCCAGGAAGTCACCCGCTTCCTGGCGGAAAGCGTGAACGACATTTCAACCGTGCAGCACATCCTGCTGGCGCGCCTGGGCGAGGCTGACGCCGCGCTGATCCAGCAGACACGCCTTAACCGCGAACTGCAGCAGGGCCTGCTGCGGGTCCGCATGGTGCCGCTGAACTCGGTGTCCGAGCGGCTGTATCGCACGGTACGTCAGACGGCGCGCGATGTGGACAAGCGCGCCCAGCTGGATATTCAGGGCGGCGAACTGGAAATTGACCGCTCGGTGCTGGAAAAAGTGACTGCGCCGCTCGAACACCTGCTGCGCAACGCCCTGGCGCATGGCATCGAATCACCCGAGGAACGTCGCGCGGCTGGCAAGACCGAGTTTGGCGAAATCGTGCTTACGGCACGCCAGTCCGGCAACGAAATGATGCTGACCGTGAAGGACGACGGCGCTGGTCTCAACTACGCACGCATTCGCGAAAAAGCCGAAGCCAACGGGCTGCTGCTGCCTGGCACCGAGCCGACCGAAACCCTGCTGGCGCAGATGATCTTTGCTGCAGGCTTCTCCACCGCCGAAACGGTCAGCCAGGTGTCCGGTCGCGGTGTAGGCATGGATGTGGTCAAGAGCGAGATCTCCGCGCTGGGCGGACGCATCGATATCAGTTCGGTACCCGGGGCCGGCACCCGCTTCGATATCTATCTGCCGCTGACGCTGGCGATGACGCAGGCGGTGATGGTCCAGGCCGCCAAGCACGACTACGCCCTGCCGACGCCGCTGGTGCAACAGGTGCTGGAACTCAAGCCGGTTGAGCTTGAAAAGGCCATGATGTCCGGCGAAGTGGAGTGGCGCGGTGCGCGTTATCCCTTCTCCTATCTGCCGCATCTGCTGGGCGATACCGAAGCCGTGCACGAAGTGCAGCGCTACAACCCGGTGGTGCTGCTGCAAAGCGGTACCAGCCAGGCCGCCGTGCTGGTGGACCTGATCGAAGGCACGCGCGAAATCGTGGTCAAGAACATCGGACCGCAGATGGCACGCATTACCGGCGTGGTCGGTGCCACCGTGCGCGGCGACGGGCGCGTGATCCTGATCCTCAACCCGGTACCGCTGGCACTGCGCTGGGCCAGCCAGCCGCGCAGCGCCATGGAACGCACGGCGCCCGCCGAAGCACTTGAAGTCAGCGCAGCCCTGCAGCCGCCGATGGTGCTGGTGGTGGACGATTCGCTTACCGTGCGCAAGATCACCACCCGCCTGCTGACTCGCGAAGGTTTCCGCGTGGACAGCGCGAAGGATGGCGTCGATGCGCTGGAAAAAATGCACGATCTGATCCCGGACGTGGTGTTGCTCGACGTCGAAATGCCGCGCATGGACGGCTTCGAACTGGCCCGCGTGATGCGCAGGGACGCACGCCTGAAGTCGGTGCCGATCATCATGATCACCTCGCGTACGGCGGACAAGCACCGCAATCTCGCGATGGAAATCGGTGTCAACGTGTACTTGGGCAAACCGTATCAGGAACAGCAACTGCTCGATGCCATTGCTGAACAGTTGGGGCAGGAAGTAAGCGTATCGGCGTAAGCCGGTTTGGGGAGCCGAAAAAACGGGCGTTGTTCGCCCGTTTTTTTTTGCTTAGAGACTCAGCCCTGCGAGGTCGCCGCCGGCCAGTGCATTGATTGCAGCGTCTCCCTGGGCCGGATTGCGCTGATAGGCAGCAACCAGTTGCCGCGCTGCGTTGAGCCAGTGCGCCTCGGCTCTGCATACCAGATCGGCGAGCCGGGTCGGGTCGCGATGGTCGAGCCAGCCCTCGTAGGCCTTGGGCAACGCAGGGAACAGGGCACGGCGCAGGCCGGACAGGTTGGCCAGATAGAAATGCAGCGAGCCGATGGACCCGCGCTCGAGCAGCGTCGGCAGCGTCACCAGGCAATCGGCCATGTGGTCGCGCACTGCGCGTACCAGTAGTTCGGCGTGACGGGACGAGAGTTGGCCGAGCATTGTGTTCCAGTCCTCGCCCAGCAGGGATTCCGCGCGCGCCTCGCCGATCTCATGCAGGATCATCGCCTCGCTCTCCGCTTCGGCCATGCGATCGAGCCCGCGCTCGATATCGCGTTCAAAATCGTAATGGGCAAATGCGCGCCCCAACGCGGTGTCCTTCTCCTTCCACTGCCATTCCTCGTACTTGTTCCACAGCAGGCGGCGCACCGCGTCCATGCGCAGGAAAATGGCGCCGCCTCGCATCGCGGCGGGCGGGGCGATCAGGTCGCGTGCGTATTCGCAGCCGGCCACCAGCACCTGTACCCCGTCCCTGACCTCGGCGCGCTTGAGCTCGGCCAGCACGAAGTGGGGTTTGCGAAAATGGCCCAACCCGCTGCTGTATACCAGTCCCAGCGGAATCAGCGCGCGGTTGATGTCGTCTGCCTCGAACGGGTCGATGCCGGCGTCATTCAGGGGCAGGGGCGCGAAGTCCTCTTCCTCCACCGTGTCCCACAGGCTCTCGCGCGCGTTCAGCCAGTCGCCTAGTTCGTCCTTGGGCAGACGTGCACCGTAGGGAATTTCCATTTCCCAGCGGTAATACTCGCGCATTTCCAGCAGGAAGGTGCACATCGTCATGTCGCGCGCGTGGCGGGCATCGGCGATGGTGCAATTCTTTTGCACCGTATCGATGAGGGCGGAAAGATTTTCGACCATGGAACGCTCCTGAAGACAGCCACACTCCAAAGTGTACAAATAAAAACAGCCCGTTCAACCGGGCTGTTTTTAGGGGTATTGCAAGGTGCTTAATGGCGACGTGCGGTGCCGAAGTAATTGAGGTCGGCGCGCGAGCGACGGCTGAGTTCGAAACGCGCGGTATCGGCGCCGCTGAACTGGCCGGCGAGTTGGCCATACACCTCGCTTGCCCAGGCCTTGTCGTTGAGCGCGTCGGCAATGCCTTCGGCCCAGCGCAGCTTGTCGGCGGGCTGGCTGAGATGGGTGCCGCATTCGGCGTACCACTTTTTCAGCGCCTCGGCCGGCAGCGCAAAGCCTTTCAGGCGGTCGATGAACTGGATGCACTGATCACCATTGGCGCAGGCGGCCGCGGCGACAGCGAACAGTTCGTCGGCCTTGGCGGCATTGCCCATGGACGCGTACAGACGCCCGATGTGGGTCAGCGCGAAGTGATCCCCGGCCTTGGCGCGCGCGCTTTCCAGCAGGCGCCCGGCTTCGGCGGCATCTTTGGTCGCGGCGAAGCTGGCTTCTGCAAGCTTGGCGATGTCGTAGACCGTGGCGTGGGTGTCGGCCGCCAGCGAAGACTCGCGCGCGGCAAGGTAGGCACGCGCCTTGGATACGCCGAGTTCGCGGTGATGCAGGTGCGCGGCCGTGACCACCAGGTCTTTGAAGGCAATGAAGTCGGTAGCGTTTTCGGCGGCGCGGTCTAGCAGGCGGCCGAGCCAGGCGGTGTCGTCGAGGTTCTTGTCCACAGCCAGCAGAATCGGCTTGTAGCGCGAGAACTGGTAGCCGGTGCCGTCGAGCAGGGTCTCGGCCGACTCGATCAGCTTGGCGGAATAGAAGGGGTCTTCCAGTTCCAGTCGCACGCGTTCGGCCAGGGCGAGGAACTGCTTGACGTTGACCGCGTCCTTTTCCAGTTGCTGGAATTCCATGTAGCGCGCGTGATTGGCCTGGCGCTTTTCCAGCTTGGCCTTGACCCGGGTCAGGCGCTCGGCGTCGTCTGCCAGATGCGCTTCAACCGCGGCCACCAGTTTCTGCATTTCGTCGAGGCCGGCCACGGCATCCTCGGCGCGGTCCAGCAGCGCCGTCGCGCCCGGCTTGTCGCCTACGCTGGCCAGCCCTTCGGCCAGCTCGATGTATTCGCCGGTGGCGGTCGCCAGATCGCCGGCCTTCTTCAGCGCCGACTGCATGAATGCAGTATCGCCGGCCTGCTTGGCCGATTCGATCAGCGTCTTCGCTGCGGTGAAGTCGGTCGCACCTTCCAGGGCGCGCTGATACAGCGCCTTGGCCTTGGCAGGGTCACCCAGGGTCTTGGTGACTTCGCCCGCCAACGCGAGCAGGTCAGGCACGCTGGAGAGCTTTTCTCCCGCCTTGTGGAAAATCTGGGCTGCATACTCCTTGTCCAGCAGGTGCTCGGCCGAAGCGGCCGCGAGCTTGCTGTATTCCACTGCACGGGAAATTTTCGACTCGGCCTTTTCCAGCACCTTCTTGGCAAACGCGCTGTCGGAGATCACCGCCATCACGTTCTTCGCCAGGTCGATCAAGGGATCGAGGTTGCTGGTTTCCTTCAGCGCCTTTTCATAGGCGCCCACCGCCGCGTCCTTGTCGCCCAGTACCTTGAACTTGGCTTCGGCCAGCGCGATCTGCTCGTCGCCGCTCATGCAGTAGTCTTCTGCCGTTTGCAGCAATTCCTCGGCGCGAGCCTGTTCGCCCAGCGCCTTGTAGACGATGGCGCATGCCGCCAGGTCCTTGGTGAACTGGCAGTCGTCCGCCACGCGGTCCATCAGCTCCTTGGCGTAGGCCGCGTCCGCAGGTTCCTGCAGGGCTTCCAGCGCGAGGGCCGCGTAATCGGCGCCGCCGCTGCATTGGGCTTCTTTGGGGGTGAGGGTGTCGCGGGTGGCCATGGGGCGTCTCCTGGATAGTGTCTTAACCGGGCGATTTTCCGCCTGCGAGGGTGGACAGCCAAATAAGTAATGTCGATGAGGGCATTAGCCAAGGCATGGCAACGGCGAAAAGCCGATGCCTCGACTTAATGCTTGCTGGCAGCCGGCATCAGTTTGTCGATATACGCAATGGCCACCGCCGACACGATGAAGGCCATGTGGATGACGGTCTGCCACAGCAGGACTTTCTCGTCCAGATTGGGGGCATTGATGAAGGTCTTCAGCAGGTGGATCGACGAAATGCCGATGATGGCAGTGGCGAGCTTGACCTTCAGCACGTTGGCATTGACGTGCGACAGCCACTCGGGCTCGTCGGGGTGGCCCTCGAGGTTGAGGCGCGAGACGAAGGTTTCGTAGCCGCCGACGATGACCATGATGAGCAGGTTGGAAATCATCACGACGTCGATCAGGCCCAGCACGATGAGCATGATGGCTTCTTCTCCGAGCTTGAAGGTCCCGGAGACGAGGTGTTCGAGCTCGACCATGAAATGCACGACGTAGACCAGCTGGGCGCCGATCAGGCCGAGGTAGAGCGGCACCTGCAGCCAGCGGCTGCCGAACAGGATGGTGGAAAGGAATTGGCCGCGGCGTTCGATGGGTGGGACGGTTTCGGGTTTCATGGATAAGAGCTTGGGGGTCAGGAATCAGGGATTAGAGAGAAAAAGAATTACAGGACATAGCGCGCGAGGTCTTCGCGGGCGGCCAGCGCGGCCAATCGGGTGGTGACGGTGTCGGCATCGACCACATGTTCACCGGTGACGCTGCCGGCGTCGAAGGATAGGTCTTCCAGCAGCTTTTCCATCACCGTGTGCAGGCGGCGCGCGCCGATGTTCTCGGTGCGCTCGTTCACCTCGAAGGCGATTTCAGCGATGCGGCGGATGCCGTCATCAGTGAATTTCAGCGTGACGCCTTCGGTCGCCAGCAGGGCTTCGTACTGGCGCGTCAGGCAGGCATCGGTCGAGGTCAGGATTTGTTCGAAGTCTTCCACCGAGAGCGCCTGAAGTTCGACACGGATCGGCAGCCGCCCCTGCAGTTCGGGAATCAGGTCGGACGGCTTCGACAGATGGAATGCACCACTGGCGATGAACAGGATGTGGTCGGTCTTCACCATGCCGTACTTGGTCGACACCGTGGTGCCTTCGATCAGCGGCAGCAGGTCGCGCTGCACGCCCTGGCGCGAGACGTCGCTGCCCTGGGCGTCGCTGCGGGTAGCGATCTTGTCGATTTCATCGAGAAAGACGATGCCGTTCTGCTCGACCGCTTCCAGCGCTTGCTGCTTGGTTTCCTCGTCGTTGATCAGGCGCCCGGCTTCCTCCTCGGTCAGGAGTTTCATGGCCTCGCGCACTTTCAGTTTGCGCGTCTGCCGGCGGCTTTGCCCGAGGTTGGCGAACATGCCCTGCAATTGCTGGGACAGGTCCTCCATCCCCGGCGGGGTGAAGATTTCCATGCTGGGACTGACGGCCGCCAGTTCGATCTCGATTTCCTTGTCGTCGAGCTGACCCTCGCGCAGCATTTTGCGGAAGCGCTGACGCGCTGCACCTTCCTCGCGCGGCGGCTCGGCTTCACCGAAGCCGACGCTGCGCGGCGGCGGCAAAAGCGCGTCGAGCACGCGCTCCTCGGCGCCTTCTTCGGCGCGGAACTGCACCTTGGAGGTGGCCTGCTCGCGCATCTGCTTGACCGCGGTTTCCATCAGGTCGCGGATGATGGTGTCGACGTCGCGGCCGACATAGCCGACCTCGGTGAACTTGGTTGCCTCGATCTTGATGAAGGGGGCGTTGGCGAGCCGTGCCAGGCGGCGTGCGATTTCGGTCTTGCCGACGCCGGTGGGGCCGATCATCAGGATGTTTTTCGGCGTGATTTCCTGGCGCAGCGGCTCATCGACCTGCTGGCGTCGCCAGCGGTTGCGCAGGGCGACCGCGACCGCGCGCTTGGCGGCGGCCTGGCCGACGATGTGCTTGTCGAGTTCGTGGACGATTTCTTTGGGGGTCATAAAAGGGGCAAGGGGATAAGGCGTCAGAAGTGAGACGGGTGCCGGTCGCACCGGCTCACAACGTCTCGATCACATGATTCTGGTTCGAATAGATGCAGATATCCCCCGCGATGGTGAGGCTCTTTTTGACGATTTCAAGCGGGGACAGGTCGGTGTTCTGCAGCAGCGCCACCGCTGCGGACTGGGCGAAGGCGCCGCCGGAGCCGATGGCGGCGATGCCGAGTTCCGGTTCCAGCACGTCGCCGTTGCCGGTGATGATGAGCGAGTACTCGCGATCGGCTACCGCCAGCATGGCCTCGAGTCGCCGCAGCATGCGGTCGGTGCGCCAGTCCTTGGCGAGTTCGACCGCGCTCCGGAGCAGATGCCCCGAATGCTTGTCGAGCTTGGCCTCAAAGCGCTCGAACAGGGTGAAGGCGTCGGCAGTACCGCCGGCAAACCCGGCCAGCACCTTGTCCTGATGCAGTCGCCGGATCTTGCGTGCGGTGGACTTGATGACGATGTTGCCCAGCGTGACCTGGCCGTCGCCGCCGAGGGCGACCTCGCTGCCACGACGGACGGAGAGAATGGTGGTACCGCGATATTGTTCCATCGGTCCATTATAAATGAGGCTCAGCCGGGTGCAGGCGGCGGCCTGGACTGCCGCAGCCAGCGCCACAAGCGGCGCAGCATCCACAGCGTGACGAGCATGAATACCACCAGCGCGGCCAGGAAGGCCAGCGGATAGAAAAAGGCCAGCCACATGCCGCCGATCAGCAGACCTTCTTCGCCAAACGAGGCGGCAATGTTGCTGAGCGGTTCCGGCGAGGTGTTGATCAGGGCGCGCGTGCCAGCCTTGGCGACGTGGCTGCCCGCGGCAAAGGTGCCGCCCAGCAGTGCCGCAGAGGCCTGCAGGGCTGCGCCGCTGTCGCCGAAGAAGGCGGCAGCCAGCGCGGCGCCGGCGGGAATGCGGATGAAAGTATGAATCGAGTCGGACAGGCTGTCGATCCAGGGGATCTTGTCGCCTATGAATTCGGCCAGCGTCAAGAGGCCGCTGATGCCGAGAACCAGGGGATGCGACAGCACCTGCAGCGACTCCGGCAGTTCAAGCGCGCCGAACCAGCCCAGCAGGCCGAGCCCCAGCACCACCGCATACAGGCGAAAGCCGGCGCCCCACGCCACGGCGGCGGCAAGCGCGGCCTGGGCAATCAGGGCATCGGACATGGCAGAGCGGGGTCAGTCGCGATGACGCGGAGCAAGCTGCGCCAGCTGGTCGATGCCCATGACGCGGAAGAGTTCGTGAATCAGCGCGTTGTGGCCGCGCAGGGTGATGGTCTTGCCGCTTCCCAGACATTGCATCAGCACGCCGATGAACTGGCTGACGCTGCCGTAATCGACGCGGGTGACCTGGGACAGATCGACCAGTACGTCATCATGGTCGGCGGCATAGCTGCTGAACTGCTGCAGGGCGCTATCGTTGGCGGGTGTGATTTCGCCGCTGAGCCGCAGGGCGTTGTCCGGTTGTTCGGTGGGTGGGGCCTGCACCACTTCGGCGGCCCGCACTTCGACCCATGACGGCGGCGACATTTCAAATCGCACCGCGTAGTCGACCGCTAGGTCTTCGAAGTTTTCCTGCTGGCCCAGCGTCTGGTAGAGCTCGAGCAGCAGCAGCCAGTGGACCGTGCGGCTGTGCGTGGCCCGATTGAGGTCCTGCAGCAAGGCAATCAGGGTGTCCACGCCGCTGACCTGAAGCTTGCGCTTGGCCTTGCGCGCGGCCGCGAGGATCTTGGCGCACTCTTCGGCGCCGGCCTCATCGATCATTGCGATGCGCGAAAAGTTGATTCGCGCCACGGCATTCTTGGCGGTGGCCTCGACGCCTTCGCGCAGCGTGGCGGCGGCCGCCTTGTCGAGCAGGCTCGGCAACTCCAGGCTGGCGGCTTCCGCCTGCTTGGGCTTGGCAGCGCTGTCCGTATCTGTCTGTTTTTGCCAGACCGGCGGCGAGGTTTCAAAACGCATCGCGTAATCCAGCGCCAGTTGTTCAAAATCCTTGTCACGGCTCTGCACGGAGTACAGGTCGAACAACATGTGCCAGGCGCGGCGATCCCCGGTCTCCAGCATGCCCCTCAGCATGTTCTCGGCGACATCGGACTGTCCGCTGGCATAGAAGATGGCTGCTTCATCAACGGGCGATTCAGGCGCTCCGCTGGTCTCTTCCACCACGATACCGCTGCCGCTGCCGCCCATGTTCATGGTCAACAGGGTTTCGGCGTCGTGTGTTTTTTCGGCGGCAGACTGCGACACCGGCTTGCTTGCAGCGGCTGGGGCCTTGTCCTTGCCTTTTCTGAAAAACGGAAGTGCCACTGAATATGGGTGCTTTGGATGGAAGAATCAATGCCAATACTAGCGCTGTCGGGCTGTGGCGGCAACCAGCGCGGTGGCCGCGGGCGCGGTGACGATCGCGGGGCCGGCCGGCCAATCGAGTCCGGCCGACGCAGCGAGTCCGAAAAGCAGGGTTGGTGCGAACAGCCGTGCGTGCAGACGGCGCGGCAACAGGACGGGTATTTACGTTTTCTCGCGCGGGTCGACGGGGGGTACCGGGTCATAGCCGTGGTCGCAGCCAGGACGGCAGCGGCCGATGCGCTTGGCGGCGAGCCAACTGCCTTTGAGCGCGCCGTGTTTTTCAATGGCTTCCTTGCCGTATTCCGAGCAGGTCGGCAGGTAGCGGCACTGGCGTCCCAGCCAGGGCGAGAGCGCGAGCTGGTATACGCGGATCGCGCCGATGAGGCAGCGCTGCGCGAGGTTCACGGCGTTGCTCCGGCATGGCGTTGGGCGGTGCCGGAAAAGTCGGCCAGCAGCTTGGCGACGAACTCGGATTCGAGGTCGCGCACGATGAAGACGAAGCGGCTGCGGTGGTCGTCGTCCGGCCAGGCATCGAGTTTGACCTCCGGATACAGCACGTGCTGAACGCCGTGCAGCACCACCGGCTGCGACTCGCCCTGCAGGTTCACCATCGCCTTGAAACGCAGCAGGTTCTCGGCGCGAAATGAGGTCAGCATGGAGAGCGCAGACTGCAGGCCATAACGATCGAGCGGGGCGTCGAGCACCACCGAAAAGGCCTGGATGCGCGAGTCGTGCAAGGCCGCGGCGGGTCTGCCGCCGAGCGTGCCGGCGCGGGCCGGCTGGTAGCGCTGCGGCTTCAGCCAGCGCGCGACTTCCAGCGATCGGGTTTCGGCGTTCCACAGGCCCAGGTTCTGGATCGTCGCGGGGTCGAGTTCGCCGTGTGTCACCGTCACGATGTCGGCGGCAGGGTTGAGCGCCGCGAGCCGTTCGCGCAGCGCGGCGACGGTTTCTGCATCGGCGAGATCGGTCTTGGTCAGCAGCAGCCGGTCGGCTACCGCCACCTGCTTCACCGCCTCGAAGTGCTCGTCCAGCTGGCCCATGCCGAACAGCGCGTCGACCGTGGTCACCACGCCGTCAAGGCGGAAGCGCGCACGCACCCAGTTGTCGTGCAGCAGGTTGTCGAGCACGGGCGCCGGATCGGCAATGCCGGTGGTTTCGATGATGACGCGCTCGAATGCCGGGATGTCGCCCTTTTGCCGCGCCATCCACAGGTTTTTCAGGGTCGGCGACAGGCTGCCCGAAATCGTGCAGCAGACGCAGCCGCCGGAAAGCAGCGCCATCGGGCCTTCCATTTTCTGCAGCAGCTGGTGGTCGAGTGCGACCTCGCCGAACTCGTTCATCAGGATCGCGGTGCGCGGCAGGGTGCGCACGAGGTGATTCAAAACGGTGGTTTTGCCGCTGCCGAGGAATCCGGTGAGCAGGGTGATGGGAAGAGGTGCGTCCATCAGGTAAACCTTGAGAACCTCAGGCGCGCAGCTTTTCCATTTTCTCGTGGCGTTCCTGGGCTTCGATCGAGTATTCGGCGGTGGGGCGTGCCAGCAAGCGCGGCAGGCCGATGGGCTCACCTGTTTCCAGACACCAGCCGTATTCACCGCCTTCGATGCGCGTCAGGGCGGAATTGATCTTCTTCAGCAGCTTGCGTTCGCGGTCGCGTACGCGCTGCTCCAGCATGTGCTCCTCTTCCACGGTGGCGCGGTCGTTGGGGTCGGCGAAGTTCTCGTTTTCCTTCAGGGTCGCACCGGTGTCGGCAGCATTGCTGAGCATTTCATCGCGCAGGGCTTCGAGGCGGCTGCGGAAAAACGCCAGTTGGTCCGCATTCATGTAGGCGGAAGCCGGCATTTTCAGCAGTGCGGCTTCGGTTAAGGACTTCGGTGAGGCGGGCATCAGGGGCGCTCCATGGGTCGAACAATGGATGATTTGACGCCGGTTGTCCCGGCGCAAAGGGGGGCAGTCTGAACGTCCTGCGCCAAAGGTGCAAGCCGCCAGCGTGGCTGCGGCTTGGCGCGGGGTGGAATTTTACCGCCACTGCACCATAATCCGAGAGGGTGTTTGTAGAGCGATAGGGTGTCAGGCATGCCGGTTGCAGACGCGACGCGCCCTTGTTCAAGGATGCCACCCTGCGGTTCTTACGTTGCCTGGATTGGAGCAGAAATGAAAAGAATCATCGGGATTGGACTGGTCATGATGCTGGGCGGCTGTGCAGGGCTTGAATCCCCCGACCCGGCTTCGCCATACTACGCCTATCCCTCTGGCTGGGCGGTTCAACTCAATCGGCCGCTGGAGATCGAGCCCGGCGCTGCGACGGTGCGGCTGCAATACGGCCGCATCGTGCCGCGCAACAGCGTGCAGGAGCAGGATCCATTCTGCAAAGTGGAACTCGACACGGTGCGTGACGCGCGGCAGGTATTGCAGCCGGGGCGCTTCGAGGTGTGGCGGGTGACGCGCAGCGTCAGCCCGATCACGGCCGCAGTGAAGTCGCCCTTGATCCGGGCGGCGTATGTCTTTGACGACGGCAGTCCGACCTTCCTGTATTACATCACCGAGTTCCGCCTGCGCGATCCCGCCCAGCCGAATCTGCGTGGCATGACCTGCGCGTGGAACCAAATGGCGCCCGCGAACATGAGCCTGATGCGCCATCTCACGCTGGGTGAAATCCAGGCGGCGCTCGGCGACTGGATGCGCCTGATCCCCCCGGCGGGGAGAATCTGAAACCTGCCGATCTGCGCGTTGATTCCGGCACCCGGCTCAAGCGATGAAGGCGGACGTCGATCCGATCGCTATCGTTGGCAGGGCACGGGTGCGGCCCGCGCATCCCGCGGCAATCCGCAAAAGCAGTGGAAATCCCATCCGGCCAATCTCCCATTGCGGGCAAAAAGCGGCTTGCTTGGGCGTCATCGCTCACACGCCCGCTGAACGACGCTCAGTTCTTCTTGCGTGCGCGCGGATGCGCCTGGTCGTAGACCTTGGCGAGATGCTGCCAGTCGAGATGGGTATAGACCTGGGTGGTGCTGATGCTGGCGTGGCCGAGCATTTCCTGCACCGCGCGCAGGTCGCCGGACGACTGCAGCACGTGGGTGGCAAACGCGTGGCGCAGCATGTGCGGGTGCACGTGCTGGCCCAGTCCCGCTTGCCGCGCCCAGCGGTCGAGCCGCAGTTGCACGCTGCGCGGGGTCAGGCGGCTGCCGTGCTGGCCGATGAAGAGCGCGGCGGTGGGCTGGCCGAGCAGTGCCTGCCGCTGCGGCAGCCAGGCGGCAACGGCATCGAGTGCGGCCTTGCCCACCGGCACGATGCGGGTCTTGCGGCCCTTGCCGGTGACCTGGGCTTCGCCGGCTTGCAGGTTGACGTCGTTGAGGTCGAGTCCGGCCAGTTCAGACAGACGCAGGCCGGAGGAATAGAACAGTTCGAACATTGCCCGGTCGCGCGCCAGCAGCACATCGTCGTCCGCCGGGGCCGCCGCGCCATCGAGCAGTTGGGTGCAGGTGTCGGGCGACAGGATGTCCGGCAGGGCCTTGGCCGCCTTGGGTGGACGCAGGCCGAGACAGGGGTTGCGCGGGTAGCCGAGCCGGCGGCAGGCAAAGGTGAAAAACCCGCGCCAGCTCGACAGCTGCCGCGCAACGCTGGCGGCTGCCAGGCTCTGGCTGCGCAGCTTGACGATGGCGCCGCGGATGTCCGTGACTTCGAGTTCGGCCAATGGCTTGCCGGCGGTCAACCGAAGGAGGTTGGCCAGATCGCGCTGGTAGGCCGCGACCGTGTGCGGCGACAGCCGGCGCTCTGCGGCAAGGTGTTGCAGGTATTGGTCAACCGGTTTGCACCCTGGCGGGCATGAAGCCTCGGCGTTTGCCTCCTCTCCCGCAGGCAGGAGCGGGTTGGGGAGAGGGGGGGCGGCCTCGCTCATCGCGGCTTTCAGCCCTGCATCCGCACCAGCGCGGCGCCGATCAGCTGGCTTAGCCGTTCGAGATACAGCGTTCCCATGCCGGGGTAGAAGCGCTTGGCTTCTTCCGATGCCAGCACCAGCAGGCCGATCGGCGCCGCCGCCGGCGCGGGCCGCAACGGGATGCAGGCAAAGGCGCGCAGATGCGGCGACACTTCGCCGAACCACTCGCTGGCCTCATTCATCGCCAGCGCGCCACATGCCGGCTGTGTCATCGCGGCTACACTGTCGCGAACGTTCTGTGAAACCGGGTCGTTCAGGCCGGGCACGGTTTCACCCGTCAGCGTCCATACCCGCAGCGCATGGTGCGGAACCGCAAAACCTTCGCGCAGATGAATGGCCAGCGCCGCGACGATGTCCTGTGGCACGGACGCAGTCAACAACGCCAGGGTCAGCGCATGCAGCCTTTCCGAAATGCCGTCGTTTTCCTCGCCGAACTGGATCAGTTCGGCCAGCTTGTTTTCCAGCATGTGCACCTTGTCGCGCATGGCGATCAGCTGGCGTTCGCTCATCGACACCGCGTGGGTGCCGTGCGGATGCGGAATATGCAGGTCCGCCAGCAGGGTGGGAAAGTCGTTGAAAAAGTTGGGATGCCGGGTCAGATAGTCGGCGATCGCCTGCGGGTCCAGGTGGGTGGGTTGCGTGTCCATTAGAGTTCTAGTTCTCCCTCAAAAACCGTGGTGGCAGGACCGGTCATGTAAACCGGCCGGTCCGTGCCGGCCCATTCGATGACGAGATCACCGCCGCGCGTGTGCACGCTGACCGGGCTCTTCAGCCAGCCCTGGCGGATGCCGGCGACCGCCGCGGCGCAGGCGCCGGTGCCGCAGGCCAGCGTCTCGCCGGCGCCGCGTTCGTAGACTCGCAGGCGGATGTCGTGCGGGGTCAGCACCTGCATGAAGCCGGCGTTGACCCGCTGCGGAAAGCGCGAATGCGATTCGATGGCTGGTCCGAGAATGTCCACCGGCGCGCTGTCGAGATCGTTCACCCGCAGCACGGCGTGCGGATTGCCCATCGACAGCGCGGCGATCCCGATGGCGTGCTGGCCGACCTTCAGCGCATAGCTCATCGCCTCGGTGTCGGCCGCGAACGGAATGTCGGCCGGTGCAAAACGCGGCGCCCCCATATCGACTGTCACCTGGCCGTTGTCGAGCAGGCGCGGCTCGATGAGCCCGGACGCGGTCTCCACGCGGATCGAGGTCTTGTCGGTGAGGCCCTTGTCGTGAACATAGCGCACAAAGCAGCGCGCGCCGTTGCCGCACTGCTCCACCTCGCCGCCGTCGGCATTGAAGATGCGGTAGCGGAAATCCGCGTCGTCGCGCGTGGACTTTTCGACCATCAGGATTTGGTCGCAGCCGACGCCGAAGTGGCGGTCGGCGATGCGCCGGCATTGCTCGGGGGTGAGTGCAACGTTCTGGCTGATGCCGTCGAACACGACGAAGTCGTTGCCGAGGCCGTGCATTTTGGTGAAGCGCAATTTCATTCTGTGTTGAGCCTGACGTAATCCTTCAAGATGCAGCGGTCCATCACCACCGTCATGCCGCCGGTCTGCGCTTGCTGCGCGGCGGCTTCATGGACAATGCCTTCCTGGATCCAGATTGCAGGCAAGTTTAGCGCCAGGCATTGCGCGACGATAGCCGGCACGTGCTCGGCGGCGCGAAAAACATCGACCAGATCGATCGCAAACGGGATGTCGGCGAGGCTGGCGTAGGCTTTTTCGCCCAGCACTTCGTCGACCAGCGGGCGCACCGGCACGATGCGGTAGCCATAGCGCTGCATCGCCTGCGCCACGCGGTAGCTCGGCCGCGCGGGCTGTGGCGACAGGCCGACCACGGCGACGGTTTTGACCTTCTGCAGGAGAGTGCGCAACGCGTCGTCGTCAGGATTCACAAAATTCACAGCCGCTTCTCCATCACATGGTCGTCCATCACGAAGCCGTCGCCGATGTCGAACACGCGCGACTCAACAATCTTAAAACCGTATTTTTCATAGGCGCGGATCGCCTGCTCATTGCCGCGATTGACCTGCAGCCACAGGCGGCGCGCCTGCTGGCCGCGCGCCCAGTCCTCGATCGTCCGCATCAAGGCGGCACCGATGCCGCCGCGCTGGTGATCGGGATGCACATACAGCTTGTCGAGCTTGCAACCCGTTTCCTCCAGCAGGGCGTGGGCAAAGCCGACCAGCGCATGGCCCCGTTTTTCCATCCTCCAGGCCTGACGGGGGTCGTCCAGCTGTTCTCGGACGCACTGCGGCGCATAGCGGTCGGCCAGCATGGCGTCGATCTGCGCCTGCGATATCAGTGCCGGGTAGGTGGCCCGCCAGACGATGCGGGCCAGCGTGGTGACGGCGTCGACGTCGTCTTGCGTCAAGCGCTGCACGTCATTCATACAGACGGGGTTCGCCTTCCGGTCGGGTCTTGAAACGGCGGTGCAGCCACAGGTACTGCGCTGGCATTTCGCGGATGCGGTCCTCGATGAAGGCGTTCATGCGGGCGACGTCGGCTTCCACATCGTCGCTCGGATAATTGTCCCACGGCGGGTAGAAGCGCACGGCGTAGCCGCGCCCCCACGGCAACTGGCGCGTGATCACCGGGACGACCTGGGCGTCGGTGAGCTTGGCCAGGCGGGGCAGTGCCGAGAGGGTCGCGGCAGGCACGCCGAAGAACGGCACGAAGACGGCATTGTGCCGCCCCTGATCCTGGTCCGGCAGGTAATAAAACGGCAGGTGTGCCTTGATCGCTTTCAACACCGGCTTGATCCCGGCGTTCTTGGCAATCAGCTCCGGCGGGATGAAGCGTGAACGGCCATGCCGGATCATTCGGTCTGTAACCGGGTTCAAGGCGGGGGCATACATGGAAGCGGCGCGCCAATCCATGCTCAGCCGGGTGCCGCCCGTGTCCAGCCAGACGAAGTGCGGTGCCAGCCAGATGACCGGCCGCACGCCGTCGCCCAGTGCGGCTTCAGGGTTGTCGATCCGGATCAGGCGCCGCAGGCGCGCTGCCGAGCCCCACCACAGTAGGCCATGCTCGAGTGTGGCTCGAACCGATGCCTGGAAGCACTGCCGCAGCCAGCGCTTGCGCACGTGTTCCGGGGTGTCCGGGAAGCACAGCGCCAGGTTGGTGGCAACGATGCGCCGCCGCCGCCCGGGGATGAGTGCCAGCAACCCCCCGAGGGCGTTGCCCAGCGCGGCTTGAACCGGAAGCGGCAACCAGTGCAGCAGCCACAGGAAGCCTACGCTGAGCCATACCGGCAGCAGGCCCAGGCGCAGCAGTTTGTCAGAGGCGGCGGGTTTCATGCTTCCGGCGGGTCGTCCGGATGGGGAACCCCGCCGGGGCGTTTGTGGCGGTTGTAGCTCCACAGGTATTGCGCGGGGAAGCGTCGAACCATCTCTTCCACGCCCTGATTGAGCAGGGTGGCCGCAGCGACCTTGTCTTCCGGCAGGGGGGTGTCAAGCGGGAAGACATGCAGGTGATAGCCGCGCCCCCAGCTCAATCGCTCGGCCGCGATGAAAAATGCCGCCGCGTTCGTCTTGCGCTGGAGGCTGGTAACCAGTGTCGGCGTGTAGGCCGGGCGGCCGAAGAAGGGTGCCCATACGCCGTCGCCCCCGGTCGCGACCTGGTCGGGCAGGATGCCGATCGCTTCGTGACGCTTCAGCGCCGCCAGTTGCGCACGCACACCAGACAGATCGGTCGGCACCAGGGTTGCCTGGCCGCGCTGGCGGCCGGCCAGCATCAACTCGGCCAGCACTTGCTTGCGCGGAGGTTTGTACATGGCAGTGAAGGGATGCTGCCCGGCGTAATACAGATTGATGATTTCAAAGCAGCCGATATGCGGCCCGATCAGGATGATGCCCTTGCCGGCGGCACGCGCGGCGTCGAGATGTTCCCAGCCGCTGCGGCCCTTGACCAGTTTCAGCACCTTGTCGTAAGGGCGCAGCCACACCGGCAGCAGTTCGACAACGGCTTTCCCGGATTCGCCGATGGTTTGGCGCAGCAGGCGCCGGCAATCGGCGCCGGGCGTGCACAGGCCGCTTTCGAACAGGTTGCTGCGCAGGCGGCCGGCATGGCGGCCGGGCGCCCAGTAGATCAGCCAGCCCAGCACGATCCCGAGGCCGTGCAGCACGGGGAGCGGAAGACGAGCCAGAAGTTTGAGCAGCAGCATCAGCACGGCGGACATCATGCGGCAGGGGCGGCCGGAAGCGCGACGCCCCCAGGACATTTATGGCGGTTGTAGTTCCACATGTATTGTGCCGGAAAGTGGCGCACCACCGCCTCGACACCCTGGTTGATGCGCAGGGCGGCGGCGGTTTTCTCTTGCGGCAGCGTGTGGTCCAGCGGATACACATGCAGGTGGTAGCCGCGTCCCCAGCTCAGGCGTTCGGCGGCGACGAAAAAGGCTGCAGCGCCGGTTTTGCGCTGGATGCTGGCGACCAGCGTTGGCGTGTAGGCCGGGCGGCCGAAGAACGGGGCCCACACGCCGTCGCCGCGGCTGGCCACCTGGTCGGGCAGGATGCCAATGCCCTCGCGGCGCTTGAGCGCCGCCAGCAAGGCGCGCACGCCCGACATGTCGGTGGGCACCAGCTTCGTCTGGCTGCGCTGGCGTCCGGCCAGCATCAGCGCATCCAGCAGCGGTTGCGGTGAGGGCTTGTACATGATGGTGAAAGGATGCCGCGCGCCGAAATACTGGCCGATGATCTCAAAGCAGCCGATGTGCGGCGCAACCAGGATCACCCCCTTGCCCCCGGCACGCGCGGCGTCGATGTGTTCCCAGCCACTGGTTTTCTTGACCAGTTTCAGCACTGTCTTTTCCGCACCCAGCCATAGGGGCAGCAATTCCATGATGGCCTTGCCGCCTTCGCCAATGCTTTGGCGCAGCAGATGGTTGCAATCGCGACCGGGCGCGCACAGGCCGCTTTCGAACAGGTTGCTGCGCAGGCGGCCGGCATGGCGGCCGGGCGCCCAGTAGATCAACCAGCCCAGCACGATCCCGAGGCCGTGCAGCACCGGCAGCGGCAGGCGGGCGAGCAGTTTCAGGAGGATCATCACGCGGACAGGCGATTCCACACGGACTTGAGCCCGTCGTCGATCGGAATTTCCGCGCGGGAATTGACGGCGAGGGCGCTGGCGCGGCACAATGCGTCCGCCGCCGCGTTAATCTTGACAACTTGCGGGCGGGATACAAATTCAGCTAAAGCGTCGCCGCTCTGTCTGTCCCCCGAGCCGGTTACGCAGTCGGTAACCGGGACAACAGGAGCTGTCATGCAAAAGGATTTCATTTTCACGTCTGAGTCGGTGTCTGAAGGGCATCCCGACAAGATGGCGGATCAAGTGTCGGACGCAGTGCTCGACGCGATTCTAACCCAGGACAAACATGCGCGCGTGGCGTGCGAGACCCTGCTGACCACAGGTCTGTGTGTCATTGCCGGCGAAATCACTACCACGGCGGTGGTCGACTTCAACACGGTCGCGCGCCAGACCATCAAGCGCATCGGCTACGACTCGTCCGAAGTCGGCTTCGACTACAACACCTGCGCGGTCATGGTCACTGTCGGCAAGCAGTCGCCCGACATCGCGCAGGGCGTGAACGAGGGCGAGGGCATGTTCCTCGACCAGGGTGCCGGCGACCAGGGCCTGATGTTCGGCTACGCCTGCAATGAAACCCCGGTGCTGATGCCGCTGCCGATCCACCTCGCGCACCGCCTGACCGAGCGCCAGTCAGAACTGCGCAAGGACGGCCGCCTGCCGTGGCTGCGCCCGGATGCCAAGTCGCAGGTGTCGGTCCGCTATGTCGACGGCAAGCCGCATTCCATCGACACCGTTGTGCTCTCCACCCAGCATCATCCCGAGGTCTCGCACGCCGTGCTGACCGAGGCGGTGATCGAGGAAATCATCAAGCCGGTGGTGCCGAAGGGCATGCTGACTGCCGATACGCGCTACCTGGTCAATCCCACTGGTCGTTTCGTGGTGGGCGGGCCGATGGGCGATGCGGGTCTCACCGGCCGCAAGATCATCGTCGACACCTACGGCGGCGCAGCCCCGCACGGCGGCGGCGCGTTCTCCGGCAAGGATCCGTCCAAGGTTGACCGTTCGGCGTCCTACGCCGGCCGCTACGTGGCGAAGAACGTCGTCGCCGCCGGCCTCGCCGACAAGTGCCTGGTGCAGGTGAGCTACGCCATCGGCGTCGCCAAGCCGACCTCGCTGATGGTCGACACCTTCGGCACGAACAAGATTCCCGAAGCCAAGATCGTCGAACTGATCCAGAGCCACTTCGACCTGCGTCCCAAGGGCATCATCCAGATGCTCGATCTGATGCGGCCGATCTATTCCCGCACCGCGAGCTACGGCCACTTCGGCCGCGAGGAGCCGGACTTCACCTGGGAAGCCACCGACAAGGCGGCCGAACTGAAAGCCGCGGCGGGGCTCTGAAACCATGCTGATGCAGGCGTTGATGTTCGTGTTCGGGCTATTGGCGCTGGTCGTCGGCGCCGAGGCGCTAGTGCGCGGCGCATCACGGCTGGCCGTGTCGTGGGGCATCTCGCCGCTGGTGGTGGGCCTCACCGTGGTGGCGTTCGGCACCAGTGCGCCGGAAATGGCCGTTTCGGTCGGCGCCGCGTTGTCCGGTTCGTCCGATCTCGCGATCGGCAACGTCGTCGGCAGCAACATCGCCAACGTCATGCTGATTCTGGGTATCTCCGCGCTCATTGCACCGTTGCTGGTGCACGAGCAGATCATCCGCCAGGAAATTCCCATCATGATCGGTGCTTCGCTGGTGGTGGTGGCGATGGCGCTCGACGGCAACATCGGCCGTATCGAGGCCGGCCTGCTGTTTGCGGGCGTAATTGCCTACACCCTCTTCCTGGTCGTGCAGTCGCGGCGCGCCTCGAAAGACACCGAGGACGAATTTGCGAGCGAAATCCCGACCAGTCAGTGGGACCGCCACTGGGGCGTGCAGGCGGCGCTGGTGGCGGGCGGCCTGGCCTTGCTGGTGCTGGGCGCCGACTGGCTGGTGGGCGCGGCGGTGGTGTTCGCCAAGGTGATGGGGGTGAGCGACCTTGTCATCGGCCTCACGGTGGTGGCGGTGGGCACCTCGATGCCGGAAATCGCCACCTCGCTCATCGCGGCCTTGCGCGGCCAGCGCGACATCGCGGTGGGCAACGTGGTAGGCAGCAACATCTTCAACCTGCTGGCGGTGCTGGGTGCGGCGGGGCTGGTGTCGGCCGGCGGACTGGCGGTGCCGGACGCGGCCCGCAACTTCGACCTGTGGGTGATGCTGGCGGTCGCCTTCGCCTGCCTGCCCATCCTGCTGACCGGACGCGAAATCGCGCGCTGGGAAGGCGGGGTATTTCTCGCTTACTACGCCGCCTATCTGCTGTATCTGGTACTGGCCGCACAGCAGCACGACGGCCTGCAGGCCTTTTCCAGCGTGATGCTGAGCTATGTCATGCCCTTGACCGCGGTGACCCTGCTGGTCAGCTTCCTCAAGCGGCAGCCGCCTAGGCTATAATCCGTTTTCCGAGGAGCGCTGCGAGGCGGGTTTCCCCCCGTCCCCAGGCTCGGAAAGGCAACAACCGCGCTCACCTTTTTCTCAACCCTGCCGGGTTTGGGACGTTGGGTGAGCGACACCGTCGCCAGATTCCTCCGCCCTCCCGGCCACATGCATGGAGCATCGTATGAACGCTGTGGCTGCCCAAAATTTTACTGATTACGTTGTCGCCGATATGTCGCTTGCCGATTGGGGCCGCAAGGAAATCCGCATCGCCGAAACCGAAATGCCGGGCCTGATGGCCATCCGCGACGAATTCGCCGCTGCGCAGCCCCTGAAGGGCGCGCGCATCACCGGTTCGCTGCACATGACCATCCAGACCGCGGTATTGATCGAGACGCTGACCGCGCTCGGCGCCGAAGTGCGCTGGGCCTCGTGCAACATCTTCTCGACCCAGGACCACGCCGCCGCCGCGATTGCCGCCGACCGCATTCCGGTGTTCGCGGTCAAGGGCGAATCGCTGAAAGACTACTGGGATTACACCCACCGCATTTTCGAGTGGGCCGATGGCGGCTACTCGAACATGATCCTCGACGACGGCGGCGACGCCACCCTGCTGCTGCACCTGGGCGCGCGCGCGGAAAAGGATATTTCCGTGGTGGCCAAGCCCACCAGCGAGGAGGAGGAGGTGCTCTACGCCGCGATCAAGGCCAAGCTGGCCGTGGATCCGACCTGGTATTCGGTGCGCCTGGCCGCCGTGAAGGGCGTGACCGAGGAAACCACCACCGGCGTGCATCGCCTGTACCAGATGCACGCGCGCGGCGAACTGAAATTCCCGGCGATCAACGTCAACGATTCGGTCACCAAGTCCAAGTTCGACAACCTGTACGGCTGCCGTGAATCGCTGGTCGACGGCATCAAGCGCGCCACCGACGTGATGATCGCCGGCAAGGTCGCCGTGGTCGCCGGCTATGGCGATGTCGGCAAGGGCAGCGCGCAGGCACTGCGCGCATTGAGCGCGCAGGTGTGGGTGACCGAGATCGACCCGATCTGCGCACTGCAGGCGGCGATGGAAGGTTACCGCGTTGTGACCATGGAATATGCCGCCGACAAGGCCGACATCTTCGTCACCGCCACCGGCAACTTCCACGTCATCACCCACGACCACATGGCGAAGATGAAGGACCAGGCCATCGTCTGCAACATCGGCCACTTCGACAACGAGATCGACGTCGCCAGCATCGAACGCTACCAGTGGGAAGAGATCAAGCCGCAGGTCGACCATGTTATTTTCCCTGACGGTAAGCGCATCATCCTGCTGGCCAAGGGCCGCCTGGTGAACCTCGGCTGCGGCACCGGCCATCCCAGCTATGTGATGTCGTCCTCGTTCGCCAACCAGACCATCGCCCAGATGGAATTGTGGCAGGAGCGCGATTCCGGCAAATACCCGGTCGGCGTCTACACCCTGCCCAAGCATCTGGACGAGAAGGTCGCGCGCCTGCAGTTGAAGAAGCTCAACGCGCAACTGTCCGAGCTGACCGACCAGCAGGCTGCCTACATCGGCGTGCCCAAGACCGGTCCCTACAAGGCCGAGCCGTACCGCTATTGATCGACCTCACCTGAAAGGAGCGCGCCATGCGTTTGCTGCTGCTGTGGATTCTGAATGCCGTCGCCCTGCTGGCGGTGACGTATCTCCTGCCCACCATTCAGGTGTCGGGCTTCGGCACGGCGCTGGTCGCCGCGCTGGTGCTCGGCTTCATCAATACGTTGGTGCGGCCGGTGCTGGCGATTCTCACCTTGCCGATCACGGTGCTGACGCTGGGGATTTTCTATCTTGTTCTGAACGGCCTGTTGTTCTGGCTCGCCAGCGCGCTGCTCCCGGGGTTCCAGGTGCAGGGCTTCGTCTCGGCGATGGTCGGTGCGATCCTCTACGGCGTGATCGCCTGGGCGCTTTCCGCCCTCATCCCCAATAAAAAAGGTTGAACACCCGGGCGCACCTTCGGGTGCGTCCAACTCCTATTTCAAGGTTCAAGCATGACCGAACGCACATTCAGCTTTGAATTCTTCCCGCCCAAGACAGCGGAGGGCGCCGAAAAATTGCGCGCCACGCGCAAGCAACTGGCGCAGCTCAACCCCAAGTTCTTCTCCGTCACCTTCGGTGCCGGCGGCTCCACCCGCGACCGCACCCTGGAAACCGTGCGTGAAATCCAGGCCGACGGCAGCGAAGCCGCACCGCACCTGTCGTGCATTGGCTCGACCGAGGAGAACATCCGCGACATCCTCAACGAATACAGAAACCAGGGCATCCGCCACCTGGTTGCGCTGCGCGGCGACCTGCCCTCGGGCAGCATGGACGCCGGTGCCTTCAACTACGCTAACGAACTGGTGGCCTTCATTCGAAAGGAAACCGGCGACTGGTTCGAGATCGAAGTCGCCGCCTATCCGGAAGTGCATCCGCAGGCGCGCTCCTACACGGAAGACCTTACCAACTTCAAGCGCAAGGTCGACGCCGGCGCGGATGCGGCGATCACGCAGTATTTCTTCAATGCCGACGCCTACTTCAATTTCGTCGAAGACGCCCGCGCATTGGGCGTTTCCATTCCCATCGTTCCCGGCATCATGCCGATCGGCAATTACGTGCAACTGGCGCGGTTTTCCGACGCCTGCGGTGCGGAAATCCCGCGCTGGCTGCGGAAAAAGCTAGAGATATACGGCGACGACTTGCCGTCGCTGCGGGCCTTCGGGCTGGATGTGGTGACCGACCTGTGCGACCGGCTGCTTGCCGGCGGTGCGCCGGGGCTGCACTTCTACACCATGAACCAAGCCGGTCCCAGCACCACCATCTGGCAGCGGCTGGGACTGTCCTAGCCGCATTTGCCCTGGACGGCACTGTTGTTTATCACCGAATCAGGGACGTAAAAAAGGCGCCAACATGGCGCCTTTTTTACGTCGGGTGTTGTGTGTTCAAGGCAGGCAGGCTTTCAGTGCCTTCAGGCAGTAGTCGACGTTTTCCTGCTTCGCCGAGTAGCCCATCAGACCGATGCGCCAGATCTTGCCGGCCATGTCGCCGAGGCCGGCGCCGATTTCCAGGTTGAATTCGTTCAGCAGGCGGGCGCGGATCGCCGCCTCGTCGACGCCTTCCGGCACGTAGATCGAATTCAACTGCGGCAGGCGCGCGGAGGCCTCGACCACGTACTTGAGGCCCATGGCTTCGAGCCCCGTCTTCAGCTTTTCATGCATCGCGCGGTGGCGCGCCCAGGCGTTTTCCAGGCCTTCCTCCTCCAGGATCACCAGCGCTTCGTGCAGGCCGTACATCGGGTTGATCGGGGCAGTGTGGTGGTAGGTTCGCTTGCCGGCGGACTGCCAATAGCCGAGCACCAGATTCAGATCGAGGAACCAGCTCTGGACCGGGGTCGTGCGCGCCTTGATGCGGGCGATCGCTTTTCCGGAAAACGAGACGGGTGAGAGACCGGGGGTGCACGACAGGCATTTCTGGCTGCCGGAATAGGCCGCGTCGATGCCCCATTTGTCCAGATACACCGGCGTGCCGCCGAGGCTGGTGACGCAGTCCATGATGGTGAGCGCGCCGAACTCCTGGGCGATCTTTGCGAGCGCTTCGGCGTCGCTTTGCGCGCCGGTCGAGGTCTCGGCATGCACGAAGGCGAGAATTTTCGCGTCGGGATTCGCCTGGAAAGCCTCGCGTACCTTCTGCGGATCGACCGGCTTGCCCCAGGCGTCGTCGACGATCACCGGCACGCCGCCGGTGCGCTTGACGTTTTCCAGCATGCGGCCGCCGAACACGCCGTTGCGGCAGACGATCACCTTGTCTCCCGGTTCCACCAGGTTGACGAAGCACATTTCCATCCCCGCCGAACCGGGCGCCGAGACTGGGAAGGTCAGCACATTCTCGGTCTGGAACGCCATGCGCAGCATCGATTTGATCTGCTCCATCAGGTCGACGAAAGCCGGATCGAGGTGGCCGATGGTAGGGCGTGCCATTGCCTCGAGGATGCGCTGCGGCACGTCGGAAGGCCCGGGGCCCATGAGGATGCGCTTGGGGGGGATGAAAGAAGCCGTCATAACCTTGTTACCTGTGTGGAAAGTGTCAATTAAAACAAAGGCTTGATTCTACGGGCAAATGGCGGGGCAGGAAAATTCCACGTGGATCCGCGCCAAGGCGACGCTTGGTTGCGGCCGCGCTTGCCGAGGCTATGTTTAGATTTTGGCAGTGGGATGGAGGTGGGACATGAGCAGACTTCCGGTTTCAGTGCTCGGCGGGCTGTGTTTTCTGGGCATCGAGATAGGGGGAATACCGCTTGCGGCCGCGTCCGCGGACCTCACGCTGACCGATGCAGACAGGCTGGCGGCATTCAAGGCGGCGGGCGCCCTGCAGCGAAAAGGGATGTGGGTCATGTGCGCGGACGATCCCAACAGCAGCGGAGCGACCATCGATACCGTGCACGATCTCAACGGCGACGGCCGTCCTGAAGCCGTGGTGACCGAAGGCGGCACGTTTTGCTACGGTCATGCCGGAACCGGATACCAGTTGCTGAGCAAGCAGGCCGACGGGAAGTGGCGCGTGATGACCGGTAGCAGCGGCATCCCCGAATTCCTCAAGACGAAAGGCGTCGGCGGCTGGCCCGACATCTCGGTCGGCGGTCCAGGATTCTGTTTCCCGGTGCAACGCTGGAACGGCAAGGCCTACGCGCTGCACCGGTTCGAGTATGAGGGCAAGCGCTGCACGCCGCAGCGCTGAGCGTCGGGCTTCAGGCCGGCGGCTCGCCCATCAGCGGGCGCATCGCGGTGAGCAGGCTGTTGAAGATGCGCGGGTGCTGCTTCTCCTGTTCGGCCAGCATCTGCTTCATCGCATAACGTTGCTGCGGCTTGGCAAAACAGGCGGGGCAGTTCTCGAAAATCACCGGCAGGCCGGCGTCGGCGGCGAAGGCGCGGGTCTGGCGTTCGCGTACGTAGGCAAACGGCCGGATGATGCGCAGGTCGCCGGCATCGTTGAGATAGTGCGGCGACATGGTCCGGAGCTTGCCGCCGAACAGCATCGACATCATCAGCGTCTCGGCCAGATCGTCCAGGTGCTGCGCCAGCGCGATGACATTGCAGTTCTGCTCGCGGGCGACGCGGTAGAGAATGCCGCGCCGCATTCTTGAGCAATACGCGCAGTAGGAATCGGAATCCCTGGTCAGCGTCTTCTGCGCCTCTTCCAGGATGGGTTGCGACTCGAGGAAATAGGGCACGCCGAGTTCCGCCATGTAGGGCTTCAAGGGCGCAGGGTCGTACTGGTCGGATTGCGGATCGACCGTGCAGGCGAGCAACTCGAATTTGACCGGGGCCTTCTGTTGCAGGTGGTGCAGCGTGTGCAGCAAGGAAAGCGAATCCTTGCCGCCCGAGAGCCCAAGCAGGATGCGGTCGCCGTCGCGGATCATGCGGTAGTCGCCGATGGCACGGCCGGCGCCGGTGATGAGCGAGCGCGCCGGTTTCACCCAGCCGGTCGGGGCGTCGTGGCTCATGCGGAAAACTGCAGCGCGTGCAACTGCGCGTAGCGTCCCTGTTTGGCGATCAAGTCGGCGTGGCTGCCGGTCTCGACGATATGCCCGCCTTCCAGCACGATGATGCGGTCAGCGCGCTCCACAGTGGAGAGCCGGTGGGCGATGACCAGCGTGGTGCGGTTTTGCATCAGCGTTTCGAGCGCCGCTTGCACGTGGCGTTCTGATTCGTTGTCGAGCGCCGAGGTGGCTTCGTCGAGAATCAGCAGGGGGGCGTTTTTCAGGATCGCGCGGGCAATGGCGATGCGCTGGCGCTGTCCGCCGGAGAGCCGCATGCCGTTCTCGCCGATCAGCGTCTGCAGGCCGTCGGGCATGGACTGGATAAAGTCCCAGGCATGGGCTGCGATGCAGGCGGCCCGAATCTCGTCAGGCGTGGCATCGCGTTTCGTTCCATAGGCGATGTTGTGCGCCAGCGTGTCGTTGAACAGCACCACATCCTGCGAGACCAGCGCGATGTGGCTGCGCAGGTTCTGCAGGCGGATGTCGTGGATGTCGATGCCATCGAGTGTGATCGTGCCGGAATCGGGGTCGTAGAAACGCGGCACCAGATTGGCCAGCGTCGTCTTGCCCGAGCCCGAGGCACCGACCAGCGCCACGGTCTCGCCGGGCGCGATGTCGAGGGTGATGTGATCCAGCGCGGGAACGGTCTTGCCGGGATAGGTCAGCGTCACGTCGCGCAGTGCCAACCGTCCTTCGATGCGGGTGAGTGCGCGGGTGCCGGTGTCGCGTTCGGCGTCCTGGTCGAGCATCGCGAATATGGTTTCGGCGGCAGCCAGGCCGCGCTGCAGCTGGTCGTTGACCGCAGTGAGCCTTTTGAGCGGACCGAACAGCAGCAGCATGGCCATGAAGAAGGCGACGAATCCACCCACCGTGGTGGTGTTGCTCGATGCCTGCCCGGCCGCGATGTAGACGATGATCGCCAGCGCACTCGCTGCGATCAACTGGATGATGGGGTCGTAGATCGCGTTGGCAGCAACGCGCTTCATCTCGTACTGGCGCGCCAGATTGGCGGCCTGATTAAAGCGGCTCTGCTCGTAGTCCTCGCCGCCGTAGAGCTTGACCACGCGATGACCGCCCACCGCCTCGTCGATGACCTGGGTGAGGTCGCCGATGTTCTGTTGCGCCTTGCGCGACAGGCCACGCAGCCGCGTGCTGGCCACACGCACCACCCACAAGGTGAGCGGCACCATCGCGAACACGATCAGCGTCAGTTGCCAGTTCAGCCATAGCAAATAGCCCAGCAGTCCCAGAATCGTCACGGTGTCGCGCACCAGCGTGGTGAGCGAAGTGGTGGCCGACTGCGTGACCTGGGTGACGTTGAACGCCAGATAGGCAATCAGCTGGCCACTGGGGTTCTGGTCGAAGTAGCGCGTCGGCAGCGTCATCAGCTTGTCGAACATGGCGGCGCGCAGGTCCATCACCAGGCGGCTGCCCACCCAGGCCATGCAGTAGGTGCTGATGAAGGCGGTCACGCCGCGCACCACGAACAAGGCCAGGAGCAACATCGGAATCCAGCGGATGAAGTCCTGGTTCTTGGCAACAAGACCCTCGTCGAGCAGCGGCTTGAACAGTGCCGGCAGCAGCGGTTCGGTGGCAGCGGTGAGGACCAGCGCGACGAGAGACAGCGCAAACATGCGCCAGTAAGGCTTTACATAGCGCAGCAGGCGCAGATACAGGGTCTTGCTGTCAGGGACCGCCTTCATAGCAGCAGGATGGTGGCAAGGCCGAGGAAGATGAAGAAGCCCATGCTGTCGGTGGTAAAGGTGAGCAGTACCGACGAGCCGACGGCCGGATCACGCTTCATGCGTTCCAGCGTCATCGGGATGAAGATGCCGGCCAGCGCGGCGACAATCAGGTTGAGCAGCATCGCCAGCGCCATCACTCCGCCCAACGCAACGTTGTCGTACAGAAGCCAGGCGAAGACACCGACCACCGAGCCCCACAGCAGTCCGTTGAACAGGGCGACGCCGAGTTCCTTCACGACCAGGCGGCGTGCGTTGGCCTGGGTGATCTGGCCCAGCGCCAGGCCGCGCACGATCAGCGCGATGGTCTGGTTGCCGGTGTTGCCGCCGATGCCGGCGATGATGGGCATCAGCGCCGCCAGGGCGGCGAGCTTTTCGATGCTGCCCTCGAACGCGCCGATCACGCGCGACGCGATGAAGGCGGTGGCGAGATTGATCGACAGCCACATCCAGCGGTTCTTGGCCGAGCGCCAGACGGTGGAGAACAGGTCTTCCTCCTCCTTCAGGCCGGCCATCGACAGCATGTCGGCGTCGGCCGATTCGCGGATGTAGTCGACCACCGCATCGACCGTGAGACGGCCGATCAGCCGCCCCTGTATATCCACTACCGGCGCCATCACCAGGTCGTAGCGCTCGAACGCCTGAGCGGCTTCCTGCGCCTCGTCCTCGGGGTGGAACTTGACGAAATCCTCGACCATGACTGCTGCCACCGAAACTTCCGGGTCGGAGGTCAACAGTCTTTTCAGCGGCAGCACGCCGATGATCGCGTCGTCGCGGTCCACCACGAACAGTTTGTCGAGCTGGTCGGGCAGTTCGCCCAGGCGGCGCAGGTAGCGCAGCGCGACTTCCAGGGTGACGTCGGCGCGGATCGTCACCATCTCGAAGTCCATCAGCGCGCCCACCGTATCTTCCGGATAGGCCAGCGCAGATTGAAGGTGCGCGCGCTTCTGCGCATCGAGGGTGGTGAGCAGTTCCTGGATCACGTCGTGCGGCAGATCGGCCGCGATGTCGGCGATCTCGTCGGTGTCCAGCGACTCGGCGGCGGCCAGCAGTTCCGCCTTGTCCATCGTCTGGATCAGCGATTCGCGAACCGAGTCGGACACCTCCAGCAGAATTTCGCCGTCGTTCTCCGCGCTGACCAGGCTCCATACCAGTCGGCGCTCGTCCAGCGGCAGCGCTTCCAGGATGTAGGCGATGTCGGCCGGGTGCAGGGCTTCCAGCTTGCGCTGCAGCTCGTTCAGGTTCTGCTTGTGGACCAGGTTTTCCACCAGATCCTGACGCGGCCCCCCCTGTTTGTGGACGAGTTCCTCCACCAGCCGCATCTTGGCGAGCAGGTCTTGCACCTGCGCGAGGTGGGCCTCCAGGTTGTCCTGCGACTGGCTTTCGAGGGTGTCGGTCATGGCGCGGAAGTCAAAAAGGCCCCGCGATTGTAACGCGCTATGGCGCGCAAGCGCCTGCTCGCGAGGCGCATCAACTCAGCGCGGAACCTGCGCGTGACTCATATAGCGCTTGATGACCGCAACGCGGCGCTGGTAGCTGCGCGAGCCACGGTTGTGTTCATACCAGCGCGGGTTGGGCACCATCGCCGCCATGCGGGCGGCCTGGTCGCGGTTGAGGTTGGCGGCAGAGGTCTTGTAGTAGCGGCGGGCGGCCGCTTCGGCGCCGTAGATGCCGTTGCCCCACTCGATCACGTTCAGGTACACCTCGAGGATGCGGCGCTTGTTCCAGGTGGCTTCGATCATCAGGGTGATCACAGCTTCCTGGCCTTTGCGGATGAAGCTGCGCTCGCCTGACAGGAACAGGTTTTTGGCGAGCTGCTGGCTGATGGTGGAGCCGCCGGCGACGAGCTTGCCTTTCTTCAGGTTTTTTTCGACGGCCTTCTGGATGCCTTCGACATCGAAGCCTTCATGCTCGATGAATTTGGCATCTTCGGCGGCGATGATGGCGCGTTTCAGATGGATGGAAATGCGATCGTAGGGCACCCACTTGTGGCGCAATTCGGCGTCGGGATTCTTGTCCTGCTGGCGCGCCAGGCCCGCTTCCATGAAGGCGGTGGAGGTCGGGTTGTGATCGATCCACCACAGCACATGCGCGAAGATCCATAACTGATACAGCAGCACCAGACCGACTGCCGCCGCCACGCCCTTGCCGAGCCAGCGCAATGCGGTGCGCATCATGTGCGCAGGCTCGCGATGACCGGCGCGGTATCAGGGCGGACGCCCCGCCACAGATAAAATGCTTCGGCGGCCTGCTCGACCAGCATGCCGAGGCCATCGGCGGTGGCCGAGCCGTGGCTGCGCGCGAACGCGAGGAAGGGCGTGTCGCGTCCGTACATCATGTCGTAGGCCAGCGTGCCGGCGGTGACGATGCGCGGCGACAGCGGCGGCAATTCGCCGGCGAGGCTGGCGGCGGTGGCGTTGATGACGAGATCGAAGGGCGTGTCGACAGCATCGAAGCCGCATGCACGGATACCGCGGCCGAACAGCTTGGCCAGTTCCTGCGCGCGCCCGATGGTGCGGTTGGCGATGACGAGCTCGGCAGGGGACTGCTCCAGCAGGGGGTCGATCACCCCGCGCGCGGCGCCGCCCGCGCCAACCAGCAGGATGCGTTTACCGGCAAGCGCGCAATGGAGGTTGCGGGTGAGGTCGGCCACCAGGCCGGCGCCATCGGTGTTGTCGCCGAGGATGCCGTCATCAAATAGCAGGGTATTCACTGCGCCCGCGCGCTGGGCACGCGGGCTCAGGCGGCTGGCCAGTTTGTACGCTTCTTCCTTGAACGGCACGGTGACGTTGGCGCCACGCCCGCCCGCCGTGACGAAGGCCGCCACGCTGGCGGCAAATCCGTCTTTCGGCGCGAGGATGGCCTCGTAGCTCATGTCCTGCCCTGTCTGGCGGGCAAAGGCAGCATGAATCTGCGGGGATTTGGAGTGGGCAATCGGGTGCCCGAATACGGCGTAGCGATCGGTCATGGCGCGCTATTCTAAAGCGCGCCGGCATGACACGGTGGGCTTTGTATATTCTTAGCCTTGCGTCCAGGGCAGGCCGCGCTGCTTCCAGCCGTTGAGTTCGTTGCGGTGGCCGGTGGCTTTGTTGAGGTCGCCCTCGAAGCCTTCCAGCACGTTGTAGCAGCTGCCGCGCCCGGCCTCGGTACAGGCCACGGCAGCCCGATGCGAGCGTGGGCCGCTGCGGCAGATGAAAATCAGCAGCGACTCCGGATCAGTGGCCTGCGCAAGCTGGGCGAGAAAGTGCGGGTTGAGCACCCACCCCGGCCAGGACTGCCATTCGACATGCACCGCGCCGGGAATGGCGCCGTTCAGTTCAAGCTCCGCTTGCGAGCGCACATCGATCAGTTGCGCCCCGGGCGCGAGGTGCAATAGCTCGTAAGCCTCATGCGGCAGCAGGGCGCCGGCAATCAGCCAAGAATGAGCATCGCTGCGGCCATGTGCAGTATCGAGCAACTCGGTGATGCGGCCCATGGTGAACTCCTTTTTTCTAGGTTCAGTATATGAAAGCCATGAGCGGACGCAATCCGCCCCAATATGGTGCGCCCATAACGGTGTCGCACCGTTATGGTGCCCGCCCGAGGGCGAATTCTGCCCTATCCTGGGATATGGGCCTTGTGGCACAATGATCGGCGCACGAATTTGTACATGGCACGGTTGCTGCTAAGTTGAGTTCATTCACGACATTAGTGCGTGGTGTCATCATTTTATTTATTTAGTTTGAGGAGATTCAGCATGACCATGACCGTGGCCGATGTGCTCAAGAAAATTCAGGACGACGAAGTTAAGTTCGTCGACCTGCGCTTTACCGATACCCGAGGCAAGGAGCAGCACGTTTCCATTCCGGCCCGCATCGTGACTGAAGACTGGTTCGAGGATGGTCACCCGTTCGACGGCTCCTCGATTGCTGGCTGGAAGGGCATCCAGGCTTCCGACATGCTGCTCAAAGCCGACCCCGATACGGCCTACATGGATCCCTTTTTCGACGAACCCACCCTGATCCTGACCTGTGACGTGATCGAGCCGTCCGACGGCAAGGGTTACGAGCGCGATCCGCGTTCGGTGGCCCGCCGTGCCGAGGCCTATCTGAAGTCGACCGGCATCGCCGACACCGCCTACTTCGGCCCCGAGCCCGAGTTCTTCATTTTCGATTCGATCACCTGGCACGACGACATGTCGGGCTGCGGCGTGAAAATCAATTCCGAGGAAGCCTCTTGGTCTTCAGCCGAGAAATTCGAGAACGGTAACACCGGCCACCGTCCCGGCGTGAAGGGCGGCTATTTCCCCGTGCCCCCGGTCGACAGCCTGCAGGACATCCGCGCCGCCATGGTGCTGGCGCTGGAAGAAGCCGGCATCCCGGTCGAAGTGTTCCACCACGAAGTGGCGACCGCCGGCCAGTGCGAAATCGGCACCCAGTTCAGCACGCTGACCAAGCGCGCCGACTGGACGCAGACGCTGAAATACATCGTGCAGAACGTCGCCCACGCCTACGGCAAGACCGCGACCTTCATGCCCAAGCCCATCGTCGGCGACAACGGCTCCGGGATGCACGTGCACATGTCGCTGTGGAAAGACGGCAAGAACCTGTTCGCGGGCAACGGCTACGCCGGCCTGTCCGAAATGTGCCTGTATTACATCGGCGGCGTGATCAAGCATGCCAAGGCACTGAACGCGATCACCAACCCGTCGACCAACTCGTATAAGCGCCTGGTTCCCGGCTTCGAAGCGCCGGTCATGCTGGCCTACTCCGCCCGCAACCGTTCGGCTTCGATCCGCATCCCGATCGCCGCCAGCGAAAAGGCGCGTCGCATCGAAACCCGCTTCCCGGATCCCACCGCCAACCCGTACCTGTGCTTTGCTGCACTGATGATGGCGGGCCTCGACGGTATCCAGAACAAGATTCATCCCGGCGATCCGTCGGACAAGGACTTGTACGACCTGCCGCCGGAAGAGGACGCGAAGATCCCGAAGGTCTGCCACAGCCTGGAAATGGCGCTGGACGAACTGGACAAGGATCGCGAGTTCCTGACCCGTGGCGGCGTGTTCACCAATGACATGATCGATGCCTACATTGCGCTGAAAATGGAGGAGGTCACCAAGTTCCGCATGACCACGCACCCGGTCGAGTTCGCGATGTATTACTCGCTGTAATCGCGTCGCGTGCAACAGGGAGGGGCGGCTTCGGCCGCCTCTTTTTATTGCGGGCTTTGCAGGCGTCAAGATTGACGCCTTTTGACCGTTATCGAACGGGAACGCTACACTCGATGCCATGCAAATCCTTCGTTTTCCTTTCCTGCTGTGCCTGATCCTGGCTGCCCCTGCGCAGGCGGAAATCTACAAGTACGTCGATGAGAACGGCCAGGTGACCTTTACCGATGTTTACCGAAAGGGCGCCAAGCGTATCGAACTGCCAGGCGCGCCGGCGCCGCTGCCGCCAACCGGAAAAGCGCCCGCCCGTGCCTCCAGTCCCAGCCCGGCCAATTTTCCGCGCATCGATGCCGGAACGCAGAAACGGCGCGACGACATCCGTCGCCAAGTGCTGCAGGACGAGATAGACGGCGAGCGCCGCAATGCCGATGAGGCCCGCCGCCAGTTGGCGCTGGGAGAGCGCCTGCAGGCCGGCGAGCGTGCGACCGATGCGAGCTATCGCAGTCGCGTGAGCAGACTGCGCGCCAGTGTGGAGCAGCACGAACAAAACGTCGTTTCGATCCAGCGCGAGCTTGCCAATCTGAAGTAAGCGCCTGCCCGCAAGGGGTGGGCCGTGGTTGTTCGCGACTTTTCGGCGTTACAACCGCGCTCTGGCACAATCAGTGCTTCACTTGAGTGCATGAGCATGACATCGCCTTCTCCCTCCGAGTTTTCCGGACTCGATTGCTTGTCCACTGGCGCCATGGTGCTCGATGCCGACGACCGCATCCTGTACGTCAATCCGGCGGCCGAAACGCTGCTCGGAATCTCCGGCGCGCTGCTGGCAAACGATCGGATCGAGCATGCGTTTGAACGCAGCCTCGAGTTGCTGGCGGCGATTCGAACTGCGCGCAGCGAGCAGGAAACCGTCATCGAATACGAACTCGAGGTGGCTGTCGGAACGCATCCGCCGATACGCCTCGGCTGCAGCATCACACCGCTGGAGCAACCGGCGCATGCGGTGCTGATCGAAATGCGCGCAGTCGATCCGCAGTTGCGCATTGCCCGGCTTGAGCAGGCGCGCCTGCAGCAGGAGGCCAATCGCGAACTCTTGCGCAATCTGGCACACGAAATCAAGAATCCGCTCGGCGGCATTCGCGGCGCCGCGCAATTGCTGGAGCACGAACTGCCGCGCGAAAGCCTGCGTGAATACACCCAGGTCATCATCAAGGAATCCGATCGTCTGCAGTCGCTGATGGAGCGGCTGCTGACGCCGCACCGAACGCCCCGTTTTGGTGCGGTGAATATTCACGAAGTGCTGGAACGCGTTCGCAGCCTGATTCTGGCCGAAACACCCAGCGTGACGCTGCGGCGCGATTACGACATCAGCCTGCCGGAAATTCGCGCCGACGCCGAGCAGCTGATTCAGGCCGCCCTGAACATCGCGCGCAATGCGGTGCAGGCCATGCATGGCCAGGGCGAGATCATCTTCAAGACCCGGGTGGCGCGGCAGATCACGCTCGAAAGCCGCCGCTACCGGCTGGGCCTGCGGGTCGAGATCATCGACAACGGTCCCGGCATCCCCGAGGATATCCGCGAGCAGATTTTCTATCCGCTGGTGTCCGGACGCGAAGGCGGCAGCGGGCTCGGGCTTGCTGTCTCGCAAACCCTGGTGGCGCAAAACCACGGCACCATCGACTGCGAAAGCCGCCCGGGCCACACCGTGTTTTCCATATTTCTTCCCTTACCTGTCTGAATACCATGCTGAAACCAAGCTGTGTCTGGATCATCGACGACGACCGCTCCATCCGCTGGGTGCTCGAAAAGGCGCTGCTGCGGGAGGACATTCCGTGCATGACCTTCAGTTCGGCGAGCGACGCGCTGCGCGAACTGGAACGCGGCGAGCCCAGCGTGGTGCTGTCCGATATCCGCATGCCGGGCGTTTCCGGGCTGGAGTTGCTGCAGGCGCTCAAGGAAAGGTTGCCCAAGGTGCCGGTCATCATCATGACCGCGTATTCCGACCTCGATAGCGCGGTGGCGGCCTTCCAGGGCGGCGCGTTCGAATACCTGCCCAAGCCGTTCGACGTCGATCAGGCGCTGGAACTGGTGCGTCGCGCGCTGGCCGAAAGCGCCAGCCGCGGCACCCCGGCGCCGAGCGAGGCGCCGATGACCGAGATGCTCGGCCAGGCACCGGCGATGCAGGAAGTGTTCCGCGCCATCGGCAGGCTTAGCCAGTCGCACGCCACCGTGCTGATCACCGGCGAATCAGGCAGCGGCAAGGAGTTGGTCGCGCGTGCCCTGCACCGCCACAGCCCGCGCGCCGGCGGGCCGTTCATCGCGTTGAACACCGCAGCCATACCGAAGGACCTGCTGGAATCCGAACTGTTCGGCCACGAGCGCGGCGCCTTTACGGGTGCTGCCGCTCAGCGGCGCGGCCGCTTCGAGCAGGCCGATGGCGGCACACTCTTCCTCGACGAGATCGGCGACATGCCGTCCGAATTGCAGACGCGTTTGCTGCGCGTGCTGTCGGACGGCCAGTTCTATCGCGTCGGCGGGCATACACCGATCAAGGTCAACGTGCGGGTGATTGCCGCCACCCACCAGGATCTGGAAGTGCGAGTGCGCGAAGGCCTGTTCCGAGAGGACCTGTTCCATCGCCTCAACGTCATTCGCTTACGCTTGCCGGCGCTGCGCGAGCGGCGCGAGGACATTCCCTTGCTGGTGCGCCATTTCATGCAGAAAAGCGCACGCGAACTGGGGATGGAGGCCAAGGGCGTGTCGGAGGCCGCGATGAAGACCCTGGTCAACCTGCCGTGGAGCGGCAACGTGCGCCAGCTTGAAAACGTCTGCCATTACCTGACCGTGATGGCGCCGGGCCAGGTGGTCGAGGTGGGGGACTTGCCGTCCGACCTGATGCAGGGCAACGTCGTGGCGCAATCAGGAGACTGGTTGCAGAGTCTGGCCGCCGAGGCGAGTGCGCGGCTGTCGCGTGGCGAGGCGGCGATACTCGACGAACTGACTCAGGCTTACGAAAAGACGTTGATCGAAGTGGCGCTGCGCCACACCGGCGGGCGTCGCATCGAGGCTGCGCATCTCCTGGGCTGGGGGCGAAATACCTTGACGCGCAAGATTCACGAACTGGGAATGGATGCCGTGCCGGAGGCCGATGAATCCAAGTGAGCGTTTGTTTAGGCGCGTGAAGCAGAAGCAAAAAAGCCGACTTCAAGTCGGCTTTTTTGCGTCCGCTGAGAAGGCTCAGGCGGCCTGGGCTTCTTCCAGCAACTTCTGGATTTCACCCTTCTGGTACATCTCGATCATGATGTCGCTGCCGCCAATCAGTTCGCCCTTGACGTAGAGTTGAGGGAAGGTCGGCCAGTTCGCGTAGTACTTCAGGTTCTCGAAAATTTCCGGATCGGCCAGCACGTTCACGGCCAGAAAATCCTTCACGCCGCAAGCTTGCAGCACTTGCGCCGCGCGCGAAGAAAAGCCGCACTGCGGAAACTGGGGCGTGCCCTTCATGTAAAGCACGACGGTGTTGTTGGTGACTTGGTCACGAATGCGGTCTAGCGCGGTCATTTCGGGGCTCCTGAATAATACTTGACTGGAATACTCGGGAATTATACGCACGCCGCGGCTCGCGTCAAGCCGCTTTTGGGGTGCGTTGATAGGGGCTGATGAAGGCCTTGTGGAACAGGTGGGGAACCAGCAGATGCACGGGCATCCGCAGCCAGTGGGCACGCACGAAAGCAGCCAGGCGCGCGGCGGAGGTGAACGCATCCGCACAGCTTGCATGGTCGGGGGCGAGCACGCGGGTAAAGATGCGGTCCATCAGTGCGAGCGTGACACGATTGGGTGCGGTGGCGTCGAGGGTGGTCATCACGCTGTCGGGCACCGGCGTATCGAGAAAATGACGCAGGTAGCGCAGGGCATAAAACAGCGAACGGCTGAGTTGCAGTTCGTCGGCGCGCGTGGTGAGACGCAGCCAGAAATCGCGGTCCGCGCCTGCGTCGCGTAACAGCAGATCAAGGTCGGTCAGGTCGCGAAGGCCATGTGGCAGCTCGCCGTCGTGGAACAGATGCGTGGCCGAATGCAGGATGCGGTCTTCCGGCGCCAGCACGCGGATTCCCGGCAGGCCTTCCACTGCGACGGCACGGCTGCACAGCTTGGCCGAATCCGGGTGGTAGCGCGCGGTGTCGGGCAGGATCGCATGGTGCACGTCGATGACCGTGGCGCGGCGCACATGCTGAAGCGGGGGCAACTCATGCATCCAGCGCCGGTAATAGCGCTGGTCGTAGTCCGAGAGGCCGACCGCATGCCAGCCGGCGAGCATCAGCGCGGACTCGACCGCACTCAGTTGGTTGCGCGGCACCAGAATGTCGATGTCGTTGAACAGGCGCCCGCGTGCGGCGGGCAGGTCGGCTATCACATACGCTGCGCCCTTGAGCACGATCAGCGGAATATTGAGTCCGGCCAGTGCCGCGCGTATCTGACCGACTTCCCAGCGCACCGCAATCTGCTGCTTGTCCGCCAGGGCGGAGGCCGCCTCAAAGTGCCAGCGGGCTGCAGACGGGATCATATCGGCCAGCCCTTTTTGCAGCAGCAGAGGATGCATGCGTCCAATCAGACCGGCCTGGCGAGCCTGGCGGATCAACATATCCCAGTCGTCCATGGAAAAACGGCGGACCGCATCGGGATTGCGAAACACCAGCGAGACCAGATCTGTCGGGGCGCGCATCTCAGTTTCCGGGTCGGTCCAAAGCAGGCGTCGCAGCCAGACGGTCGAATACGGCAATGGCCTCGTCAAGCTGGCTGTACTGAAAGTCGTAACAGGCCGCTTGCTCGATCAGCGCCGTTCCGACCCGAAATCCCTCGGCGCCAATCAGGCTGTAATTGAAGGCATTCTGCGCCAGGAACATGAAGGTCTGTGCCTTCGAACGTGCTTGCAGTTCGGTCGCTGCGCCCGCAGTCCACTTGGGAAAGATGACCCAGCCAGGACGCGCCGGTTCGTGCTGACGCCTCACGCTGGCTTTTGGCGGCCGCATGTGTGCCACCGTTCCCTTGGCCGTGTCGTGGGAGGCACGGTTGATGAAGGCGTCAGGACTGAATGCGCGGATCAGGGGAATCGATTCGTTCTTCAGGCTGACCGGGCGCGGCAGGGCATGGATCAATCCGGTCTTGCGGTCTATCAGCGTCAATTCGTCTGAAAGCAAGCGCCAGCCCGACAGGACCAGACCGGCCGTGAGCGTGCTCTTGCCGGATCCGGGCGGCGCGGGCAGGATTGCCGCCAGGCCGTTCTTTTCCACCACGGCCGCGTGAATGATCAGGTAATGGTGCGCGTGTGACGATATGCACCAGTTGAGGCCCCATTCCAGCATGGGATAGGCCTGATCCAGCGGCAGGGGCTTGAAGGGCTCCACGCCATCAAAGGAGAAATTGACCTGCGGCCGCAGCCAGCTCCGCAGACTGGAGGGCGCGTTGACTGCCACGTGGAAATCGGCAAAAGCCTCGTGTGCGTCGCGCACTTCAAACTGGCCGTAGAGATCGGTCAGTCCTTTGGCCACGGATTCAACCCGCGACTGGACGTGCAACGAGAACGGCCCGGTGCGTAGCCAGATGCCGGAGTTGCGCAAGCGCTCGCGCAGGTCAGCAGGCGGGAGCTGCAGCAGCTTCATTTCGGGGAGACAAGTCCAATCCTGCGCAAGCCATTCAGCGTTTCATCCACCTGTATCTTCGGTGGCAGTCCTGAGTCGAAAAGCGCGCGCTCGGTCAAGGTGCGCAGGATGTCGTCATGCGATGGACAGGGATGTTCGCGATAGATCTGAAGCAGCGCCAGGGCAAGAGGGGGGAGATAGTGCGTATCGCCCGATTCGCTGTCGTAGACAACCGCTTCGGAACCGAACTGTTTGAGCTGGAAGCGCACCCTGGATTCAAGCGCCCTGCAGTGATCGCAGATACGTCACGATTTGGGTTGCATTCCACGGCGTCGCCCCGCCATTTGGAGTGAATCCGCCACTGTCTCTCCACTCGATCCACATGTTGATCAGTTGGGGTTCGGTCAATATCTCGGCCGGAATGAGCAAGCCCCGAATGTTCAGCAGCGTGGCGGCAAACTCCGCGGAAATGGGATTGGGGTTCGCACCGGTGTTGTCTGTATTGCTGGTCGAAGTCATGACCGCATACAAACGGCCGTCGTCTCCGTCGGGCCAGTTGATGGGGATGAGACCACCGTTGGCAAAAACGCTGTTGAATACGACATTGCCGTCTCCAGGAAACCCATTGTCTTCGACATTCGGGGTGGTGCTATCGACATCGCTCACCCACCCCAAGGGTGATTTTCCCGTGCAGTTGGGCGGGGTGCCGTGAAAGCTGATGTTTCCCGACGCCGCCGCTGACGGCGAATTGCACGTCACTGCCAGGACCGGCCTGCTGGCCAGGGTGAAGATGGCCGCCCCGCCCAGGCCTGCCAATTTGCGGCGGGTCTGGTCCGGGCTGCGGGCATCCGGCGATACCGAAGGTGTGCTGGGCGTTTCCGGGGTCGGGGAGTTGTTCATGATGAGCCTCAAACCGTGTTTGAATTCAATGCCGAGAGTTACGCAAGAAATGCGCCAACAGCCAATGAATCAGTCCGAAAAGCTTGTCACTGCTGGATATCCGACTTGTGGCCTTTTGTCGCAACAAGCCAAGTGTAAATTATTCCGACACTTCGCCGCCACTGATGCGCAGGATACCAGACAGGTCGGCCCAACTCCGGGGATGGCCAAAGCCGCTTTCCCGCAACAGGGCCTTGACCCCTTCCGACTGGTCATAGCCATGTTCCACCAGCAGCGTGCCGCCGGGCTTCAGGTGGGCGCAGGCGCCGCGGCTCAGGTGGCGCAGGTCGTCAAGGCCGTCCTGGCCGGCGGCCAGCGCGGTCAGGGGTTCGAAGCGCACATCGCCGCGCGCCAGATGGGGATCGGCGGCAGCGATGTACGGCGGGTTGCTGACGATGAGGTCGAAACGCCGGCCGGCGAGCGCGTCGAACCAGTCGCTGCTCAAAAACTCGACGCGAGCCTTGAGTATGTCGGCATTGCGCTGCGCGATGGCCAGCGCCGCCGGTGAGCGATCGACTGCCGTCACGCGTGCAAGCGGCCGCTCCAGCGCCAGGGTGATGGCGATGCAGCCGCTGCCGGTGCCCAGATCGAGCACGTCCACGGCCAGGTCTGACGGGATGCGCGCTAGCGCCTGCTCGACCAGCAGTTCGGTATCGGGGCGTGGAATCAGGACATTGGGCGTGACCCGAAACGGCCGCCCATAAAACTCCCGCAACCCTGTGAGGTAGGCAATGGGTTCGCCCGCAAGCCTCCGCGCCAGGAGCGTATCGAATGCTGCGGATTGCAGTTCGTTCAGGGTATCGGTGTCGTGCGCGATCAGCCAGGCCGGGGCGACATTCCAGGCAAACGCGGCCAGCACACGTGCTTCCAGCCGAGCTTCGCGTTTGTCCAGCCCGAGCGCAGCGGCGATGCGGATGCGGGCGTCGTTGAGCAGGCCAGCGACCGTTTCCGACTCAGGCCCCACGCCTTAGCCCTCGCCCGAAAGCGTCGCCAGCAGTTCGGCCTGATGTTCGGCCGCCAATGCGTCCAGCAGTTCGGTCAGATCGCCGTCCATCATCGCGTCGATCTTGTAGAGCGTGAGGTTGATGCGGTGGTCGGTGATGCGGCCCTGCGGGAAGTTATAGGTGCGGATGCGGTCGGAGCGGTCGCCGGTGCCGATCAGACTCTTGCGCGCACTGGCCTCGGCGGCGTGCTGGGCCTGGAGTTCGCGATCCTTCAAACGTGCCGCCAGCACGCTCATCGCCTGCGCCTTGTTCTTGTGCTGCGAGCGGTCGTCCTGGCATTCGACCACCAGCCCGGTGGGCAGGTGGGTGATGCGCACTGCGGAATCGGTCTTGTTGATGTGCTGACCGCCGGCACCGGAGGCACGGTAGGTGTCGATACGCAGGTCGGCCGGATTGATATCGACCTCGCCGACTTCGTCGGCTTCCGGCATCACGGCCACCGTGCAGGCCGAGGTGTGAATGCGGCCCTGTGATTCGGTTTCCGGCACCCGCTGCACGCGGTGGCCGCCGGATTCGAACTTCAGTCGCGAATACGCGCCGTGGCCGACGATGCGGATGATGACCTCCTTGTAGCCGCCGACTTCGCCGGTATTTTCCGACACGATCTCCACTTTCCAGCCGCAGCGCTCGGCGTAGCGCGTGTACATGCGGAGGAGGTTGCCGGCGAACAGCGCCGACTCGTCGCCGCCGGTGCCGGCGCGGATTTCCAGGAAGATGTTGCGTTCGTCGTTGGGGTCTTTCGGCAACAGCGCGGTTTGCAGTTCGGTCTCCAGCCGTTCCACTTGGGCCTCGCAGTCCGCGAGTTCCGCTTCGGCGAGTTCGCGCATGTCCGGGTCTGCGAGCATGTCACGCGCGGATTTCTGGTCCGCTTCGACCTGTTTGTAGGTGCGGTAAAGCGCCACCACCGGGGTGAGGTCGGCGTGCTCGCGCGTGAGTTTGCGGTAGCGGTCCATGTCGCCCGCGATTTCCGGCTGCGACAACAGCGCGTCGAGTTCCTCCAGCCGCTCGTCGGCGCGAGCGAGCTTGTCCGCCAGGGAGGACTTCATTCTTGATGCAGCCCGTACAGCTGGCTGATCAGACGGGCAATCTGGTCGCGCTCGTCGCGTGTGGCGTGATTGAGCGCGTGGGTCGGCGCGTGCAGCAGCTTGTTGGACAATGCGTGGCTCATCGCTTCGAGCACGGCGCGTGGATCGTCGCCGCGCGCGAGCGCTTTCTCGGCTCTCTCGATTTCGTGGCGGCGGTGGCGTTCGGCGCTGTCGCGCAGCGAGCGGATCACCGGCACCAGTTCGCGGCCTTCCATCCAGTGGACGAAATTCTCGACACTGGTTTCGATGATGGCTTCGGCCTGCGCCACCTGCGCCACGCGGTTGTCCATGCCTTCGCGCACCACTTGGCCGAGATCGTCCACGCTGTACAAAAACACATCATCCATCTCGGCCACTTCGGCCTCGACGTCGCGCGGCACGGCGAGGTCGACGATGAAAATCGGGCGGTGGCGGCGCTGCTTGATCGCGCGTTCCAGCATGCCCTTGCCGAGGATGGGCAAGGGGCTCGCGGTCGAGGTGATGATGATGTCGTAGGCGGGGAGTTCGTCGGGCAGCGCGGTGAGGGGGATGACGCTGGCATTGAAGCGCTCGGCCAGCGGACGTGCGCGTTCGGCGGTGCGGTTGGCCACCGTCATGCGGCGCGGATGTTGCGCGGCAAAGTGGGTGATGCACAGTTCGATCATCTCGCCGGCGCCGATGAACAGGCAGGCCTGATCGCGGATGCTGGGGAAGATGCGTTCGGCCAGGCGTACCGCTGCAGCGGCCATCGATACCGAATTGGCACCGATCTCGGTGCTGGTGCGCACTTCCTTGGCGACCGAGAACGTGCGCTGGAACAGTTTGTGCAACAGCAGGCCGAGCGTGCCGGCCTCTTCGGCGGTTTGCACTGCCTGCTTCATCTGCCCCAGGATCTGGGTTTCCCCGAGCACCATCGAATCGAGCCCGGCGGCGACGCGGAAGGCGTGCTGCGCGGCTTGTTCGCGTGGCAGCGCATACAGGTAGGGCGCGAGCTCGCGGCGGTCGATATGGTGGAAGTCGGCCAGCCATTGTGTCACTTCGTCGGGCGAGGGCGTGTTGACGTAGAGTTCTGTTCGGTTGCAGGTCGACAGAATGGCGACTTCGGAGGCGCGACGACTCTGCGTCAGTTCATGCAGCGCCTGCACCAATTTTTCGGGGCCGAACGCCACCTGCTCGCGGATCGCGAGCGGTGCGGTGTGGTGGTTGACCCCGAGGGTAAGAAGCTGCATGCGGCTTTGGCCGAAAAACGAAGAGCGCTATTTTACTTTACCCGCCGCCTAAGCTGCGTGCGCGGGAAAACTGAGGCGGTCGTAATAGCGCCCGCGATACAGCAGGCGGCGGTGTTCGGGTGAATCGGAAAACCCGCTGCGGGTATGCAGCACGTTGTTGCAGATGAGGCCCATGCCGGGGGTGAGGCGGGCGGTGAGGATGTATTCGGAACCGGCGAGGATGTCGGCCAGGGTTCTGACCGCAGCCTGCGTGGCCACGTCGTCCTTCCACACGATGGAGCGGGTGCGCGCGGTGTAGCGCATGTAAAGGAAGCCCCCGTCCGGATCGACCGCAAACACCGGCCCGCTCTGTTCGGGGCGGGCGACGTTGTCGTCGTCCATGCGCGCCGGGATGGTCATCGCGTCGGGCTGCATCAGTGCGGCGACATAGTCTGGGTTGGCGTCGCGCAGCTGGATATAGGCGATCTCATGGTCGAGCAGCGCATTCTCGCCGCCGGATTCGGCGTCCTGCGCGCAATGCAGCGTCATGCCCAGGATGCGGCGGTCGAGGGTGTTGTAGTAGCCGTCGGTGTGCCAGTTGATCGGCTTGTGGGTGTAGGGGATGAATTCGCCGCGCACGCTGCCTTCTTCGCCCGCCGGGGTGATGCTGGACAGCCCGTCCTCGTCGGCAAGGTAATTGCCTTCCAGATGGACGAGCCCAAGCTGCTGTCCCAGCAGCTTGGCCAGCGACTTGTCGGCGGCAGGCAGGTGTGGTGCGCTGTAGATCGCCATGTTGGCGCGCACGCAACGCGATTCGAGGGCATCGAGTTCACCTGGCGTGAGCTGACGCGGATCGGCCAGCGGCACGATCAGTTCGTCGACGCTGCGCGGATAGGCAGCGAGCTTGGCGTCGCGCCAGGCGCGATAGCCGGTGTCGTCAGCGAGGTCGAAGGGGGTGCTCATAGGGATACTTGATTCTGTTCCTGAATCGGACAGGGCGCGAAGCCGAGCCGACGACAGTACTCATGTACGGCGGTGCGTGCTTGTTGCCGATTTATCGGCTTTACAACCACGGCCTGCCCCTTGCGGGCAAGGCGAAGGCGACAAAGCCATGTCCGATTCAGGGGCGGAATCATTCCGGCGGCAGCATGTCGGGCGAGCCGAAGCCGCGCTTGACTGGCGCGTCGGACAGCAGACCCTTGAAGCTCTTCCTGACCGTGCCCATCATTTCGGGCATTTCGATGTCCATGATCTGGTCCATGATCCACGTCTTGTCGTTGTCGCCCATTTCGTCGCGGATCTGCAGCCCGAGGAAGCGCAGTGCCGGGAAGCTGGCTTTCTCTTCGTCGGGGAACTCGAACTCGGCGTAGTCATTGAAGCGACGGTTCAAAAAATCGATGAACTCGGCCTTGAAATTGCGGCTGGGGTCGGGGCCGGCGACGCTGATGATGTTTTCCTCCATCAGTTCGCCGAGCCGGTTGGCGACCGCCTGCAGCACTGCGACGCGGCGTTCCGGCGTCAGGGTGGCGTAGGCCATGCGGTCGCAGTAATGCACCAGGAAGGCGAGGAATTCGGCGATCAGCTTGAAGCCGCGCGCCGGAGTGATGATGTCGTAGTTCTCGCGGCCGAGGTTGTCCACCGCCTTGTCGGCAACCCGCCAAGTGGTGGTGGCAACTGCGGTGGCGATTTCCTCGGCGCTGCGCTCGCCGTCCTTCTTGAACCAGATGGTACGGACGCGTACGGGTTTGACCATGGGTGTTCTCCTTTAATTCGGTTGGGCTCTATTCGCCGGTGGCAACGGGGCGGGCAGGATCGGTGATCCACTCGCTCCACGAGCCGGGGTAAAGCCGCGAACCGGGAAGGCCGGCGATTTCCATCGCCAGAATGTTGTGGCAAGCGGTGACGCCGGAACCGCACATGTGGAGCACCTGCCAGGCCGGCTTGCCCTTGAGCAGCGCCTGATAGTTCTCGCGCAGCGCCTCGGGCGGCAGGAAGGTGCCGTCCACGTCGAGGTTCTCGTCGAACGGGTAGTTGATTGCGCCGGGCACGTGGCCGGCAACGGGGTCGAGCGGCTCGAACTCGCCGCTGAAACGGCGATCCGGACGGGCATCGATGATCAGCTGATCGCCTGACTTCGACGCGTGCAATACCTCATCTGTCCCCACGATCTGGGTGGGCTCTGGCAGGCAGGCACAGGCGCCCCGGTGTGGCGCCGGGATGTCGGCATCGACCGGGCGTTTCTCGCGCACCCATTTCGGATAGCCGCCGTCCAGCAGGGCGACGCCGGGGTGGCCGAGCCAACGCATCATCCACCACAGCCGGCCGGCCATGGCGCCATAGCTGTCGTCATAGACCACCACCTGCTTGTTGACGCCGACGCCCCACTCGCACAGCTTTTCGGTCAGCACGCGCGGATCGGGCAGCGGATGCCGTCCCGTGGCTTCGCCGACGGGCGCGGACAGGTCGTCGTCCAGATGCACATAGCGCGCACCCGGGATATGTGCTTTCTCGTAAGCCTGGCGACCGGCCCCGGTGTCGGTGAGGGTGAAGCGGCAATCCAGAATGATCCAGTTCGGATCGTCCAGGTGTGCGGCCAGGTCTTCAGTGGTAACGAGGGTGTTGGAAAACATGAAAGAGGCCGTAAGAGGTGAGCTGCAAAGGGGAACGGGCAGCGTGACGATCGCCACGCTGCCCGCTCAACGGCTGATTCCAGCAGGAATCAGTAGCCGCCCTTGCCGAAAGGCTTGGGCAGGCCGGCGACGCGACAGCCCTGGCGAGCCGGCATGTTGGGGAACAACTCGTACAGCTTTTTCTTCCAGTCCACGCCTTCGTGCATCTCGTCGAGTTCGGCGACCATATTGCGGAAGTTGGGGGTTTGGCCGTCTTCCTTGTATTTGTCGCGCAGGTAGTTGATGACCTGCCAGTGCTCGTCGGTCAGCGTGATTTTTTCAGCCTCGGCGATAACCGGAGGAACGTCGTCGCTGAAGTTGGCTTCCAGCAGGAAGTTCTCTTCACCGGTTTCGAGTTCTTCTCCGTTAACAACATAAGACATGTTTTCTCCTTTCAGGTTGGTGACTAAAAATACGCCGTAACGACCGGCGTTGGGTTTAATGGTTCGCCGTCATGACCGGCGCGATGGATTTATGCGGGATGAAAATCCCGCAGCCTAACAAACGGTTGTGTCCCATGCCCTCGTCCTGCAGTTGCAGGGACTTATGCGGTGGCACGTCGTGCAGCATCAGACTATAGCCATGGATCGGGCCGGATGCGCTTTGCAGGGTTTGCCGCTTGCCGCAGATAAAACCGCAGCGGATCTGGAAATGGCCGTCCAGTTTACGCATCACGTCCTGCACGAATTGTTCTTCAGTGGCGCTGCCGGTGTCAACGAAATGCGCGTAGATATTGCCGAACGCGGTGAACGCGCGGGTCTTGAAGTTGCCGATCTGCAGGGTGTGGCCGGCCAGGTCGAGCGTCTGCCCGACTAGTTTCTGCATGTCATCCACCCGTGCCTTGGGCACGCGCAGGAACAGTTTGGTGCGCCGGTTGATGTTGAGCGTGGCGTCGCCCTTGTTGGTCTCAGCACCTTTCAGGTGCTGGATTCCCGTGCCGGATTCTTCGCCCAGCCACGGCAGCAGGCGCTGCAGCGCATCGGACAGCATCTGCGCATTGTCGGCCGGGATGGTCGTGCCGACCAGATCGAATTGCAGATCGATCATGTGGGGCGTGTATTCCTCCGGCTTGTTCTCGGGCCAATCCCAGCTCATGGGGCATCCCCGGCATTATCCCGAGCCCACGCCTGCATCAGGTCGGCCCACTTTTGCGCGCTGACCGGATCGACGTCGAAAATGGTGAAACGCTTGTTTTCGCGGATGCGGATGCGCAGAAAGGGCACTCCACCCGACTCGTGGGTCAGGTGCTGGAACTCGACGTCCTGGCCGCCGAAGGGCAGTCGCATTTTGTCTAGGGGCGTAATCTCGGGCATGAAGTCTCTATCTAGGTTGCATCAATAAGTAATGACGGCTGCTTTGCCAGAGCAATGCATTTCATCGACTACTTGCGTTTATGCGGTCAATACGTACGATTTCAACCCTGCTTCGGACAGGGGCTTGCGTTCGCAACAATATTTTAATACTCTTATGGGTTCCTGTGGCGGACACGTAATGTCTCACTGTTCGCCACCTTGAGGCATTACCGCGTTGGGGAAATTCATCTACTCCTTTTGGGTAGGTACATCCCTACCGCGATGGGGTAGTCGTTTTACCCATGAGAATGATGGTGACGCAGCTGTCTAGCCAATACGATGCTGGGATACCGTTGAGCTGCCGGCTGAGCGGGCATTTCGAAATTTTCTAGGAGAGAACAATGGCAAAGCAAATGATTGATACGCCCAATCTGGACGAGCTCGAGAAAGGCCCGTGGCCCAGCTTCGTGACCGGCCTGAAGCGTCTGGCTAAAGATAACGACATGATGGTTGACCTGATGGGGCAGCTCGAAACCTCCTACAAGACCAAGTTTGGTTACTGGAAGGGTGGTACGGTTGGCGTGTTCGGCTACGGCGGCGGTGTGATTCCCCGTTTCACCGAGCTGAAGGACGAAAACCACAAGCCGCTGTTCCCCGAGTGTGCTGAATTCCACACGCTGCGTATCCAGCCGCCTGCCGGCATGCATTACAGCTCTGACCTGCTGCGCAAGATGTGCGACGTCTGGTCGGCTACCGGTGGTTCGGGCCTGATCGCGTTCCACGGCCAGTCCGGCGATATCATGTTCCAGGGCATCAAGACTGCCGACGTGCAGCCCGCATTTGACGCCTTCAACGAAATGGGCTTCGATCTCGGTGGTGCCGGTCCCGCGCTGCGCACCTCCATGTCCTGCGTCGGCGCTGCCCGCTGCGAAATGTCCTGCTACGATGAAGCCAAGGCACTGCGCACCGTCATCAACAACAACCTGGACGACATGCACCGTCCGTCCCTGCCGTACAAGTTCAAGTTCAAGTTCTCCGGCTGCCCGAACGATTGCGTCAACGCCATTCAGCGTTCCGACATGGCTACCATCGGCACTTGGCGCGACAACATCCGCGTCAACGAAGCTCAGGTCAAGGATTACTACAAAGCCCACGGCATGAACGATCTCGTTAACGACGTGATCAGCAAGTGCCCGACCAAGGCCATCACCCTGGTGTCCAGCGACAAGTTCAAGGCCAGCGAGCATGTTTCGGCTGCCAGCCTCGGCGACGGCAACACCCTGTGTATCGACAACAAGAATTGCGTACGCTGCATGCACTGCCTGAACGTTATCCCTGGCGGCCTGCTGCCCGGTAACGACAAGGGCGTGTCCATCCTGGTGGGCGGCAAGGGCGTGCTGAAGATCGGCGCGACCATGGGTACCGTGGTGATCCCGTTCATGAAGCTCGAGTCCGATGAAGACTTCGAGAAGCTGAACGAACTGGCCCGCAACATCCTCGACTTCTTCGCTGAAAACGCGCTGGAGCACGAGCGTACCGGTGAAATGATCGAGCGTATCGGCCTGACCAACTTCCTCGAAGGTCTGGACATCCCGGTTGATCCCAACATGATCAAAGAGCCGCGTTCCAACCCCTACTTCCGTTCCGACGACTGGGACGAGCAAGTCGAGAAGTGGAACGAGTACAAGCAGTCAGCCGCTTAAGTTTCGTTACCCGCGGGCTCCGGTGCGAACTGGGGTCCGTGCATTAAATCAGTTGGAGATAAATCATGGCAGAACTACGTCCGCCTATCGAATCCGGCGCTCCGGATCCGATGCCCTACATGCACCCCGTGATGGTGAAGAACTATGGCAAGTGGTCTTTCCACAGCCATCCGAAGCCGGGTGTCCTGTATCACCGCGCTGAATCCGGCGACGAAATCTGGACGGTCAAGGCCGGTACGGCACGCCAGATGGACCATTACACCATCCGCGAGTTGGCTGACATCGCCGACCAGTATGGCGACGGTTTCGTGCGTTTCACCGCGCGTTCCAACATCGAGTACATGGTGGCTGATGGCGCCAAGGTCGAGCCGCTGATCAAGGCGCTGAACGACAAGGGTTACCCCATCGGCGGCACCGCCAACTCGGTGTCCATGATTGCGCACACCCAGGGCTGGCTGCACTGCGACATCCCCGGCACCGACGCTTCCGGCGTGGTGAAGGCGCTGATGGACGAGTTGTACGACGACTTCGTCAAGTGCGAGATGCCCAACCGCGTCAAGTTGTCCACCTCCTGCTGCGAAATCAACTGCGGCGGCCAGGCTGACATCGCCATCATCGTTCAGCACACCAAACCGCCGAAGATCAACCACGATCTGGTTGCCAACGTGTGTGAGCGTCCTTCCGTTGTTGCCCGTTGCCCGGTCGCGGCGATCCGTCCCGCTCTGGTGAACGGCAAGCCCTCGCTGGAAGTCGATGAGAAGAAGTGCATTTGCTGCGGCGCCTGCTTCCCGCCCTGCCCGCCGATGCAGATCAACGATCCCGAGCACTCCAAGATTGCGATCTGGGTGGGCGGCAAGAACTCCAACGCCCGTTCCAAGCCGACCTTCCACAAGCTGGTCGCCGCTGGTCTGCCGAACAACGCACCGCGTTGGCCGGAAGTGGGTGAGGTCGTCAAGAAGATTCTTGCCACCTACAAGGAAGATGGCAAGCCTTGGGAGCGCATGATCGACTGGATCGACCGCATTGGCTGGCCTGCATTCTTCGAGAAGACCGGTCTGCCCTTCACCAAGTATCACATCGATAACTGGCGTGGTGGTCGTGCCAACCTGAACGCTTCTGCACACATCCGCTTCTAAGATGTGTCGGCCCGCCACGGTTTTGGCCGTGGCGGGAGAAGTGAAAAACAATGAGTGGATTTTTCGGAGTTTGAGCTAGCCATGCAATTCGGCATTCTTGTAAACGAAGGGCCTTACACCCATCAGGCCAGTGACACCGCATACCTCTTCGCCCGCACGGCGATCGAGAAGGGTCACACCGTCCCGCGTGTTTTTTTCTACCATGACGGCGTGAACAACTCGACCCGTCTGGCAACGCCCCCGCAGGATGATCGTAACGTCTCCGCACGCTGGTCCAAGCTGGCTGCAGACCATGGCGTCGATCTGGTCGTCTGCGTGGCGGCTGCGCAGCGTCGCGGGATTAACGATGATGTTCTGGCGCCCGGTTTCCGGATTTCCGGTCTGGGTCAGTTGGTGGAAATGGGTATTCAGTACGATCGTCTCGTGACGTTCGGCGATTGATGGCCAAAGATTGAGATATTCGAGATGAGCGATATGGACGAAATGGACGACGGCTCCGGCATCGTCAAGAAATTCATGTTCCTGAACCGCAAGGCGCCGCACGGTACCGTGTACGCGCTGGAAGGTCTGGAAGTGGTGCTGATTACGGCTGCTTTCGATCAGGATGTGAGCATGGTGTTCACCGATGACGGTGTTTTCCAGCTGATGAAGGGCATCGACAGCAAGGGCATCGAGGTCAAGGATTTCTCCAAGACCTACCGTGCGCTGGAAGGCTACGACATCGAGAAGCTGTATGTCGATCAGCCATCTTTGGATGCGCGTGGTCTGACTGAAGATGACCTGATTGTTGATGTGACGGTGCTCTCCGTCGATGAGATGGCAAATCTCATGGCTGAGCAAGACGTCGTGATCAGCTTCTAAGGGGATAGACATGCTGCATATTGTGAACAAATCGGCCACTGAGCGCGGTTCGCTGGAAAGCTGCCTCGCCATGGCCACCAAAGGTTCTGCTGTATTGCTGATCGAAGACGCGGTCTACGCGGCGACGAACGGCAACGCGGCAGCGGCGAAAATCCAGGCAGCAGCAGCTGACCTCAAGATTTACGCTCTCGGTCCTGATCTGGCAGCGCGCGGCATGGCCGGGCGTGTGCTGGACGGAGTCAATGTCGTGGATTACGGTGGTTTTGTGGATCTGGTTGCAGAACACAACAGCTGTCAGTCTTGGCTGTAACTTTTAATCAAAGGAGTATTGCTATGCCCATGGTGGATATCGCCGGTAAGGACTACGAAGTCGACGAAGAAGGTTATCTGGTCGATCTGTCGCAGTGGAACGAAGACGTCGCCAAATACATGGCGGTCGAAGAGAAGGTCGATCTGACCGAAAGTCACTGGGAAGTTGTCAACTTCCTGCGTGAGTACTACGCCGAATATCAGATCGCACCTGCGGTGCGCGTGCTGACCAAGGCCATCGGCAAGAAGCTCGGTCCGGATAAAGGCAACAACAAGTACCTGTACGAGTTGTTCCCCTACGGCCCCGCCAAGCAGGCTTGTAAGATCGCTGGCCTGCCCAAGCCGACCGGCTGTATCTAAGTTGGTGTAATGCTTTCGGGTCGCCCCGGATTTTTTCGGGGCGACATCGATTTTCATGCTGTGTTTCCCAATCGAATGAGCGCTCCGTTGCGAGTGTGCGTTTGATTCGTAAACACAACGTTGTAAGGGGATAGGGTTTGTCTACTGTGACGATGATTTATGCCGGGATGTTCTACGTCGCCACCCTCTTGCTGGTGGTGGGCTTGGTTTACAAGATTTTTGACTACAGCCGCACGCCCGCGCCGTTGAAGATCCCGACCACGCCTGCGCCGATCACGCAGAAGGGGGTTGTGTACCGGATGGCCAAGGAAGTCGTGCTGTTCGAATCCCTGTTCAAATCCAACAAATGGATCTGGGTATTCGGCTGGCTGTTTCATTTCGGCCTGTTCCTGGTGCTGGCACGCCATCTGCGCTACTTCACCGAACCGGTATGGTTTTGGGTCAATATCATTCAGCCGTTTGGCAAATACGCCAGCATCATGATGGTGGTCGGCCTGCTCGGGTTGCTGGCACGTCGTTTCCTCGTTGACCGGGTGCGTTACATTTCCACCCCGTCAGACATTCTGATGCTGGTGCTGCTGATCGCGATCGGCGCGTCCGGCATGCTGATGACCTTCGTTGTCCATACCGATATTGTGGCACTCAAGGCCTTCTTCATGGGCCTGATGTATTTCGACGTGCAACCAGTTCCGCAGGACCCGATTCTGCTTGCGCACCTTGCGCTGGTGGCGCTGCTGATGGTGATTTTCCCGATCAGCAAGCTGCTGCATGCACCGGGCATTTTCTTCAGCCCGACGCGCAACCAGGCGGACAACCCGCGTGAGCATCGCCACGTGGCGGCTTGGGCAGCCCGCCTCGATCAGAACAACTGATTCGTTGACATCGATTAACGAACACCTAAGTACGGACAGAGGACTCTCAAGTGGCTGCTGCTGAATTTGACATTCCAGAAATCAAGGACGACATCGAGATTCCCAAGCTGCGGGAAGGCTCGATGGCGCACGCCAAGTCCTTTCTCGCAAACCAGGCGGTCCAGGATGCCATGGGTTATCCGCATGAGCTGGGTGAGGACTGGAAAGAGCGTGCCCTCGACAAGATGGGCGATCTGCTCGGCAAGTACCGCTCGCTGAAAGTCTTCCTGGATGCTTGCGTGCACTGCGGTGCGTGCACCGACAAGTGCCACTACTACCTGGGCACATCCGATCCCAAGAACATGCCGGTGGCGCGTCAGGATCTGATGCGTCAGGTTTATCGCCGCTATTTCACCACCGCGGGCAAGCTGTTCCCCAAATTGGTGGGCGCCAAGGACCTGACCAAGGACATCCTCGACGACTGGTACAGCTACTACCATCAGTGCTCGGAATGCCGCCGTTGCTCGGTGTTCTGCCCCTATGGCATCGACACTGCCGAAATCACCATGGCCGGTCGTGAGATCCTCAACCACGTCGGCATGGGGCAAAAGTATTCCAACGAAATCCTGAACAAGGTCCACAGGATCGGCAACAACCTCGGTCTGCCCGGTCCCGCGCTGGAAGACACCCTGGAAGGACTGGAAGAGGACATCGAGGCTGACACCGGCGTGCCGGTCAAGCTGCCGATCGACGTCAAGGGCGCGGAAGTGCTGCTGGTCACGCCTTCCGCCGACTTCTTCTCCGAGCCGCATGTTGAATCGCTGATCGGCTACGCGAAGGTCTTCCACGCCGCTGGCATCAACTGGACGCTGTCTTCGCACGCATCGGAAGCTGGAAACTTCGGCTTGTTCAACGGCAACTACGAGAACATGCGCAAGGTCGCCATGCGCATCCGCGATGCCGCGCTGGAACTTGGCGTCAAGCGCATCGTGGTCGGCGAATGCGGCCATGCCTGGCGCGTCGCCTACAGTTTCTGGAACACGCTGACCGGCATCGGTTACGGTGGCAACGACCCGTTCTCGATCGAACTCCAGCAGCAGCTCGACCCCAATTACCCGCAGCCGCAGCACATCTGCGAACTGACCAACGATCTGATCAAGTCGGGCAAGATCAAGGTCGATCCGTCGCTGAACGACGATCTGATTGTGACGTACCACGACTCGTGCAACGTCGCTCGGGCGTCGCGCATGGGCACCGAGCCGGGTGGCCAGTTCACCATTCCGCGCGAGTTGATCAAGGCGGTGGCGAACAACTTCCACAACATGGCGGACGACACCATTTACGAGTCCACCTTCTGCTGCGGCGGCGGTGGCGGTCTTTTGACCGACGACCTGATGGAGGTTCGCGTTAAGGGCGCATTGCCGCGTGTCACCGCTCTGAACAACGTGGTCAAGGAACACAAGGTCAACTTCATGGCCATGATCTGCGCCATCTGCAAGGCGCAGTTCACCAAGGTTTTGCCCAAGTATGGCTTCGACATGAGCATGGTGGGCGGTATTCATCAATTGGTCAGCAAGGCGATCAAACTGGACTGAACCCGGTCCGGCTGATTGCGATTTATCTATCTTTAGTAACGTAGGCGTTAGGAGAACCAACATGGCTGTCACGACGAACAAAGCAAAAACCGAAGGCATTGAATGGCGTCGCTATAAGGAAGGCGAGAAGGAAGGCAGCTTCCGCTCTTCCCAGGACAAGATTTTCCAGTCGAGCTGGACGCACAAGTGCCCGGAATACATGCTTTCCACGCCGCCTTGCCAGGGCTCCTGCCCGGCCGGCGAAGACATTCGCGGTTACCTCAACATCGTGCGCGGCATCGAGAAGCCGCCGGCAGGCGTGACTTGGCAGGAATACGCCTTCCGCCGCGTCACCGAAGCCAACCCCTTCCCCGGCGTGATGGGCCGCGTCTGCCCCGCACCGTGCGAATCCGGTTGTAACCGCAACATGGTCGAGGACCATGTCGGCATCAACGCAGTCGAACACTTCGTGGGCGACTGGGGTATCGAAAACAACATGACCTACACGTCGACCGCTGCCGAAACCGGCAAGAAAGTCGCCGTAATCGGCGCCGGTCCTGCCGGCCTAGCTGCCGCCTACCAACTGCGTCTGCGCGGCCACGGCGTCACCATTTTCGACGAGCACGAAGAGCTCGGCGGCATGATGCGCTACGGCATTCCCGGTTTCCGCACCCCGCGTGAAATGCTCGATGCCGAAATCAAGCGCATCATCGACCTCGGCGTCGAAACCCGCCTGAAGACCCGCATCGGTTCCGACGTCAGCTTCGACGAGATCGAAAAGCAATACGACGCGATCTTCATGGCCATGGGTGCACAGGCAGGCCGTCCGCTGCCGGTGCCCGGCGCCGAAGCCCCCAACTGCGTGACCGCCGTTGCCTTCCTGCGCGCCTTCAACGAAGGCCGCCTGCAGCACGTCGGCAACCGCGTGGTGGTCATCGGTGGTGGCGACACCTCGATCGACGTCGCGACCGTTGCGCGCCGTCTGGGCAATGTCACCAAGAGCGGCACCGCAGATGACCGCCCCGAAGCCGTGATCGCCGGCCACATGGCCTCCGACGTAGCCTCCATCTCCGCTCGCGAAGGCGCCGACGTGGTGCTGGTGTCGCGTGCGACCATCGACAAGATGGCCGCCAACAAGCACGAAGTCGAGCATGCCCAGCAGGAAGGCATCGAGATCATCGGCGGCGTCACCCCGGTGGGCGTGGTGGTCGACGACAAGGGCCGTGCCACCGCCCTGCGCGTGGCCGACTTCGTGATGGAAGGCAAGGAAACCAAGATCGTCGAAGGCACCGAACGTGACCTGCCGGCCGACCTGATCGTGTCCGCAATCGGACAGGGCGTCGACTTCACGGGCCTCGAGCAGTTCAACAACAACAATGGCCTGATGAAAGCCGACAAGAACTACCGCTTCCCCGGCAAAGAGCACATCTTCGTCGGTGGCGACGTGCTGCGTCCGCACCTGCTGACTACCGCAATCGGCCACGCTTCCATTGCCGTGGACGGCATCGATGCCTTCCTCAAGGGCAAGGAACTCGACAAGCGCCCGAAAGTGGACGTTCACCACTTCGACGAAATCCGCAAGTGGCTCGAAACCGGTCACGAGTACAAGGAAGTCAAGGGCCAGGTCTGGGGCACCGACGACCGCAAGGACATCCTGCACAACTTCGAAGACCGTTCGGCGCGCCACATCATTCCGCACGACGACCTGTTCCTCGGCCACTTCCCCAACGTGCCGCGTCACATCCGTGACGTGACTGTGCTCGACAAGGAAGGCGCGCTGGGCAACTTCGAAGAGCGTCTGCACGCCCTGTCCGAAAAGGCGGTCGTTGATGAAGCCAAGCGCTGCATGTCCTGCGGCCAGTGCTTCGAATGCGACAACTGCGTGGTCTACTGCCCGCAGGTCGCCGTGTTCAAAGTGAAGAAGAAAGACAACCCCACCGTGGGTCGTTACGTCGACACCGATTACAGCAAGTGCATCGGCTGCCACATCTGTGCCGACGTCTGCCCGACCGGCTACATCATCATGGGTATGGGTGACTAAGCGTGGCAGGCAAAATGAAACGCATCCTGGCCTTGGGTGTGGTCGTACTGACGACGGCAGCCCTGGCCTGGGCCGGGTCTGATGCCCAGCCCAAGGCCGGTGGCGCGCCCAAGCCGGTGATCACGAAAGCCGTCAAGGGTGAGCAGTGTGTGGAAGACACCGACTACATGCGGCGCAACCACATGAAGGTTCTGGATCATCATCGCGACCAGGCCGTGATCGAAGGCATTCGCACCAAGAAGCACAGCCTCAAGGAATGCATCAACTGTCACGCCGGCGAAACGACAGGCAGTGTGGCCGCCGCCAAGGATGATTTTTGCGTCAGCTGCCACAGCTACGCTGCGGTCAAGATCGATTGTTTCGATTGCCATTCCACCAAGCCGCAAGGCTCGATGGCGATGCATCCGCTGAATGCTGAAACCGCGCACTACAAGCACAAGCTGGCCGCCCAGGCGACGAGCAAAGTCAGTGCAGAAGAGATGGCTGGGATTGCCCAATGAGCGAACAGAAATCAATGTCTGACCAGGCCCCTGAATCGCGCGAACGCCGCCGTTTTGTCGGCGCGGCCGCTGCAACCGCAGCCGGCTTCGCGATCGCGCCGGGCGTGGTGCTGGTCGAGGTGGCGCATGGCCGTGCCGAAGACCAGGCGGCGAGCAGCGCCGTGCGCTGGGGCATGCTCGTCGATGCGACCAAATGTGCGGCTGGTTGCAATGACTGCGTCACCGCGTGCAGCACCGAAAACGGCTGGACCCCGGTGGCGGAGAGCAAGCATCCCAAGCAGGCACCGCAATGGATTCGCAAGCTCGAGTTGCAGGATCCGCTGACGCAGATGGAAACCAACCTGCCGATGATGTGCCAGCACTGCGCCGAGCCGCCCTGCGTCGATGTCTGCCCGACTGGCGCCTCGTTCAAGCGCGCCGATGGCATCGTGCTGGTCAACCGCCACACCTGCATCGGCTGCCGCTACTGCATGATGGCCTGTCCGTATAAGGCGCGTTCGCTGGTGCACGAGAGCCTGAACGACACGCAGAAAGCGGATGTTCCGCGCGGCATCGGTTGCGTCGAATCCTGCACCCTGTGCGTGCAGAAAGTGGATCGCGGCGACGGCAATACCGCGTGTGCCGAAGCCTGCACCGCAGCGGGTCACAACGCCTTGCTGTTCGGCGACATGAATGACCCCGAAAGCGAGATCTCGAAGCGTCTGCGCGAACTGCCGACCAAGCAGGTGCGTGCCGATCTGAATCTCAATCTTGGCGTTCGCTATCACGGAATCTAAAACAACATGGCAAGCATTACCTTCCGCGAAGTAGAAGGCAGCAGTCTGAAGTACTGGCTGCTGCTAGGGGGCTTGGGCCTCTTTGTCCTGTTTGGCGCATTGGCCTGGAACCACATGCACCACTATGGCCACGTCGTGACCGGCATGGACAACCAGATCGTCTGGGGCCTGCCGCACGTGTTCGCGGTGTTCCTGATCGTCGCCGCCTCCGGTGCTTTGAACGTCGCCTCGATCGCGTCAGTATTCAACAAGCCGATGTACAAGCCGCTGGCACCCCTTTCGGCAATCCTCGCGCTGGCGCTGATGCTGGGTGGACTGCTGGTGCTGGTGCTCGACTTGGGCCGCTCCGACCGCCTGATCGTGGCGATGACGCACTTCAACTTCAAGTCGATGTTCACCTGGAACGTGTTCCTCTATTCCGGCTTCTTCGGGTTGGTGGGCATCTACCTGTGGACGATGCTGGATCGCAATGTCAAGACCTATTCGAAGGCGGCTGGCACGGCAGCCTTCATCTGGCGCCTGGTGCTGACGACCGGTACCGGTTCGCTGTTCGGTTTCCTGGTCGCGCGTGAACTGTACGGCACCGCGATGCTGGCACCGATGTTCATCATCATGTCGTTCGCCTATGGACTGGCCATCTACCTGATGGTGCTGGCCGCGGCCTATTCCTGGACCGGCCGGCCCCTGGGCGATGCGGTCATGATGCGGCTGAAGAGCCTGCTCGTGGTGTTCGTCGCGGCGGTGTTGTATTTCGTCGTCGTGCAGCACATGACCAGCCTCTATTTCACCAAGTTTCACGCAGTGGAAGCCTTCATCCTGCGCGATGGCGGCATCTTCACCACCTTGTTCTGGGTGGGGCATATTGTCATCGGCTGCGTCGTACCCCTGGTCATCCTGCTGAGCGGGCTCGGCAAACAGCGCACCTGGATCATGATCGCGTGTGCCCTCGTCATCCTGGGCGGTGTCGCGCAAATGTACGTCACCATCATCGGTGCGCAGGCCTATCCGCTGGAGCTGTTTCCCGGTCTGATCGAGAAGAGCAGCTTCTTCGACGGCGAAGTGCATAGCTATACGCCCAGCATGCCCGAGTTATTCCTCGGTCTCGGCGGCGTGGCAATCGCACTGCTCGTGACCGTGTTCGCGGTCAAGGTGCTGCGGCTGCTGCCGGCCAGCCTGGACGACGCCACCGTCGCCAAGCTGGAACACTGATTGCACGAACCTGCCGGGCGACCTCCGCCTGGCCGGGGATTGATCGCATGAACCAGCAAGACAAACCAAACGAATCAGCGAAGCGCGGGGCTCCAATGCCCCGCGTCTTCATTTCGGCTGCCCACAAATCGTCCGGCAAGACCACGCTGACGCTGGGCCTGTGCGCCGCCCTGCATGCGCGCGGCCATGCGGTGCAACCCTTCAAGAAAGGGCCCGACTACATCGACCCGCTGTGGCTCGGGATGGCGGCGCAACGCCCCTGCTACAACCTCGATTTCCACATGATGCAGCGCAGCGAGATCGAGCATCAGTTCGCCCACACAGCGTCCAATGCACGCATCAGCCTGATCGAGGGCAACAAGGGCCTGTACGACGGGCTCGATCTTGATGGCAGCAACAGCAATGCGGCGCTGGCCAAGCTGCTGGGTGCGCCGGTGGTACTGGTGATCGACGCGCGCGGCATGACGCGTGGCGTGGCGCCGCTGATTCTGGGTTATCAGGCATTCGATCCGGACATCCGGATCGCCGGCGTCATCCTGAACAACCTCGGCGGCAGCCGCCACGAATCCAAACTGCGCGCGGTGATCGAACATTACACCGACGTCGAGGTGATCGGCGCCGTGCAGCATGACGCCAGCCTGCAGATTGCTGAACGCCATCTTGGATTGGTTCCGGCCAACGAACAGGACGCAGCGCGCGTGCGGATCCAGCATGTCGGGGAACGCGTGGCTGCTCAGGTCGACCTCGACCGGCTGCTGGCGATTGCCGACAGCGCGCCGGGTTTGGATATCACGCTACCGCGTGAAGCAGCGACCTCTGCCGAACGGATACGGATCGGCATCGCACACGACCAGGCCTTTGGTTTTTACTACAGCGAAGATCTCGACTGTCTGCGGGCGGCCAACGTGGAACTGATTGAACTCGATACGCTGCACGCCCACGCTTTGCCCGGGATGGATGGCCTGATCATCGGTGGCGGATTTCCCGAAATGTTCATGGCGGAACTGGAAGCGAATTCCAGTCTGCGAACGCAGATTCGCAACGCCATCGAGGCCGGTCTGCCGGCCTATGCCGAATGCGGCGGCCTGATGTATTTGTCCAAGAGCCTCAGCTGGCAAGGGAAAACGTGCGAAATGGTCGGCGTGGTGCCGGGCGACACCGTGATGCACGACCGCCCGATCGGGCGCGGCTATGCCCGCCTGCAGCCGACCGGCGAAGACCGCTGGCAGGAATCCGCTCCGGTCCCCGCGCATGAATTTCACTATTCGAGCTTGGAAAACCTGCCGACCGACTCCATATACGCTTACCAGGTGCTGCGCGGTCATGGTATCGACGGCGAGCATGACGGCTATCAGAAGCACAACCTGTTGGCAGGCTATGTGCATCGCCGCGGCACCGGGGCGCAGGGTTGGATCGCGCCGTTTTTGAAGCAGGTGCGCGCACACAAGGCGGGCACCGCGGATTAATTTTTGGCAGCTTAATTTTCCCAAGGACACACCCATGATCAAGATCACCGATCCCGCAGCCGAGCAGATTCGCGTTGCCAACAACAACCCCGACGTGTTCGACATGATCCTGCGCGTCGCTGCGTATCAGGAAGACGACGGCAGCGTGAACTATGGCATGGGCTTTGACATTGAACGCGAGGCCGACGAGCATCTGGTCATCAACGGCATCGAGATCCTGATTGCGGCTTCCAGCACGCCGTATCTGCAGGGGGTGACGCTGGACTTCGTCGAAATGAGCCCGGGCGACATGCGTTTCATTTTCATCCCGCCGTATTCTGCCGAAGACGCACCCGCCGACGAAGCCGCGCCCACCGAGTAAAACCGATGAACTACCTGCCCATTTTCCTCGACCTGCGCGATCGCCACTGCCTGCTCGTCGGCGGCTCAGAAACCGCTGCCCGCAAAGCGGAACTGCTGCTGCGCGCCGGCGCACGCCTCGATGTCGCCGCGCCTGAGTTGCACGCGGGCTTCGACCGCCTGCCGCATGCCGAACATTTGAATCGGGTGGCGGATGCTTTCACCCCCGACCTGCTCGACGGCAAGGACGTGGTGATCGTGGTCGAGGACGAGATGGCCGCCGCCGGGGCCATTGCAGAGGCGGCACGCGCCCGCCACATTCCGGTGAACGTGGCTGACAAGCCCGAACTGTGCAGCTTCATCCTGCCCTCCATCATCGACCGTTCGCCCATCATGGTGGCGGTGTCCAGCGGCGGCGAATCGCCGGTGCTGGCGCGCATGCTGCGCGCCCGCCTGGAAACCCTGATCCCGGCCGCCTATGGTCGCCTCAGCGCGCTGGCGTCGCGCTACAAGGGCCGCGTGCGCGAGGCGATCAAGCCGGAACAGCGCCGCGCCTTCTGGGAAAAAGTCTTCCTCTCGCCGGTCGCCGAAATGGTGTTTTCCGGGCGTGATGTCGAAGCCGAGCAGCAACTCGAGGACATGATCAAGGAAGGTGCCGAGCACGACATCAGCCGCGGCGAGGTGTATCTGGTCGGCGCCGGTCCTGGTAATCCGGATCTGCTGACTTTCCGTGCCCTGCGGCTGATGCAGCAGGCCGACGTGCTGGTGTACGACCGCCTGGTGTCGCAGCCCATCCTCGACATGTGCCGGCGCGACGCCGACCGCGTCTACGTCGGCAAGGAACGTGACGACCACGCGGTGCCGCAGGAGGAAATCAACCTGCTGCTGGTGCGTCTGGCCAAGGAAGGCAAGCGCGTGCTGAGACTGAAAGGCGGCGATCCCTTCATCTTCGGCCGCGGCGGCGAGGAGATCGAGACCCTGGTCGAACACAATGTGCCGTTCCAGGTGGTGCCCGGCATCACCGCCGCCGCCGGCGTGGCGTCGTATGCGGGCATTCCGCTGACTCATCGCGACTATGCGCAGTCGGTCGCCTTCGTGACCGGGCACTTGAAGGAAAACACCTTCAACATGAACTGGGAAGGCATTGCGCGTCACGACCAGACCATCGTCATCTACATGGGCCTGAAAGGCCTTCCGCTGTTGTGCGAGGCGCTGATCAAGCACGGCCTGAAGTCCGACACCCCGGCAGCCATTGTCCAGCATGGCACCCTGCCGACGCAGCGCGTCATCACCGGCAACCTCACCACCTTGCCCGCGCTGGCCGAGGCCGCCCACTTGAAGGCGCCCACTCTCATCATCGTCGGCAACGTCGTCAAGCTGCGCGAGAAGCTCGGCTGGTACCAGCCCGAACTGCACAGCGAGCAGGCTCACCGCACCCCGTTGGAAATGCCGGATCACCTGCGCTGAGCGGCATGACACCCGCCTGCCCGCAGCTCGACAGCCGCGCCGACCTCGACGGGCAGGTGGCGGCGCTGCGGCGAGGCGGCGCACATATCCGGCGGGTGCAATGGCAGGGCCAGCCTGCGTGGCTCAAGCTCAGCGTGCCGCAGCCGCCCGCCTGGCGCTACCAGCTGCTGGCCGGCATGGCGCGGCTGCTGCAGCAGCCCGCCCTGCAGCCGGTGCGTCCGCAGGGCGGCACTGCCGGCATCCGCAATGAGGCCGATCGTCTTGATGCCTTGGTCAATGCCGGCCTGCGCGCACCACAACTGCTGGAGCAGGATGCGCACTGGCTGCTGATTTCCGATCTGGGCCACACCACGCTCGAATCGCTGATCCGGCATGCCGATCCGGTTGCCCGGCTGGACTTCTGGCGGCGCGGCGCCGACTACATCCAGCAGGCGCACCGTGCCGGTCAGTATCTGAGTCAGGCCTTCGCGCGCAACCTGGTGTGGTCACCCGAGCAGGGAGTCGGCGCGATCGATTTCGAAGATGATCCGATCAGCGCCATGACGCTGACGCAGGCTCAGATTCGTGACTGGCTGCCCTATTTCTTTTCCACCGCAATCTATTTCGAGGATCGGCTTCCGGTGCTGTGCGCCGCCATCCTCGAGGTGCTGGCAGGCGAAGCGCCCGCCGTGCGCGACGGCGTCTGCCAGGTCCTGCGCCGCACTGCCTGGCTGCGCGCGCTACGCTGGCTGCCGCAACGCATGCAGCGTCGTGATGTGCTGAAAACCCAGCGCTACGGTGAACTGGCGCGCCTGTGCAGCCAGCGCTCGCCGCATCTGGACGCCTGAGCACACGCCGGCGCATTGAGCGCATTCTGTCGATGAACTGGCGGGCACAGGCTGGCCGATTTCCGGAGTGGGACTAGAATAAAGGACGAACGTGTCCTGTAGGCGCCCGCCATGACCACCACGCTCACCATCGACGGCAACGAGGCCGTTGCCCGCATCGCCTACCTCTGCAATGAGGTGATCGCGATCTATCCCATCACCCCCGCCTCCAGCATGGGCGAATGGGCGGACGAATGGGCCTCGCAGGGCAGGCCCAACCTGTGGGGCGCAGTGCCCAAAATCATCGAGATGCAGTCGGAGGGCGGCGCTGCCGGCGCGTTGCACGGTGCGCTCACCACCGGCGCGCTGGCCACCAGCTTTACCGCCAGCCAGGGCCTGCTGCTGATGATCCCCAACCTCTACAAGATCGCTGGCGAGCTCACGCCCTTCGTGTTGCATGTGGCGGCGCGCACGCTGGCGACGCACGCGCTGTCGATCTTCGGCGACCAGTCCGATGTCATGGCCTGCCGTGCGACCGGTTGTGCACTGCTCGCCGCCAATTCTCCGCAGGAGGCGCAGGACATGGCGCTGATTGCGCAGGCGGCGACACTTGCCGGGCGCATTCCGGTGATCCATTTCTTCGACGGCTTCCGCACTTCGCATGAGGTAGCGAAGATCGATGCGCTGGAATCCGACACCGTCGCCGCCTTGCTCGACGCCGATCTTATCGCCGCACACCGTGATCGTGCGCTGTCGCCGGAGCATCCGGTGCTACGCGGCACCTCGCAGAACCCCGACGTGTTCTTCCAGTCGCGCGAACGCGCCAACCCTTACTACGACGCGTTTCCACAAATCGTGCAGGATGCGATGGACCGCTTCGGCGCACTCACCGGCCGCCATTACAGGCTGTTCGACTATGTCGGCGCGTCGGATGCCGAGCGGGTGATCGTGCTCATGGGCTCGGGCGCCGAGGCCGTGCACGAGACGGTCGAGCACCTGCTTGCCCGTGGCGAGAAAGTCGGCGTGCTGAAGGTGCGCCTGTACCGGCCGTTTTCGCCCAGCGCGCTGCTGGCTGCGCTGCCTGCCACGGCAACCTCCATTGCCGTGCTCGACCGTTGCAAGGAGCCGGGTGCCGACGGCGAACCGCTGTACAAGGACGTGGTGACCGCGCTGGCACAGGCCGCGGCGGACGCGAAGCGTGCGATGCCCAAAATCATCGGCGGCCGTTATGGCTTGGCGAGCAAGGAATTCACCCCCGGCATGGTCAGGGCCGTGTTCGACGAACTGTCGAATGCCGCGCCCAGGCGCGAGTTCACTGTCGGCATCCACGACGACCTGACCCATCTGTCGCTGCCGTGGGATGCGGACTTCCGCACCGACGCATCGCGGCAGTTGCAGCACGCCGTGTTCTGGGGACTCGGCGCCGACGGCACCGTGTCGGCCAACAAGAACTCGATCAAGATCCTCGGCGAGGCGACCGCGCTCATGGCGCAGGGCTATTTCGTCTATGACTCCAAGAAGTCCGGCGCAGTGACGGTGTCGCACCTGCGCTTCGGCCCGGCAACCATTCGTTCCACCTATCTGGTCGAGCACGGCATGGCCGGCTTCGTCGCCTGCCACCAGCCGATGTTCATCGATCGCTACCAACTGCTGGTGCACGCTGCCCCCGATGGCGTCTTCCTGCTCAATACCCCGGCAAAGCCTGATCAGGTGTGGGACACGCTGCCGCAGACATTGCGCGCGCAGATCCTGGAAAAGCGCCTGCAACTATGGGTGATCGACGCTTACGCCGTCGCTGCCGAAGCCGGCATGGGGCGGCGCATCAACACCATCATGCAGACCTGCTTCTTCGCCATTTCCGGCATCCTGCCGAAGGACGAGGCGATCGCCGCGATCAAGACCGCGGTCGACAAGACCTACGGCAAGAAGAGCAAGCGGCTGGTGGAACTGAATTACAAGGCGATCGACATGACGCTGGCGGAGCTGCATCAGGTCACGATTCCGGTGCGGCCGGGGAACGTTGAAACTGAACCTCGCCTCGCCGCGACGGTGGACATTCCCGACTTCGTGCGCGACCTCACCCTGCCGATCTACCAAGGCCACGGCGACAGCCTGCCGGTGTCGCTGCTGCCCGCCGACGGCACCTATCCGCTCGGCACCGCCCAATACGAAAAGCGCAACATCGCGCTGGAGATTCCGGTGTGGGACGCCGACCTGTGCACCCAGTGCGGCAAGTGCGTGCTGGTCTGCCCGCACACCGCGATCCGTGCGCGCGCCTTCAGCGCCGAAGCCGCCGCCGGCGCGCCGCCGACCTTCAAGCACGTGCCGGCGAAGAGCAAGGACCTGCCCGCCGGCACCCACATCAGCTATCAGGTGGCGCCGGAAGACTGCACCGGCTGCGGCGACTGCGTCGAGGCCTGCCCGATCCACGACAAGTCCAACGTCAGTCGGCGCGCGGTGAACATGGCGCCGGTCGATCTCCTGCGCGACCCGGAGCGCGACAACCTCGCCTTTTTCCTGCGCCTGCCCGAATTCGACCGCAGCCTGATCAAGCACGGCACCATCCCGGGCTCCATGCTGCTCGACCCGCTGTTCGAGTTTTCCGGCGCCTGCGCCGGCTGCGGCGAGACGCCCTACATCAGGCTGGCGACGCAACTGTTCGGCGACCGCATGCTGATCGCCAACGCCACCGGCTGTTCGTCGATCTACGGCGGAAATCTGCCGAGTACACCGTATACCGTCAACGGTGCCGGGCGCGGCCCGGCCTGGAGCAACTCGCTGTTCGAGGACAACGCCGAATTCGGTCTCGGCATGCGGCTCTCTTCAGACCAGTTGATGGCCTATGCGCAACAACTGGCGCGCGAACTGGCCGGTGAAATCGGCGGCGACCTGGCCGACGCCCTGGTCAACACCGACCAGCGCGAGGAGGCCGGCATCGTCGAGCAGCGCCGGCGCGTCGCGCTGCTGCGCGAAAAGCTCGTGGCCTCCAGACATCCGCGCGCGAAGGAACTCGCCTCCGTCGCCGAATGGCTGATCCGCCGCTCGGTGTGGATCATCGGCGGCGATGGCTGGGCCTACGACATCGGCTACGGCGGGCTCGACCATGTGCTGGCGCTGCCGTACGACGTCAACATCCTGGTGCTCGACACCGAGGTGTATTCCAACACCGGCGGCCAGACCTCAAAGGCTACGCCGATCGGCGCCGTCGCCAAGTTCTCCGCCGGCGGCAAGGCTACCGCGAAGAAGGATCTCGCCAAACTGGCCAGCGACTACGGCCACGTCTACGTCGCCACCGTCGCCTACGGCGCCAAGGACGTGCAGACCCTGCGCGTGTTCCATGAAGCCGAGGCCTATCCGGGACCCTCGCTGATCGTCGCCTACAGCCCGTGCATTGCCCACGGCTACGACATGCTCTACAACCAGCGCCAGCAGGAAATCGCGGTGAAAAGCGGTCACTGGCCGCTGTTCCGCTTCGACCCGCGGCTGGCGGAGGCGGGTGGCAACCCCTTCAAGCTCGACTCCGCCGCGCCCAGCCAGCCGATCAAGGCCTTCATGGAATCAGAAACCCGTTTCGCCATGTTGCAGCGCAGCCACCCTGAAGCCGCGCAGCGTTTCCTCGAGCAGGCGCAGCAGGACGCCGAGCGGCGCTTCAAGACGTATCAGGAGCTGGCACAAAGCCATGCCGACGCACCCAAAAAGGAAGCCTGACATGATCGATCTTTCCACCGACTACCTCGGTCTCAAGCTGAAGAACCCGCTGGTGCCCTCGGCCTCGCCGCTGTCGCGCGATCTCGACACCGCGCTGCGGCTGGAGGATGCCGGCGCTGCCGCGCTGGTGATGTATTCGCTGTTCGAGGAGGAATTGCACGCGGAAGACGCGATGCTCGACCGCTTCCTGCTGCATGCCGACCTCGGACACGGCGAGGCAGATGGGTTTCTCCCCGACACCGGCGAATTCCAGGGCGGCCTCGACCGCTACCTGGCGCATCTGCATCAGCTCAAGCGTCGGCTGGAGATTCCGGTGGTGGCAAGCCTCAATGGCGTGTCGCCCTCGGGCTGGGTGGAACTGGGGCGCGCGCTGGAGCAAGCAGGCGCCGATGCGCTGGAGCTCAATGTCTACCACGTCGCCGCCAGTACCCGGCATTCCGCCGAGTCGGTGGAGGCGCGCTATCTCAGCCTGCTCATCGAATTGCGCCGTGTGGTCAGCCTGCCCATCGTGATGAAGCTGTCGCCCTTCTTTTCTTCCCTGCCGCATTTCGTGCAGCAGCTCGAACATGCCGGCGCGCAGGGCATCGCGCTGTTCAACCGCTTCTACCAGCCCGACATCGACCTCGACACACTGCGCATGACCGACCAGCTGCATCTGTCCACGGCCGAAGAGGCGCTGCTGCGCATCCGCTGGATCGCCATCCTGCACGGCCGCACCCGCATGACGCTCGCCGCCACCGGCGGCGTCCATAGCGAAAGCGAGGCGCTGAAACTCTTGCTGGCCGGCGCCGACGTCGTGCATCTCGCGTCCTGCCTGCTCGAGCACGGCCCCGACAAGCTCACCGAGATCCTGGCGGCGATGCAGAACTGGATGGAGGAAAAGGAATACGATTCGGTCGCCCAGCTGAAAGGCAGCATGAGCCAGCAGAACCTGCCCGATCCCTCGGTCGTCGCGCGCGCCAGCTACCTGCGCGTGCTGGACAGTTTTACGACGCGGCCCGGGGTGTGGTCGTAGTCAGCGGATACTTCGCGGGCGGAGAGCCCGGCGCGCTTCACGTGTCGCGCGCGGGCCGCAAGGCCGCGTCGGCTGGAAGCGGGGGTGGCGGCACAATTTCAAAGCTGTAGCCATGCCGCTCAAAACCGAGCGACTCGTAGAAAGCATGCGCGCGCTCGCGCTTGAGATTGGACGAGAGCGCGACCTTGTAGCAGCCCTTTTCTCCGCACACCCGAAGCGCATGCCGCACCATGGCTGTCCCGATTCCCTGTCCCTGACATTGCGGGTCGACGGCCACATCCTCAATCACCCCGGATGGCGCGCCCTGATGCGCGAGCTTGTCCATGATCTGCAGGGCTAAGGTGCCCATGATCCTGTCGTCGCGAATTGCCATATACATCCGGTAGTCGGGATAGCGCGCCATGCGGTCGAACAGCCGTTCGGCTTCGGCCACCGACAGCACCTGGCCATCGTCCATGTCGGGTTGGGACAGAAGACGGAGAATGTCCGGCAGGTCTTCCTTGGATGCTTCGCGGAAGTGGACAGCCTGGCTCATCGGCTTCGTGGGCAATGGCGTAGCCATTTGGCTGTTTCAGCGGCCGGAATGTCAGGACCCTGCGCCGTGAATGAAGTCTACGGAAATGAATGGAAGCTCTTCCTGGAGCTGAACGTGCTTGGACGTTTTTTCGTTCAGCAACGGAAGAATGAATGCTTCGAATCTGGCGGCGGAAAGGAAAACCGGATCGAAATTGAATGACTTTCCGTTCAGTCCCAGACAGACCTTGCTTACCCATTTCTTTTCAACTTTGTCGAAGGGACAACCGGTGTAATTGGTACCCTCGATTTGCGTACCGATTACGGCCATATGAGACCGGGCCGGATTGGCAGGATCCACCCAGGACAGAGAGCCCCACACGGGAAATGAGCTGGTGGGGGCATCGTTGGCCAACTCGCCCCTCAAGTGATGAATGTAATGACGGTAGTCTTCCGCCAGGACCGAGGCGGACAGGAATGCCTGCATCTCAGGGTGCTTTGCACTCAAGCCGGGTACCGCTTGAGCAATCTCGCGGATTCGATGCAGGGCATCGATGAAGCCCCATACCGCTGCAAGGGCCGGGATGATTTTTGCGTTGTCATTTGGAATCTCGCAGCACGTTTCCCACAGCCCCGCGTAGCAATGCCGGAGCATTTGAAAGGAGTAGTTCAAGCCGTCCAGGCAGCGAATTCTTCTGACATCAAGGGCGGAGGGCATGATGGTCCTAACGTGCACGCGTTGAGCGGCGTGCCGCCGCATGAATCAACATGAAGGACAGGAAGGTTTTGCGGTACCCGCGCTCGAACGAATGGTCGGACGCGAGCGGGTGTTGTCCGTCGCGTGCAAGTGGTGGTGACGCGAGCGATGACAATCCAGAACAGCCCATGTGGTTCTCCCCCTGAATTTACTGTAAAGCCTAGTCCATTTTCTTCGCCCAGGCCCTCCGTTGTCTGCTTCTCTGCGTCCTGACAGTCAGGGGAAAGCGGCGTCCTGTCTCGGCGTTCGTAGCGTGGACACCTGCAAAGGCGGATCGGCAGCAACACCAAAAGTGTATAACGCGCCCGGTTTCACGTTAAGCCCTTGGTCCCGGCAGCCCGGGCTTATTTGGGGCGCGCGCATTCGACATGGGAATACGCCTGCTGTGTTTTTTCCGAAGCCGTTTCGCATGATGCGAGCCATGCATCCCGCCCGTTCCCATATCGGCACGCAATACACAGATTGCCTATCTCCCCTCGTTGCGCCCCCCCGGCGCCACCCGGTGCTCCACCGCGAACACCGCTGCTTCCACCCGCGAAGACAGGTTCAGCTTGGCGAGGATATGTCGCACGTGCAGCTTGACGGTGTCGTGGCTGATGTCGAGGGTGCGGGCGATGGCCTTGTTGGACTCGCCGCGCGACAGGTGGGTGAGGATTTCGCGTTCGCGCGGGGTCAGGGCGTCGAGCAGGGAACCCGCATCCTGGCCTTTCTTGTCGTACAGATTGACGAGCTTGGCGGTCATGGCGGGGGCGACAACGGTTTCGCCGCGCTGGGCGCGCTGGATGGCGTCGACGACTTCGTCGGGTTCCATGCTTTTCAGCAGATAGCCATTGGCGCCGGCGCGCAGGGCGCGGGCGAGGTCATCCTCGGCTTCGCTCAAGGTGAGGATGAGGACGGGCAGGTCGTGGCCGTCGGCACGCAGTTGCTGCATCAGGGTGATGCCGTCGGTGCCGGGCATGTTGAGGTCGAGGATCAACACGTCAGGGCGGTGGGCCTTGAGCAGCATCTCGACTTCTTCCGGCTTGCCGGTAAAGGCGGTGACTTCGATGCTGCCGCTTTGCTCGAGCAGTTCGGCCAGGCCCTTGCGGAACAGGGTGTGGTCGTCGACGAGGATGATGCGCGTTTTCAGGCTCATGCGGCGTTTTCGGACTTGCGCTGGGGGAAGACCAGGCGGATGACGGTGCCGCCTGCGGGACGCGACTCGACGATGAGCTTGCCGTCCAGCTTGGCGGCACGCTCGCGCATGATGGTCAGCCCGAAGCTCTTGCCCATGGTGGACGACTCGTCCTTTTTCTTCTGCACGCCGACGCCGTCGTCGGCGACGTTGACGATGTACTGGCCGTTTTCCAGGTCGAAGGTGATGACGACATGGCGCGCGCGGGCGTGCTTGGCGATGTTGTAGAGCGATTCCTGGATGATGTGGAAGACCTGGATTTCCTCGTCGGGCGTGAGCGATACATCCTGCACCAGATTGAGGAAATCGACGTCGGCGTTGGCCTTCTTGCGGAAGCTCTTGGCCAGTTCCTGGATCGCCGGCACCAGGCCGCGCGGGTTGATGCGGTCGCGGTACTGGGTGATGAGGTCGCGCAGGTCGGCGTAGGCGAGGTCGACCGCTTCCTCGACGTCGCCCAGATAGCGGTTGGCCTTGGGGTAGTCCTCGTGGCGCATCGCGTCGGACAGCACGGTGAGCCGCATCTTGGCGTAGGCCAGCGTCTGCGCCAGCGAATCGTGAATCTGGTTGGCCAGCATCTGGCGCTCGTTCATCAGCGAGATGCGCATGTTCTCGCGGGTGAGCCGCGCGTTTTCCAGCGCGATGCCGAGGTGTTCGCTGATCGAGCGGAACAGCAGGCGCACGTCCTCGGGGACGACATGGCCTTCTTCCAGGAACAGGTTGTAGACGCCCATCACCTGGTTCTTGTGCATCAGCGGCACCGCCACCACGGTGTTGCAGGTGTCGCTGAAATACGCGTCGTTGGCCTGGCGCTTGCAGAAGGCGACGTTGTTCCAGCTGCTGACCGTGACTTCGCGCGCGGCCTTGCCGCACACGCCGCAATCGACGCTGACCAGGTTCTCGTGCTCGACCAGTTCGGGCGGCAGGCCGACCGAACTGATCAGCCGCAGGTGGGTGCGGTCGTCGGTGATGACGCGCACCGCGCCGGCCTGCGCGCCGGCCAGCCGGATCATGGTCGACAGGAAGCGCCCCAGCAGCTGCTCGACGTTGGAGTCGGTCGACAGGCTGGTGGTGATCTCCGACAGCACCCGCAACGCCGGGATGCTGACATTGCCGGCATCGGGGGGCGTGTGCTGTATCAGGGGCTGGATGTTGTCTTTCATGTCGGGATGATAAAAGGACTGCTTTTCAGCATATCCGATTTGAGCGCGATGTCGTGTTCCGGGTTCACTGCAACCAGCCCTCGGGGGCGGGATCCGGCGCCGGCGGGGTGGCCGGAACCGGCACCACCACGCTGGGCTCAAGGTCTTCCGGGAAGCCGCCCTCGGTCGGCGCCGGGCTCTTGACGGGTGGATCGGCCTGGCTGGTTGATCCATCGGGCTTTTCCTGCACCGTGCGGGCCGGTCCAATCGGTGCCGCGGCGGGCACTTCTTCGGGCGCGGGCGCGGGCGCGGGCTTGGGTGGTGGCGGTGGCAGGTTCAGGTGCGGCTGCAGTTGCGGCAGCAGGGTTTTCAGGATCTGCGCGGTGAGCGAACTGGTATAGCCGAATTGTCCGGCCTGCTCGCCCTGCACCAGGGCCGTCAGCGTGCCGAAGTGACGGTCGCCCAGATAGAAGACAAACGTTGCAGTGCGGTTGACCACGCGAGATTCGAGCAGCTGGCCGCCCTTGCCATAGCGTTCGTAGCGATGGTCGCCGGTACCGGTCTTGCCGCCGAGCGTCAGTGGCTGCCCGTCGGACGCCTTCAGGGTGCCGGCCAGCCGCACGGCGGTGCCGGATTCCACCACCTGGGCCAGCGCCCGCCGCACCGTTTGCGCGACCTCGGCTGGCATCAGGCGTTCGCCCTTGGCCGGCTTGGGCGACAGGCGCGTGTCGTAAGGCGTGTTGGCAGCAAAATGCAGGCCGCTGATGCTGGTCAGCGGCACCCGCACGCCATCGTTGACCAGGATGCTCATCAGTTCCGCCAGCGCGGCAGGGCGGTCACCCGAGCTGCCGATTGCCGTGGCGTAGGACGGCGTCAGCGTGTCGAACGGGTAGCCCAGGCGTTTCCAGTCGACCAGCAGGCGGTCGAAGGCCTCGACTTCCAGCAGCGACTGGATGCGAATGTCCTGCGTGTTCTTGCGGCTGGTGCTGAACAGCCAGTCGTAGACTTCGAGGCGCACCCCCGCGCCGGATTCGTACAGGGTGTCGAGGTTGGTTTCGGGTGCCGCGCGCAGGGTTTTCACCACCCATAGCTCCAGCGGATGAATCTGCGTGATGTAGCCGCGGTCGGCCAGGCTGTAGGCCTCCGGCGCATGGGCTCGGTACAGCGACTCGAGGGTTTTGGGGCCAAGGCTGGCGCTGGCCGGCACATGGGTGCGCAGGGCGAGCACGAACGCGTCAAGTTTCGCCTGGGGTTCCAGATAGCGGAACACGGCGGCAAACCGGCGCGGATTGAGGCCGATGCGGCCGTAGAGGTCGTCCGCCATCTGCACCGCGCTGGAATTCTTGTGGCGCTGGTAAAAACGGCTGGTGAAGACGCGGCCTTCCCGATCGACGAAACGGGCGAGATAGGTCTCCCGCATCGGGTTGCTCGCGTCGTCCAGGATGCGTGCCGCCGCCCCCGGGGTGCTGCTGGAATAGTGGCGGACGATGTCGCGCATCATGCGGATGTACACCAGGTTGACCGAATTCCGCGTGGCCTCCCACACATCCATCTCGCGTGCGTTGTCCTTGACGTCGAAGTTGGCGAAGTTGTGCACGCCGCCGCCGGTGAAGAAGGGTGTCGGCATGGCGGAATAGGAGCGGCCCATCGCCGCATCGAGCGTGACCGCTAGGGTCTCGTTGCGATTTGCGGCGAGGCGTTCGGCCACCCACCGCCCCAATTCGTCGCGCCGCGGCTGTGCATTCTGCATGAGCGCGGCATCGTCGAGCGTGCGGTATTCGGCATGCAGCCGCGCGATGATTTCAAGATAGGTGACCAGGGTGCGCAGCTTGGCGGTGGAGCCGAGATCCAGACGCGCCTGACTGTTGATGTCGAAGGGCTGGTTGAGGTTGTCGGCCTGGACGCGCAACACATTTCCGGACGCTGTTTTTTCGTACAGCGTGAAGCTGTAGATCACCTCGCCCAGCGGGTTGTCGGGCTGCAGCAGGCGATGCCCGATCAGGCCCGACGCAGCGGCGGCTTCAGGTTTGGCCAGGCTTTGCAGATACTGGCTGACGATTTTCTGCGCCGGCTGGTTGATGGTGGTGTCGACCTGCAGATCGATCCGGTCGAGATCGTACAGACGCGGTTCGCCCAGCAGCGCGGCGACACGGATGCGCTGCGCATTGATGGCCTTCTGGTCGACGAAGCGCGGCGGTGGCGGATCGGTGCGCTGGCTGGTGGTGCGCAGCTTGACCTGCTTGGCGAGGTCGGCTATTTCGCGCGGAATCAGGTTGGCGTTGCCCAGCAGGTCGAGGTGGTCGTCGGTGAGCGCGTCGAGCGCCTTGCGGTTGGCCGCCAGATAATACGAAGGGCGGCGTTCCGCCACGATCAGCGACAGTGAATGCTTCAGCGCGCTGGCATACGCGTTGTCACCCGCGGCAGGTTTTCTGGCCAGGGTGCGGTTGATCTCGTCGAAATCGAGGCCGTACCAGGCCCACAGCCCGTCGCCGATGCCGTTGACTTCGCCGAAACGCGGCGCGGCGGAAAGGGGTACTGTATTCAGATAGGCCGTCACCGTCTTCTTGCGCATCGGCAGCGTGTTGGTGCCGTCCAGATAGGCGCGCACGCTGGCGGTGCCCATCTGGCGCAGCTTCGCGCCCATGCTGTTGGTCAGGCCTTCCGGTGAATGGCGGTATTTCTCGATCTGCGTCGGCAGGGTGCTGCCGCCCGGCACGTTGCGGTTGCGGTCGATCATGCTGATGCCTTTTTCCATCAGCGCCTGCGCCAGGCGGTCCCACTCCACCGCCGGGTTGCGGGTGGGGAACTGCTCGGTCAGCAGCTCGCGGTTCTCGATGTGGAGCAGGGCATCCACCAGTACCTTGGGGATGTCTTCGAAGCGGTCGTATGCCCGCGTCGGGTATTGAGCCCGATACAACTGCTTGCCGTCGCTGTCGAGCAGGCTCAGGCCGGCCTGGTCCTTCTCCTGGTAGGGCAGGAACAGACCCAGGTCGTCGGCGCGCGCCATCTGCGGGCTGATCCGGGCCTGATGGTCTATCTGCCAGCCGGCTTTTTCCAGTCGCGCCAGATAATCCGGCAGCTTGCTGTAGCCCAGGCGGATGTCGTATGGCCCCTGTCCCGGATAGCGGATGTGGTCGGACGGCCCCGGCCGGATTTCCCAGGTCATCTTCTGCGCGGTTCTGGCGAGGAATTGGGCTTCCAGCGCCGACGACAACAGTTCCCAGGCGATGAGGCCGGCCAGTCCGATAATCAGCAGCAGGATGCCGAGTCCTATGAGAATGCGGCGCGGAAATTTACGCACCGCTAGACCCAGTCACGCGCGGTCAGAAAATCGGTGTAGAGCTGCGCCTCGGGCGTGCCGGGTTCCGGGTTCCAGTCATAACGCCATTTCACGATCGGCGGCAGCGACATCAGGATCGATTCGGTGCGCCCGCCCGACTGCAGGCCGAACAGGGTGCCGCGGTCGTACACCAGGTTGAATTCGACGTAGCGTCCGCGCCGGTAGGCCTGGAAATCGCGCTCGCGCTCGCCGTAGGCGATGTCACGGCGGCGCTCCAGAATCGGCAGATAGGCGGCGAGAAAGGCGTCGCCCACGCTTTTCGTCATGCCGAACGCAAGATCGAAGCCGCCTTCGGAAAAGTCGTCGAAGAAGACGCCGCCGATGCCGCGCGGCTCGTTGCGGTGCTTGAGGAAGAAGTAGGTGTCGCACCACTGCTTGAAGCGCGGATGCAGTTCGGCACCGAAGGGATCAAGCGCAGTCTTGCAGGTGGCGTGGAAATGTTTCGCGTCCTCCTCGAATCCGTAATACGGGGTGAGGTCCATGCCGCCGCCGAACCACCACACCGGATCCTCGCCGTCCTTCATCGCGACGAAGCAGCGCACGTTCATGTGCACCGTCGGCGCGTAGGGGTTCTTTGGGTGCAGCACCAGCGAGACGCCCATCGCTTCCCAGCGCCGGCCGGCAAGTTCGGGGCGGTGCGCGGTCGCCGACGGCGGCAGCTGGCTGCCCAGCACGTGCGAGAAATTCACCCCGCCGCGCTCCAGCACGCGGCCTTCCTCGATCAGGCGCGAAATGCCGCCGCCGCCTTCGGGGCGTTCCCAGGAATCGGTGCGGAAGGGCAGGCCGTCGGCAGTCTCGAGCGTGGCGACGATGCGCGCCTGCAGGTCGAGCAGATAGGTTTTGACGGCGGTGGTATCAAAAGAAGCGGACATCAGGGTCTCAGCACGGTTCCGGTTGCAAGATCGATCAGGGTGGAGGGGCGTTTGCGCGTGCCGATACGGCCATCAATCACGCGCACGCGCTTGCCAAATATTCTGCGGCATTCTGCAGCATTTTTAGCAGGTTTCTGGCCGCTTTTGTTGGCGCTGGTGGAGACCAGCGCCATGCCGAGGCTGCGGCACAATCGGGCGGCACCGGGGTGGGCGGTGACGCGCACCGCGAGGGTGGTGCGGCCGCCGGTGAGCAGCGGCGAACAGGTGGCGGCGGCCGGCACCACCCAGGTCACCGGGCCGGGCCAGCTGCGCTGTATCCGTGCCAGGTCGGCCGGGCGCAGGGGGCGCATGAAGGGCAGCAGCCGCCTGAAATGGTCGGCGATCAGGAGCAGGCCCTTGGCGGCGCTGCGGCCCTTCAGCCGGATGAGGCGCTTCAGTGCGCGCGGGTTGCGCGGGTCGCAGCCGAGGCCGTAGCAGGATTCGGTCGGGTAGGCGACGAGGCCGCCGCGCTGCAGGTGGACGCGCAAGTCCGCCGCGTCGTGCCTCACGGCTTACTTCTTCCGGTCAAGCGCGCGCCAGCCGATGTCGCGGCGGTATTGCATGTCGTCGAAGTGGATGCCGGCAACGGCTTCATAGGCGCGCTTCTGCGCCATGCGCACGCTGTCGCCGAGCGCGGTGACAGCCAGCACGCGGCCGCCGCTCACCACGGTGCGGCCATCCTGTGCCGCAGTGCCGGCATGGAACACGTGCAGGTCTTCGGCCGTGGCCGGCAGCGGGCCGATGACGGCGCCTTTCTGCGGGGCGTCGGGATAGCCGGCAGCGGCGAGCACCACGGCGAGCGCGGTGCGTCGATCCCATTCGACTTCGATCTGGTCGAGGCGGCCATTGACGGCGGCTTCCATTAGGCCGACGAGATCCGATTTCAGCCGCATCATGATGGGCTGGGTTTCCGGGTCGCCCATGCGGCAGTTGAATTCCAGCACCTTGGGGGCGCCGTCGGCGCCGACCATGATGCCGGCATAGAGAAAGCCGGTGAACCGGATGCCGTCGGCGGCCATGCCGTCGACGGTGGGATGGATCACTTCGCGCATGATGCGCGCGTGCAGTTGGGGGGTGACCACCGGCGCCGGCGAATAGGCGCCCATGCCGCCGGTGTTGGGGCCGGTGTCGCCGTCGCCCAGACGTTTGTGGTCCTGGCTCGAGGCCAGCGCCAGCACGTGCTCGCCGTCGACCATGACGATAAAGCTGGCTTCCTCGCCCAGGAGGCATTCCTCGACGACCACGCGGTGACCGGCTTCGCCCATGCTGTTGCCGGCGAGCATGGCGTCGACGGCGGCGTGCGCTTCCTCGGCCGTCGTTGCGACCACCACGCCTTTGCCGGCAGCCAGGCCGTCGGCCTTCACCACGATGGGCACACCGTGCTGATCGATGTAGGCATGCGCGGCGGCGGCATCGGTGAAGGTGCCAAAGGCCGCCGTGGGAATGCCGTGGCGGGCCATGAACTGCTTGGCGAAATCCTTCGAGCTTTCGAGTTGGGCGGCGGCCTGGGTGGGGCCAAAAATCTTCAGGCCGGCGGCGCGGAAGGCGTCGACCACGCCGGCAGCCAGCGGCGCTTCGGGACCGACCACGGTCAGCGCGATGTCCGGGTCACGGCGGACAAACTCGACCAACGAGGGAATCTCCGTCAGCGGGACGTTGACGAGCCCATCCTCAGTCGCCGTGCCGCCGTTACCGGGCGCAACGAAAACCTGCGAGACGCGGGGCGATTGCGCAAGCTTCCACGCCAGTGCGTGTTCGCGTCCGCCGGAGCCGATGACTAGGAGTTTCATATAGGGGTCAGGATTCAGGGGTCAGGATTCAGGGAGAGGGGGTCAGGGGCGGGGATTCAGAAACTGCGGCCTTGGCCGCACATTCACTGATCCCTGAATCCTGCCCCCTGATCCCTAGTGCCGGAAATGCCGCGTGCCGGTGAACACCATCGCGATGCCGTGCTCGTTGGCTGCGGCGATGACCTCGTCGTCGCGCATCGAGCCGCCGGGCTGGATCACGGCCTTGATGCCGGCTGCCGCGGCCTGGTCGATGCCGTCGCGGAAGGGGAAGAAGGCGTCTGAGGCCATCACCGAGCCGGGCACCGGCAGGCCGGCGTGCTCGGCCTTGATCGCGGCGATGCGGGCGGAGTTGACGCGGCTCATTTGCCCAGCGCCGACGCCGACGGTCATGCGGTCACGGGCGTAGACGATCGCGTTGGACTTGACGAACTTGGCCACGCGCCAGGCGAACAGCAGGTCGTCCATTTCCTGGGCGGTGGGCGCGCGGTCGGTGACGGTCTTCAGTTCGCCGTGCAGCAGCACGTCGGCGTCCTGCACCAGCAGGCCGCCGGCCACCCGCTTCATGTCGAGTTGGGCGACTGCGCCCGACCAAGCACCGCATTCGAGCAGGCGCACATTCTTCTTCGCGGCGACGGCGGCGGAGGCTTCGGGGCTGACTTCGGGCGCGATGATGACTTCGACGAACTGGCGCTCGACGATGGCGGCAGCGGTCTCGCCATCGAGGCGGCCGTTGAAGGCGATGATGCCGCCGAAGGCCGACTCGGGATCGGTCTGGTAGGCGCGGTTGTAGGCGTCCAGCAGGCTGCTTCCGTAGGCAACACCGCAGGGGTTGGCGTGCTTGACGATGACGCAGGCGGGCGCGGTGTCGAACAGTTTCACGCATTCGAGCGCCGCGTCGGTGTCGGCGATGTTGTTGTAGCTCAGTTCCTTGCCCTGGATCTGGCGCGCCGTTGCAATGGTGCCGGCGGGGGCGTTGGCCTCGACATAGAAGGCGCCGGCCTGGTGCGGGTTTTCGCCGTAGCGGCAGGTCTGCGCGCGGGAAAACTGCAGCGTGAGTTGTTCGCCGAATGCTTCGCGCTCGCTGCTCTCGCTCAGCGCGGTGAGGTAGTTGCTGATATGGCCGTCGTACTGCGCAGTGTGGGTGAAGGCTTTCTTCGCCAGCTTGAAGCGGGTGGCGTCGGTCAGCGAACCCTCGTTGACCTGCATTTCGGTCACCAGCGCGGGATAGTCGGCCGGATCGGTGACGATGGCGACATGGTGATAGTTCTTGGCGGACGAACGCACCATGGCCGGGCCGCCGATGTCGATGTTCTCGATCGCCTCGTCCAGCGTATGCGGCTTCGATACCGTGGCAACGAAGGGATACAGGTTGACGCACACCAGATCGATGTAGCCCATGCCGTGCGCGTCCATGGTGGCAACGTGCTCGGGCAGGTCGCGACGGGCCAGGATGCCGCCGTGCACCTTGGGATGCAGTGTCTTCACGCGGCCGTCGAGCATCTCCGGGAAGCCGGTGTATTCGCTGACGTCGATCACCGCGAGGCCGGCGTCGCGCAGCGCCTTTGCGGTGCCTCCGGTGGACAGCAGTTCGACACCGGCATCGGCCAGCGCGCGGGCGAATTCGACGAGGCCGGTTTTGTCCGACACGGAGAGCAGGGCGCGCTGTATTTTCGAGGTGGCAATGGTCATGATGGGTCTATTCGGAGAGGCCGTGTTCGCGCATTTTCTTGCGCAGGGTGTTGCGGTTGATGCCGAGCATGTCGGCGGCGCGCGTCTGGTTGCCCTCGGCGCGATCGAGGATATAGGCCAGCAGAGGCTTTTCCACTGCGCTCAATACCATGCCGTAAATCTCGCTCGGTATTTCGCCATCGAGATCCTTGAAATAGCGATTGAGCGATCGCCGCATGCAGGCGGCGATTTCGTTTTCTTCTATCATTTTGAAGTTCCCCTTTATGCCGCCAGCCGTGAAGCAGACGACATGTCTTCCGCGTTATTGTTGTCGTGATTGTCATCGTATCGCAGGCGGCTGTCGGCGCGTGCCGCCTGGGCAAAGTACTCGTTGACCACGGCCAGTTGTTCGGCCACCGAGTCGAGCCGGTTCATGGTGTGGCGGAAGGCGCTGCTGCCGACCAGTCCTTTCGTGTACCAGGAAATGTGCTTGCGCGCGACGCGCACCCCGGTGACGTCCCCATAAAACGAATACAGGTCATGAATGTGTTCGAGCAGGATGGCGTGGATTTCAGCCACCTCCGGCTGCGGCAGGTGCTGGCCGGTCTGCAGAAAATACTCGATCTCGCGGAAAATCCACGGCCGTCCCTGCGCGGCGCGGCCGATCATCACGGCGTCGGCGCCGGTGTATTCCAGCACGTATTGCGCCTTTTCCGGCGTGGTGATGTCGCCGTTGGCAATGACGGGAATCCGCGCTTCCGCCTTCACGGCGCGAAGGGTGTCGTATTCGGCCTCGCCGGTGTAGCCGCAGGCGCGGGTGCGGCCGTGCATGGCCAGCGCCTGCACCCCGGCGTTCTCGGCAATCTTCAGGATGTTGAGCGCATTGCGGTGCTCGCGATCCCACCCGGTGCGGATCTTCAGGGTGACCGGCACCTCGGGAACCGCCTTCACCACCGCATCGAGGATGCGTCCGACCAGCGCCTCATCCTGCAGCAGGGCGGAGCCAGCCATCACGTTGCACACCTTCTTGGCCGGGCAGCCCATGTTGATGTCGATGATCTGCGCGCCGCGGTCGACGTTGTGGCGGGCGGCCTCGGCCATCATCGCCGGATCGGCGCCGGCGATCTGCACGCTGATCGGGTCGACCTCGC